>JAIXZD010000533.1 GCA_027489895.1 Planctomycetaceae bacterium
CGGCCAGACGGCGGCATTCGCTGGTTGAATATTCGCAAACACGTCACTTTTGTCGCTGGTCGTCCGTCTTGCGCGGTTGTCGTCACCGCGGATGTGACCGACCACAGGCAGGCCGAGGTCCGCCTGCGCGAACAGGAGATGCTGGTCCGCGAAGCGGCCGAACTCGCCCAGGTTGGCGGGTGGGGGTTCGACCCGGTCACGCTGCGATCCGATTGGACCCCGGAAGTGGCTCAAATCTACGGCGTCGACGCGCCCCCCCCGGCCTCGGAAGCGATGAAGTTCTTCAGTCCTGCACAACGGCCGGCCCTCGAAGAGGCACTTGCCGCCGCCATCCAGGACGGGACACCTCACGACATGGAATTGCAGCTCACCGCCGCCGACGGACGAGAGAAATGGGTCCGCACCATTTGTCGACCGATCGTCGAGGCGGGCCGCGTACTGCGGGTACGCGGCTCGATTCAGGATATCACCGACCGCAAACGCCTGGAGTCGCAGTTCCTCCAGGCCCAGAAGATGGAGGCGATCGGTCGGCTGGCGGGTGGCGTGGCGCACGACTTCAACAACATGCTCACCGTCATCAATGTCTGCTGCGAGGTGCTGTTGATGACGGACGAACTGGTCGTCGACAAGTGGCGGGAATCCGTCTCGACCATTCTGGACGCCGGACAACGGGCCGCCCGCCTGACCCAGCAACTGCTGGCGTTCAGCCGCAAGGCGATCGTCGAGCCCAAGGTGATCGACCTGAACCAGCTGGTCACCGAGTCAGTCACACTTCTGCGTTGCCTTATGGGCGAGCGAATTCTTCTCGACGTCGTCACGGCCCCAACCCCGGTGCGTGTCCTCATTGACCCGAACCAGTTCGAACAGGTCATCATGAACCTGGCCGTCAATGCGCGAGACGCCATGCCCATGGGCGGACGGCTGACGATCTCGACGGCGATCGTCCCATCCCAGGTCACAGACTCGGGCGCCTCCTCGGAATTGCCCTCTGGCACGTTCCCCGAACGCGACTCCGCCTGGCTCGCCTGCCTGTCGATTGCGGACACCGGGCATGGCATGTCGGACGAAGTGAAGGGGAAGGTGTTTGAACCGTTTTTCACCACCAAGGGGGTTGGCAAAGGGACGGGTCTGGGTCTCTCGGTGGTGCACGGGGTCGTGTCGCAAAGCGGCGGGCAGGTCGTCCTCGACAGCACCGTCGGTGTCGGCACGACGTTCCGACTGCTCCTTCCGCTGGTCGGTGACAAACCTGCCGGACCAACCCCGGATCCCGGGACCGTCGGCAGCCGTGGGGCCGAAACCATCCTGCTGGTGGAAGACGAAGAGGCCGTGCGGACCATCGTTCGACTGTCGCTGGAAACGCGGGGGTACACGGTGTTGGAAGCAGCCAGCGGCGAGGAGGCGGTACGTTACGCCCGGATGCACGCGGGTCCGATCGATCTGCTCGTCAGCGATGTCGTGATGCCCGAGATGGGCGGACGGCAACTGGCCGAAGAGCTGCGGCGGGACCGGCCCGACGTGCGCGTTCTGTTTATGAGCGGCTACGCCGACGACGCCGTCCTGCGTCACGGCGGTGTCGAGGCCGCGAAGTCCTTCATCCAGAAGCCGTTCACCCCGCTGGGCCTGGCCCGAAAAGTCCGCGAACTGATCGACGTTCCCGTCGGGTAGACACCTTCGGCAAGCCCCCACCCGCCATCCACACGTTGATCCGCGTGACAAGCTGTTCGCCGTCGGGCTTCGCCCGACGTGTCAACGGGAGCAGATCGATGTTGAAAACGTCGCGACAGCACGTCGGGCGCAGCCCGACGGCGAACGTGTGGTCGTCGTGCGCGGGTTCTCTAGAATGGTGCGTTCCGAAGACGGGGGAGAGAGGCAGAAAGAGATCACGACTCGTTTCTGGGACGGGAGGTGCATTCCAGGCCGAGGCGAACCGCGGTGCTTTTGATCCGTTGGTCGTCGCCGAAGGCGACAAAACAAAGGGCCGCCTTTTCTGCGGTCCATTTCTGCATCCCTGTTGTTGCGAATCGGCATCCACTGCTGGACAAGCCAGCAATGGCACCCGGCGCGGACCTTCTGATTCCCCAATCACGACCGTTGTCTTCCGCTGCTGGTGGCCGGTGAGATGTCCCGGCACGTTCCACTTCTGCTGGCGACCGGTCGCCACGACCGTCACCCGTCGGACCCGTTCCCGATTCGCAGGTGAAGGCCGACGAAAGCATCTGGCCGATCGAGCGGCAAGAAGTGTCCGCCATTCTCCACGGTTCCCGTCTGGGCCGTCGGAACCAGGCGGAGATCGTGCTCGCGCTCGCCGGGCCGGGCCCAATCCTTGTCACCCCAGACGACGTGCACCGGCAGGTTGATGTTCTTGTATGAGTCAGTCGCCGCTTCCCAACTCGCCGACCGACGGAGCAGGCGGATAAAGGCTCGGTAATGGCCGGGCCGATTGCCAACACGGTACATCTCCTTCAGGAGTGCGGGCGGGATGCTCTCGCGATTCGCGACGCCGCCCTGGAGAACGGCCCGCATGATCACGAAGTTCCTGAGTCGCATGACCGTTTCGCCGACCAGGGGGATGTCCGAGGCGACTGTGATCAGCCAGCCCAGCGGCGAGCTGCGCGCCATCCCGCGACCCCTCGCATAGTCGTACGGGTTGATCGCCACGACCCTGGCAATGCGCGGGTTGTGCCGGCCGGCCAGGATCAGGGCGATCGTGCCGCCGATGGACACCCCGCTGAGCGTCACGTCGCGAAGGTCGAAGGTGTCGAGGAACTTCGCGACCGACTCGGCGAAAAAGTCGGCATCGTATCGGGCATCGGGGATGTCCGAGTAACCGTGGCCCGGATAATCGAGCGCGTAGACAGTGAACCGCCGCGTCAGCTCCGGCACGACCTTCTCGAAGAGGTCGAGCTGGGTGCGCAGGGTGTGGAGGAGCACGAGGTTCGGGCCCCGCCCGGCCTTGATGTAGCGAAGCTTGCAGCCGCCGATGTCGATGTAGGAGATCGGGATCTCCGGCGCCCAGCGCAAGGTCCTGGGCGTTTGCGGGACCGGGCGCAACGCTTCCGTGATCTGGGACAGGAGCCACAGTCCGACAGCCGAGCCGACGAAGACTGCGACGAAGACTGCGGCGAATAGTTCAAAACCCATGAGCGATCTCCCTGGGGGTTACGCGTCGACTTCGACGTCGCCGTGAACCTTGGCCTGGCAGGCCAAGATGTAGCCGTCGGCCCTGTCCTGGTCGGTCAGCCCGTCTTCGGCGGCCATTGTCACCCGGCCCGACACCAGCTTGACGCGACAGGATGCACATGTGCCGGAACGGCAGGCGCTGTCGATGGAGACACCGGCCGTATCGGCCGCGTCGAGGATCGTCGCATCGACCGGAACAGGCGCGGTCACGCCGGAGACCAGGAAGGAAGCCCGTCCCGCGACCTCAGTTGCCCTGGCGTCCTTCAAGGACGGATCGCGTTTGACCGTCCCGAACGCCTCCCTCTTGATCTGGGCAGGGGGGACGCCGAGCGAGATTAGTGCGGCCGTGACCGCGTCCATCATCGGCAGCGGGCCGCACACGTGAACCCGTTGGGCCGGGAGATCGGGCACGGTGGAAGCGAGCAGGGTCGCATCGATTCGGCCAACGCGGCCAGACCACGGCTCGTCCCGCGGGTCGCTCATGGTGACGGTGACGGCAAGTTTGGGGTGGCTCGCCTGGAGTGCGGCCAGCTCATCACGGAAAATGAAGTCGCGCGGCGACCGGAACCCGAGGACGAGGTGGACCTCGCCCGGCCAGCGCTTCTCGGCGAGGTAGCGCACCGCGCTCATCAGTGGCGTGATTCCCACTCCACCGCCGATGAGGACGACCCGGTCTGCCTCCTGGCCGCTGAAAACGAAGTTACCGTTCGGCGCTTCGACCTCGACCTCGTCCCCGACCGCCAGTTCGCCGTGCAGCCACCGCGAGACCAGTCCCTGGCCTTCGCGCTTGACCGTGATCTCGATCCGGTCGCGCCAGGTGGGCGACGACGCGATCGTGTAGGAGCGTTTGGTCGGGACCCCGCCGGGCGCGACGTGGAGCGTGACGAACTGGCCGGGCAGGTAGTTGAACGGGAGTTCCCCGCCCGCGGGGGGAGTGAATCGGAAAGTCTTCACCTCGTGAGCCTCGTCCACCACCTCCGAGAGCGTGAGCTTGCCGCGCCACCGGGTTTCGCCGGTGACGGGGTCGTTCTTCACGAAGGGCGCGGACTCGCCCCTGAGCCTCGAAGGTCGCGGCTCAAGCTCAACCCGCTCCTGCCGGCCGCCCGGGCTCGGGAAGCACTTTCCGAATGCCAGCAGCAGCCTGGGCGGGCCGTTGAGCCGAATCTTCCGGCGCACGAGGGCCCAGACCATGCTCCGCTCGTTTCTCAGAAAGCCGACCCACGTTTGCGAGTCCGCGGTCACGCGGATGTCCGGCCGGCCGACATGGCCCTCCTCGACCCGGATCTTCTGCCCCTGGATCACGACGGTCGCCTGCCGTTGTTCACGCCCGGTAAAGGTGAAGTGGTAGGTGGCGTTCAGGCCCGCCGCCTTGCCCGGCTGAAAGACGTTCGGCATCCCCTGCAGGAAAGCCTCGATACTGTTCGGGCGCAGGCTGTGGCCGACGTACTTGACCTTCTTGTGGGGGAAGCGTTTGGCGACGTGGTCTTCGGCGTCAGAGTTCCGGGTGACGTAGACCGTTTCTTCGCGTTCCTGGAGGGGCCGTACCACCTGGTCGAGGTGAGCCTTCCGGTTGGCGAGGAACGGCGCGATCACGTCCTCCCCGGCCGGGCACACCGCCAGGCAGTACGCGGCCTTGTAGTTCGCGCCGTAGGAGAGGCTCTGCCACATCGAGGCCGACTCGGAATCGCTGACCCGACTGCGGTAGTCCGCGGCACTACTGCTGTCGGCCACCTGTTCGACCCAGTCGGTGAAGCCGCCGACGAACTCCCTGTAGTTGTGGGTGAAGCAGGACGCGAAGTTGAAGTTCCCGTCGGGCGAGATGGCCCCCACTGGGCACGCGGCCACGCACAGTTTGCATTCCAGGCACGGGTTGTAGTTGATCGGCTGGCTGGACTCTGAAACCTTGACATCCAGCAGGATGGTCCCGAGCAGGATGAAATTGCCGAATTTCTCGTGGATGACGTTGCGGTGGATGCCGATCATGCCCAGCCCCGCCGCGACCGCGACCGGCTTGTGCGAGACGACCCAGATTTTGTTGGGGAAGTTCTGCATCTCCATGGGGAAGCCCATCGCCGGGTTCATCGCCCGGATGCCCCGGTCCTCGAGGGCCTGGACCACCTCTCGGGCGACGTGGTTGACCTCTTCACCGCTGTGGTGGAACTCGAGGTTGGAGACCGAGCGTGCGGGGGTCCGAACGGCCTCCCGGTTCATGCGGACCACGTAGCTGACGAGCGTCTTCGTGTGGGGGAACGCCTTGAGAATGTCTTCGCGCTGGTCGTCCAGGGCGGGTCTGCCGATCTCGACAAATCCGACGTCATCGGCACCCGCCTCGAGGACCAGTTGACTCAACCAGCCGGCGTCCACCACCTCGTCCGCGGGCCGATTGGCGGATACCGTTTTGAGGCGAACCCGCCGCACGGTCGGATGGTCTTCGAGGTTCATGGGCAGCCCTTTACTGTATATACAACTAAATAGCAAAAAAAAGTTGGTCAGCTCGAGGCGGTCTTCTCATTCACCCGCTTCACGGCCCGGTTCAATTGCTCCAGGAAACCGTCCCCGACAACTTTCCGGACCTGCTCCTGCGCCTCGCTCCAGGCGGGAATCGCCCGCTCTAGAAGCTCGCGCCCCGGAGCCGTCAGGCGGAACGGCTGCGAGCGCCCATCCTCGTCGGGTACCACTTCCAGCCAGCCGCGGGCCTTCATCCGTTCGACGTTGCGACTCAGGGTCGAGACGTCGAGATTAAGGTGTTCGCAAACCTCAACTGGGCGAGCCGTCCCCATCACCGCCGCGGCGACCAAGATATTCATTTGGCTCACCTTCAGGTCGAGCGGCCGAAAGGCGTCGTCGTAGATGTTCGTGACGACCCGGTTCAGCTGCCGCAGCTGCTTGGCGACGCAACTCATGGCAATCGTTTCGACGCTGAGGGCCGGTTTCGTCATGGTGACACCTCGCGAATCATTGTATAAGCAACTATCGCCGACGTCAACAGGCGACGCCGATATTGGCATCCCATTCGCCGGGTGCCAATGCTGGCTTGTCCAGCCGCGCTGTTCGAGGTGCAATTCCGAGCCGAGCCTATCTGGGGCGGGTGATACATTCCAGCCTGCGGCGAACGGCCGTGCTCTTGATCCATTGGTCGTCGCCGAAGGGGCAAAACAAAGGGCCGCCCTTTTCTGCCTCCCTTTTGTTGTGAGTCGAACTCCACTGCTGGACAAGCCAGCAGTGGCACCCGGCGGACGTTCCTGATTCCCTCCACCAGAGAGAACGACGAGTCCCCGTCCCGCCGCTGGCTGATCGCCTCGGCATACGCCTGCGGGATGTACGTGTAGTCCGCCTCGGGCAGGTTCGTGTCGTCTGCTTCCCGCAGCAGGTTGTTCCCGTCGTACACGAACCGCGTCTCGACGCCGTCATGCTCCTCCCGCACGCGGAGGCCGTCCGCGTTGTACGTATACGTCGTGATGTCGCCACCGGGATGCTCGACCTCCACCAGCCGGTTCTCGCCGTTCCAGGTGTTCGTCGTGACGTCCCCCGACGGCTCCTCGAAGGAGAACGAGTTTCCGTTCGCGTCACAGGTGGAACTGGTGATCCGCCGGACGATCGCGCACCCCAACAACACCCGTAACCCCTTTCCCAGAAATCACCTGCGGCGACCCCAACACGCCGGCGAGGAACTTCTGAGGAAAAATTCAACGGGATGGATTGCGTCTCTCTGGTCAGCCGATAATATCACCGACCTAATTGGTGGTATTTCAAGCCGGGGAGCCGAGACATGCCCGTTTTTCATGACAATC
>JAIXZD010000378.1 GCA_027489895.1 Planctomycetaceae bacterium
AGGGTTCGCGACAGCATGCGGTTCGACTCCAAAAACTTCCAAACAACTTCCGGCTTGCGCCATCCCTGGACCGCGTCGCTCGTGAGTTCACATTAGACGTCGTTACACCGCGCTCCCAATCGGGTGGGCGGCTGTCGCGCATCGCCTGTTGTGATTCTTATCCTCGCACGATTGATCCTGCCGACCAATGGCCGAAGGTCAATTCTCCCCAAACCGATAGGCCTGATGGCAGTTGTCGCAGAGCTTTTGAACCTGCGAGATGCTGTCTTGAAACCCAGAAAATGACTCGCCCTTACTCGCCGCATTGACAGCCTGGCTGGCAGCCACGAGATCCTTGATGAACTGCTGGTACTCTTCTTCGTCACCACCGGGGTACTCTTTGGCGCCGGTCACTTTCGTCAGGGTGGCGAGCAGGGCCGATTCGTGCTGAATCGTTTCCGCTTCTTTCTTGAACGTCGCTTCGTTTTGAATATTCGACTTCATGAAGTCGAACGATTTCTGCATCCGCTTCATCAGACCCATCCGGCTCGCAAACTCACCAAAGGGAAGTTGCGGGGGTGATTCCTCCAGTCCTGGCGGTTTGTTGCCGCCCAGAACGCCATCGAGCTTGTCGAACACTTCTTTGGAGGGATCGTACGAGGCCTGCCCCAGTCCTTTGGCTTTTTTGCCGAGTTCGGAGGCAAGGTCGCGCACCGAGGGGGCATCGGCCTTCCAGGTGAGGCTATCGGGGTGCTGCTGCAGGACTTGGGCCAGAGCGGAAAGCACCGCCGCATCGACCTGAATCACTTCCTTGTAGTTCCCGTTGTACTTACCGACGGTGGAGAGGCTGTCGGTGAGGCGATTCTTGATCTTCTTCGTTTCCGCGGCGATCAACTCACCGGAGATCAGGTCTTGCCAGCCGCCGGTTGCCGAAGCTGCGGGAGCGGGCTCATCGGGTGTTGGTGCCGGTGCAGAGGCGGCCCCGCCCCCCATGGATGGCTTCGATGTGGCAGCCACCGCGGGTGCGCCACCCACAGCGGTACTGTCGGCCGCGACGCCGAGCGGATCGTCGTACCAGACGACATCGAGCGGAATGCCGTCGATCTCCGGACCTTTGGCGGCCTTCTTTTTCGGGGACGGTTTGTTGGCGTCTGCCGAATCACTGGCCTCGTCCTGGGCCGATTTGTCCGCTTCGGCCACCTCTGTTGAGGCGGCTGGCTTCGGGGCAGCGGCTGTTTCAGACGATGTGCCCTCGGCCTTGTCTGGCGCGGCACCGCCTCCGCAGCCCCACGCACAGGCGGACAGAATCGCCGCGATGACCACGCACGGCCAGACCGGCCGCCGCGCAGAACCGCCAAATGTCGCGAGGAACTCCACCCTCAGATCACGCATAATCGCCTGCTCACCACGAAACAAATGTTCTATTCATTATCCGTGCCCAAAGTCGGCAACGCAAGGTGAACGGCGCAAAGTGCAGGGCCTTCGCCTTGTTGATCCTGGGGACAATGGTGTGAATTCGGTGTGCCATGCTTGCACCGGCTTTGCGGGGCAAGCATGCGAGCGGTTCGCGACAGTCTTCTTCGTCGAGTTCCAGGAAACACGCGGTCTTGGTGACTGCCGCGCTGTCCCACAGTCGGCATGCTTGCCCCGAAGCGGTGCAAGCATGGCACACCCCGTGTTTCCATCGCGTCTGGTGCCATCTTGAACACGGCGAGGCACTGAGAAACGTGACCACGGAGCTTCCGGGGCTGTTCCTGGACGGAGGGGCGGTGCAGTCGTGAGATCTTTTGGAGGATCTCCTTCGATCACTGGTTTCCACCGCCCCCTCACAGGGTCGGCTCGCCTAATGACTTGCCTGACGACTCGGTCGCCGTCTGCTTACTCACTGTCTTGCATTTCACGGAGGAATCGCGAGGGCATGGTGGGACGCGACTTGCCCCATTTGGTGCGGTTCATGGCCCGGCTGATCGTTAGAAAATCGCGGGCGCGGGTGACGCCGACATAGGCGAGGCGACGTTCTTCTTCGATGTTCGGGGCTTCGCCATCTTCGAGCGATCGCTTGTGCGGCAGGATGCCCTCTTCCAGCCCGACCAGGTAAACGCGGGGAAACTCGAGCCCCTTCGCGCTATGCAACGTCATCAGTTTGACACCGCTGGCCGCAAGTTTGTCATCTTTGTCGCTCGGTTCGTCGCGTCCGGCAAGCGAGGTTTGCTCGAGAAACTCGGTCAAAGTCGGCCGTTGGGCCTGCTTCTCGTAAGACTCAATCGCGCTGACCAGTTCCTCGAGCATGTTGAAGCGGACATTGAGCTGGCCCTCGGTGGTGTAGCTCTTTTCGATTTCCGCTTCGTAGCCGGTTTCGTCGATCAGCCGTTTCACGAGCGTGCTGAGCGGCTGCGATTTCGACCGAAAATCCTGCCGATACCGGTCGAGCATCTGGCGAAAGCCGCGCAGCGCTTCTCCGGTCGACTTGTTGAGTTCACCCGCCAAAAGCGCTTCATCGGCCGCGTCCCAGAACGACTTTTTCGATTTCACTCCGTGGGCGTTGATCTTCTGCAGCGACGTGTCGCCAATCCCTCGCGCGGGGACGTTGATGATCCGCCGCAGTGAGATCTCGTCGGACGGATGCTGGATCGCCCGCAGGTAGGCCAGAATATCCCTAACTTCCCGGCGGTCGAAGAACGACTGGCTGCCGAGAATCACATACGGCACCCGCTGTTTCCGCAGTTCTGTTTCGAACACACGCGGCTGGTCGTTCGTCCGAAACAGGATTGCAAACTCGCTCGCCGGCTGGCGGAGTTCGTTCACGATGTAGGCAATTTCCCGCACGATCTGCTCGGCCTCGGCCTGTTCATCGGGGAATTCGGCGAAACGCACGCTGCCCGCGTTCGATTTATGGGGGATCAACTGTTTTTTGTGACGCTGGCGATTGTGGCGGACCAGACGGTTGGCGAGGTCGAGAATTTCCGCGGTGCAGCGGTAGTTGTCCTGCAGACGAATGACCTTCGTCCCGGGGAACACCTGCGGGAAACCGAGAATGTGACGCAACTCGGCCCCGCGCCAGCCGTAAATGGACTGGTCGTCATCACCCACGACGAGCAGGTTTTTGTGCTGCCGCACGAGTGCCTCGACAATGGCGAACTGCATTCCGTTGGTGTCCTGATACTCGTCGATCTGGACGAAATCGAACCGGTCCTGCTGCCGCTTGAGCACTTCCGGCCGGTTGTGAAACAGTTCATCGACCAGCAGCAGCAAGTCGTCAAAGTCGACCGCGGCGCAGGCTTTGAGGCTGTTCTGGTAGCGGCGATAGGCACTGGCGGCGAGGATTTCGCGGTCGGACTCGGCATGCTCGGTGGCCTGGGCGGGGCGGACGCCGATCATCTTCCAGCCGCTGATGATCGAGAGCAGGTCGGCCGGTTTGAGCGAGGTCTCGGGGACGCGAATGTCGCGCAGGGCGGAGCGTGCGGCCGATTCCTGGTCGCCACGGTCGTAGATCGTGAAGTCGTCGGGATAGCCGAGGGACCCGATTTCCTCGCGCAAAATCTTGACGCAGAGAGAGTGGAACGTCGAAACGTAGGGTTTGGCTTTGCCCGTTTTCCCGAGCAGTTTAGCCGCGCGCTCCTGCATCTCTTTGGCGGCTTTGTTGGTGAACGTGACCGAGAGAATGCGATCGGGCTGGGCCCCTTGGGCGATCATCTCCGCCATGCGGTAGGTAATGACGCGGGTCTTACCCGTGCCGGCCCCGGCCAGAACGAGAACCGGGCCATTCAACGTGACGACCGCTTCGCGCTGGGGAGGGTTTAAACCGGCAAGTCGATCGGCGGCCACGGGAGAAGATCTCGGCAGGGAGAAAACAGCGGGGGGAGGCTTACGCCCCTTCCGCACGATTCCAATGAAAAGCAAACGCTGTGCGTGCGGGAGTGAATCCGAAACAGTATTGTCGCAGGTCGTTCGGCGAGACGAGCGCGGGGCGGTAAGATAACGAAGGCAGGATGAAGACGAGAGGGATCGACCGCCCGGCTCTGATGGGCCGGGCGAGCTGGGGATCGCGGCGAGGGGGCGGGTATGCGACGGGTGTTGGCGCTCATTTTGGCGGGTGGTAAAGGGACGCGGCTGGAACCCCTCACACGGGATCGGGCCAAACCGGCGGTTCCCTTCGGCGGCATTTATCGCATCGTCGACTTCACGCTGTCGAACTGTTTGAACAGCGGCCTGAGGAACATCCTCGTCCTGACGCAGTACAAAGCAGCCAGCCTCGACAGGCACATCCACCTGGGCTGGCGGTTTCTGACCCGCGAGCTCAACGAGTTCATCGATATTCTCCCGCCGCAGCAGCGGATCGACGAAAACTGGTACCAGGGCACCGCCGACGCGGTTTACCAGAACATCTACAGCATCGAACGTTCGAACCCCGATTACGTCCTCATTCTGTCGGGCGATCACATCTACAAGTTGGATTACGCGGAGCTGATTCAGGATCACATCGATGCGAAGGCCGACATCACCGTCGGCTGCATCCCGGTCCCGATTCACGAGGGGGACCAGTTCGGGGTGATGCAAGTGGATGGAAGTCACCGCGTCATCAAGTTTGCGGAGAAGCCGAAAGACCCCGATCCGATGCCCGGCCACCCCGACCTCTGCCTGGCCTCGATGGGCATCTACGTCTTCAACGCCGCCTTTCTGTTCGACCAGTTGTGCCGCGACGCGACGCAATCCGACAGCCAGCACGACTTCGGGAAGAACATCATTCCGCAACTGGTGGACACCCATCATGTGCGGGCGTTTCCATTTCGCGACAAGAACACGGGACACAGCCGGTATTGGCGGGATGTGGGGACGCTGGAGGCGTACTACGAAGCGAACATGGACCTCGTTTCGGTCGAGCCGGAGCTGAACCTGTACGACCGCAGTTGGCCGATTCGCACGTATCAAGCCTCCGCCCCTCCGCCGAAATTCGTGTTTGCCGAGACCGGAGCACCGCAGCCTCGGGCCGGAGTGGCGTACGACAGCATGGTCTGTTCCGGGTCGATCGTGTCTGGCGGGAAGGTGTCGCGGTCGATCCTGTCTCCGAATGTGCGGGTCAACAGCTACTCGCTGGTCGAGGATTCGATCCTGTTTGAGGGGGTCGATATTGGCCGTCACGCCCGGGTCCGGAGGGCCATTCTCGATAAAGGGGTGCATATCCCCGAGGGGATGACCGTGGGGTACGACCTGGAGGAGGATCGGCGGCGGGGTTTTACCGTGACGGAATCGGGAATCGTGGTCATTGCGAAGATGGACGGATTCGATGTTCCCGCGTAGCAACTCGTTGTCGCGTGCGCTGGTACGAACTCCCCCACGCGGCATCAATTGACCTGAGCTGCGGTCTCGACGACAGTTCGAAAGCGACGTTTCCCCAGCACCTTGCGTGCGACCGTCGGGTTCAACTCTCTGGTTCGCCTTGTCCGGGTTGAGAAAATCAGGGAGCAGAGTGGCCGCGTTTTTAGGATGAGTCATGGATTGGGCGGTTGTTTCGACCGGGTTGAAAGATGTCGCAGCCGACTGGCTGATCGTGGGCGTTCCCGAAGGGCCTTTTCCAGGCGCAGTGGCTCTGCTTGACCAGGCCCTGGAAGGGACGCTGACCCGATTGCGGGAACAGGATGACCTGACGGGCAAACTGAACGAACTAACGGCCCTGCGCGATGTCTCGGGTTTGGCTGCCAAGCGCCTGCTGCTGGTGGGGTTGGGAAACCTCGAAGTGCTCTCGGAACCGTCCTGGCTGCGGACGGTTCAAACAGCGGCTCGGTCGATCACGGGCAAAGCGGTAGGCCAGGTGGCCTTGGCGTTGCCCTCTGGCACGCGACTGGCGACCGATCGGCTCGCGCAGCAGGCATTGACGGCACTGGAGATTGCTGGGCGCGGACAGGACCTGTACCGAGCCGATCGCAAGCGGTATCCGATCGGCAAAGCCATTCTGGTCGCACCGGCTGAGTTTTCGGTCGAAGAGCCCGAAGCGGGGGCCGAGCGTGGTCAGGTCCTGGGGGAAGCGGTCAACCTCGCTCGGGAACTGGTCAACACGCCCGCTGACCTGATCTACCCGGAGACGTTCGCCAATCGAGCCGCGGAACTGGCGGAGAAGTATGGTTTGATCTGCGAGGTCCTCGACGAACAACGTCTCGTCGCCGAGCGGATGGGCTCTCTGCTGGCGGTCGCGAAGGGGAGCGATCGTCCGGCACGGGTCGTCCATCTGGATTACAACGGGGCCCCCCCCGGAGCGCCCGTTCTCGCGCTGGTGGGGAAAGGTGTCACGTTCGATTCGGGGGGGCTGTCGATCAAGCCGAACGACGGCATGCTCACCATGAAGTGTGACATGGCCGGTGCGGCGACCGTGCTCGCGGCCATCACCGCGATCGCCCGGCTGAAACTGCCCGTCCATGTGAAAGGCTTTTTGGGGCTGGTCGAGAACATGACGGGAGGCTCGGCGATGAAGCTGGGCGACGTGCTCTTCTCCCGCAGCGGGACGACGATTGAAGTCCTCAATACGGATGCCGAGGGACGACTGGTCCTGTGCGATGTGCTCGATTATGCGCTCTCGCAGGGGAGTGATTATCTGGTTGACCTGGCGACTCTGACGGGAGCGTGTGTCGTTGCCTTGGGGGAAGAAGTGACCGGGGCGATGTCGAACGATCAGGCCTGGTGCGATGCGGTGCTCTCCGCTGCGAAGGCGTGTGGTGAGGACACCTGGCAACTCCCGATGTTCGATCACTACGCCAAGCTGATTGACAGCGACGTGGCGGACATCAAGAACGTGGGCGGCCGCTGGGGCGGAGCGATTACCGCGGCCAAGTTCCTGGAGCGGTTCGTCAAGGGGCGGCCTTGGGTCCACCTCGATATCGCCGGGCCCGCGTTTGCGTCGAGCGACAAACCGCATCGGGATGGCGGAGCCACGGGCTGCATGGTTCGATCGCTGGTCGAACTGGCTCGAAATTTTTCCCATCGATCGGGCTGAGAGTCGGGGATTGTGTCTCCTTGGAGCGGGGCGGGAATCGGACAGGTTGTCCACTCGCTTTGCTCCCATTCAACTGCCCCTGTCTGTGCTCCCGGAGTTGTCGTGGCCGGTTTGTATCGAGTGCAGGTCTCAACCCGAATTGCCGAGGTCGACGCGGCGGCGTGGGACCAGATCGTCGCGACGCTCGCGCATCCGTACCTCGACCGCCGGTTCCTCGGCGTGGTCGAACGAACGCTCACCGAACCGGGCAAGTTCTGGTACGCCGTCTGGCGCGATGCCAGCGACAGCGCGGTGGCGATCGCGGTCTACTCGGTGTTCGATGTCGATGGCGGCCTGTTTTTTTCCGAGGCGGCCCAGACCCGGCTGGCCTCCTGGCGGAAGACGCTGGGCCAGCGGCTGTTCACGTTTCGACTGCTGCTGGTGGGAACGCCCGTCACGACGGGGGAGAGTGGCCTCGCGTTTCTCCCCGAGACAAACGTCGCCGAGTTACTGCCGGATGTCGATCGGCTGGCACGGAAGTTCGGTCGAGAAGCGGGGGCCTACTTCGTCACCGTCAAGGAGTTCACGCAGGCCACGCGCGGTTCGGTCGCCGGGTTGGAATCGCTGGGCTATCGGTATGCCGAGTCGGCCCTGACATGGATGCTGGAGAATCGGTTCACGTGCTTTGACGACTATTACAACTCCCGCACGAAGCGCACCCGCGCCAACATGCGGAAGTACATGAAGCGGTTCTCGGATGCGGGACTGACGACGGTTCAACTTCTGGGCGAGCGGGATGTAGTGGCCGATCGCTTTCCCGATTCGGCGCATGCGCTCTATGTGGCCGTCTTCCAAAAGGCGGCCATCAAATTTGAACGGCTGCCCGCCGAGTTTTTTCGCGAGATCGCCCGCGCCTTCGGCGACGATTCTCAATGGACCTTCGTGTTCCGAGGGGACGAGATCGTTGGCTTCGTGATGTCGATTCATCATCCGCGGATGCACACGATGCTGCTGTGCGGGATGGATTACACCGTCAACGCCGAGACCGATCTCTACTTCAATCTGATTTATCGCGCCCTCGACCTGGCGATTCAGGCCGGTGCTCCGCAGATTCGCGTGGGGGCCAGTGCCGACGAGTTCAAGATGCGGCTGGGATCGACCCCGCTCGTGCTCGGGTTTTTCGTGAAATCGATCCGGTGGTACATCCGGCTGGAAGTGCTGTTTCCGATCCTGTTTCCAGGGTTGTCGAAAGCCCAGCAGAGATACCTGGAAGCTCCTCCGCCAGAAGCCGATGCCGGGTCTTGATGGGTCGATCCGGGGAGGCTCATTAACCACCAAGACAACAAGACACCAAGGAAAGGCAGGTTGAAGGGCCGACTGTGACAGCGGAGCGGCTTGGACCATCGGAGTGTTTATCTGTTTCTTGCTGGCTTGATTTGCCTCTCCTTGGTGTCCTTGGTGCCTTGGTGGTGAAGAAAAAGGTTCAACCCGGGGACAACATCGTTCTCAGTGAGTCTTGGGTATTGATTCGTAGTCCCATTGTCGGATTGGGCGGTTCTCTGCGATAACCCTGCTGGGTGAGAGGCTCCAGGGGATGATGAGATGCAAGCCGCCGAACATTCGGAACGGACGCTGTTTGTGGCGCTGTCGGCCATATTGGTCGGTGTCGGCGTGCTCATGGTCCATAGCGCGAGCATCACCGCGCGGCCGACGGAGTTCGAACAGGTCTACCTGTCCCGGCATCTGGTGTTCCTCGGGTTGGGACTGGCGGCGGCGCTGATTGCCGCTCAGATCCCCGGCTCCGTCTGGCAGCGGTGGGCGCCGTGGCTGTTTGTCGCCACGGTCGTGCTGCTGATGCTGGTCCTCGTGCCTGGGATCGGCACGCGGGTCAAAGGGGCACAGCGGTGGTTCCGTATCGGCCCGATCTCGGTGCAGCCCTCCGAGATCGCCAAGGTGACGCTGCCCATTCTTGTGGCGGCTCTCGTTCAAATGCATCGCGCCCGGTTGATGTCGTTCTGGCGCGGCATCCTCCCAGTGACCTGGCCTGTCCTCGTGCTTGTTCCGCTGGTGATTCTCCAACCCGATATGGGGACCTCGTTGTTCTTGCTGCTCAGCGCCACAATCGTCCTGGCGGTTGGGGGCTGGCCGGTGCGGAACTTTTTGCTCGGTGCCGCGGCGACGCTCCCGGCGCTGGTTTACCTCGTGGTCAACAAACCGTATCAGTTGCGGCGTGTCACCGGATTTCTCTCGACCTGGTCCGACTGGAACCAGGCACCGTATCAGTTGCGACAGTCGCTGCTGACACTGGGGAGTGGCGGTGTATGGGGCGTGGGGCCGGGCAAGGGATATCAGAAGCTCAGTTTTCTGCCCGAGGCGAATACCGACTTTGTGTTTGCGGTCGTGGGTGAAGAGCTGGGATTTGTCGGCGCGGCTTCGGTCCTTCTGCTCTGGACCGGCCTGTACATTTGCGGGCTGCGATTGTTGAGTCGATTGCCTCGCACCAGCTTCGAGTTTCATGCCGGGTTCGCCCTGCTCACCCAGCTGATCGTGCAGGTGATCCTGAACGTCGGCGTGGTGACGGCCATGGTGCCACCCAAGGGGATCCCGCATCCGCTGCTCAGCTACGGCGGCAGCAATCTGGTGATGACACTCGTCACGCTGGGCATGGTGTTGGGACTGACGAGAAGTCGCCCCCATTTGGCGCTTTCCGAAACGTCTGGCCCTGAGTCCCGTGACGGAGCGGTCGGCCCGGACGAGGCGGCTGGTCGGATCGCGGCATGACCAGTCCGGGCACACACCTGTCTCATCCCGATGGCCCTCTCATTCTGTTTGCCGGGGGGGGAACGGGAGGGCATCTGTCTCCGGGACTGGCCGTTGCGGAGGAGTTTCGCCGTCGACTTGGTTCGGTACGGATCGCGTTCGTGGGATCCGGTCGCGAGATTGAGCGACGCATGATCGAACCGGCGGGCTACCCGCTGGAGACGACCTGCATGCCGTCATCACTTGACCTGCGACGACAGCCTCTTCGCAGCCTGAGTCGAGGCTGGTCGGCCTGGCGGACCGCTCACCAGCAGTTGAAGGCGAATCGCCCGCACTTGATTGTCGGATTGGGTGGCTTCGCGAGCTTTCCCGCGTGCCTTGCCGCCCGGTCGCACGGCATTCCCCTCGCTCTGCTGGAACAGAACGTTGTTCCGGGTCGATCGGTTCGATTTCTGGCCCGGCGGGCGGGTCTGGTCTGCGGGAGCTTTGAAGAGACAGCGGTCGCTTTGAGGGCGAGCCAAAACTATGTGGTCACCGGGAATCCGGTGCGGTCGGCCATTGCGGGGCTGCACTCCCGGGCCGAGAGTTCGGACGATCGCCAGACGCTCCTGATTCTCGGCGGAAGCCAGGGGGCCGAATCGCTGAACACGGCCGTCCTGGGACTGTTGGGCCGCGGCGTGCTGCAGCGCTGGGGCGGGCCGATTGTTCATCAGACGGGTCTGGCCGACGAGGCGCGGGTTCGCGCGGGCTATGCCAA
>JAIXZD010000236.1 GCA_027489895.1 Planctomycetaceae bacterium
ACATCGGTGAGCCAATCAGCGAGCGCCGTCCGGCGGAGCGACGGGCGCGACCCGGTGGGCGCCGTCCGCAGCCATTTTGATGCGGCGTCGGGGGCGGGCATCAGCACTTGCAAGAATCCCTGGGCGGCGACGCCATCTTTCAGGGCGACATCCCCCCGCCGCAGGAAGTTCGTTTCGGGCAGAAAGTCGGCCCCCTGGGTATGCAGCCGGACGGCGGGCAGCCCTTCGCTGCTGATGAGCACCTTGCGGAGGTCGGGCTTGGGCGCCTTAGCGGCATGGGTCTTCTCGGCGGTGTCCAGTTCCAGCCAGCGGGCGTCGACCGACTTGTACCAGTTGAGCAGGAGTTTCGATTGATCGGCCGTTCGCTTCTCGGGGGCGAGAGCCAGCGCCTCCAGAACGGGTTGAGGCCAGGCGGAGGCCCGCAAGTCCTCGGGAACCGCGGTCGTGGCGATCGACAGCCTCGGGCGGCCGATGCTGTGCTGGGTGTTGTTGTTGAACTGAAGTTCGAAGGTGAGGACAGTGCCCTCCGGGTAGCCTGGCAGCGCTCCCGCTTCGCCCGGCGGAACATCGAACACAGCCGCCTGCGGTTTGCCGAACTCGGGATCGACCGCCCAGGCCGATTGGAGGTTGTCGTCGATGATTGCGGCGACGGGCAGGCCCGCTTGCTCGAACGTGGCCCGGGCGTTCGCGAGCGGGACGCGCGTCTTCTGGTCGGGAGCCGATTTGGGGGCGATGAACAGTTTGAGGTCGGAGAGCGCAAAGTTGCCGTTCGCTGCCCGGCCTGGTCCCGATTGCGGTAGCGAGGGGTCGGGCAGCACTTCGAGTCGGACGTGCCGCAGGCCAGTCTGGCCGATCTCGCAGACAAACGTGTACTGATCGTTGGGAGTGTTTGGACCGGTCACCAGGTACGAACCATCGGGCTGGGGCTGAAACTGGGCCTGGCCTTTCGATTCGAGGCGCGTGGGAGCGAGTGTCGCCCAGCCCGGCAGCGGCTGCGAACCGCGACTGGCCTCCCAGGCGGCGAACCGTCCCGCGAGTTCCGTCGCCTCGAATGTCTCGCGTGCGGTGACGAACGGTTGGTGTTCGAGATCGAAGGCGGCTTTGGCCCGCGCGTACCCGGCCGGGTCGAAATCGAGATCGACTTCACTGCGGACCGTGGTCGTGAACGTCGACATCAGCCGGTAGTAGTCGGCCTGGGGGAAGGCGTCGAACTTGTGGTCGTGACAGCGGGCGCAGCCAATCGTCAGGCCGAGCATCGACGTGCCGAGCGTGGCGACGATGTCGTCGAGTTCGTCGTAGCGGTGCTTCTCGACTTCATTCGCGGTGATCTGGGTGCTGTGGACCCCGGCCGCGAGGAAGCCCGTCGCCATGAGGGCGAGATTGTTGTCGGGGGCCAGTTCATCGCCAGCGACCTGCCAGCGGACAAAGTCGGTGAAGGGGAGATCGCTGTTGAGCGCCTGAATCACGAAATCGCGGTAGTGGTAGGCGGTAGGGCGGTCATAGTCATGTTCGAAGCCATGGCTCTCGGCGAAGCGAACGAGGTCGAGCCAGTGTCGGCCCCACCGCTCGCCATAGTGCGGGCTGGCGAGGAGACGGTCGACCAGTTTGGCGTCGGCGTCGGGAGATTCGTCGGCAAGATAGGCCGCCAGTTCCTCGGGAGTCGGCGGCAGCCCGATGAGATCGAACGTGACCCGCCGGGCGAACGTGCGGCGGTCCACCGGCGGGTTGGGGGTCAACTGGGCTTGTTCCTGGGCGGCGCGAATGAACGCATCCAGCGGATTGACCGACCACGCGGCGTCGGTCGGGACGGGCGGCGTGACGGGACGCAGCGGCTGATAGGCCCAATGCTGACGCGCTTCCGTCGCGATTTTTCGTTCGGTCCAGCTCGGGGCGTTGGGCAGTTCGACGAGCGGACCCGAGTACGGAGCGCCCAGTCGAACCCATTCTTCCAGCTTCGCGATGACTGGTTCGGGCAGCGGATCGGCGTCTTGCGGCATGGCCGGCTTCTTCTGGTGCCGGATCAGCTTGATCAGGATCGAATCAACAGGTCGTCCGGGCACGATCGCAGGCCCCGCGGGACCACCCTTCATGAGACCCGTTCGTGTGGTCAGGTCGAATTCGCCCTCCACGTCTTCCCCGGTGTGACAAGCACCGCAATGCGTTTTGAGCAGCGTGCGGACGTCGCTGTCAAACAGCTTGAGGCCGGCTGGATCAGCGGTCTCTTCAGCCCGCAGGCCGGTTGTGCCGTGGCCCGATACGAACAGCCCGGCCGCGAGGAAACAGCACACACCGCAGGTCAAACGCAGCAACGACATAGACGGCTCTCGCGCAATAAACCAGTCAGATCAACGCATGCTGGATTGTACCCGCCCCGACGCCCCGGCTGTACCTCGCGTGCCCTGAAACCAGGGCGTTCGCGTTGTCCAAGCGGACACCAGGCACTCTGGCATCGCGGGGTGTGCCATGCTTGCAACGCTTCGGGGCAAGCATGCCAACCGTGGGACGGCGCGGCAGTCACCAAGACCGCGTGCTGCCTGGAGAGATCTGGTAGATGCGGGGCCTGCTTTGGTGGTTGTGTGCGGAAAGTGTGGCTTCCTGTCGCTGCGCGACCCGACCACCAGGTGGTCGGGCCACCCACGTCTTCCTGTGCTTTCCGGGAAATCGTCACCGGCGTTCCAGGGCACCCACACCCGCCATGTCGCGCAGGATTGATTCCGCGTTGAAATCCGCGCGGAGATGTTCGGCGACGATTCGTCCTCCACGTACGACGAGGATCCGCTGGGCGAGGCTCATCAGCTCGGGCAGTTCGGACGAGGCAACGAGCACCGCGCCACCTTGGGCCGCCCGCGCGTGGATCAGTTCGTGCAGCTCCTGTTTGGCACCGACGTCGACGCCGCGGGTCGGTTCGTCGACCAACAGCAACGTCCGCCCCAGTTCGAGCCCTTTTGAGAACACGATCTTTTGCTGATTGCCGCCCGAGAGCGTTCCCGCGGCGACCTCGGCTGTGGCCGTCTTGATCCGCAGGCGGGAGATTTCCTGAGCGCAATGAGTCGCGCGCCGGGACCGGACCAGTCGCCCCAACGCACCGCGAAACCGTTTCAGAAACGGGAGCGTCAGGTTGTCGGCCACCGACAGCCCCAGCACCAGTCCCGCCCGCTTCCGGTCTTCGGGAATCAGCGCGACGCCAGCCGCCAATGCATCGGCAGGACATGTGGGTCGATGCGGTCGCCCCCCCAGCGTCATCTGTCCCGCGAGCACTGGCCTGAGACCAGCGACCGTTTCCAGCAGCTCGGTCCGCCCCGCACCGACGAGTCCCGCCAGTCCGACCACTCCGCCCGAGCGCACGGAAAGTTTCACCTCGGGGCCACCGGGTTGGTTGAGGACGCCCTGCAACTGCAGAACCTCAGCGGCGACATCGCTGGGCACCGTCGCAACGCGTGTGCTGGTGACGCTGCGGCCGACCATCCGCGTGATCAGATCGTCTTCCGTCAGACCCTCAAGCGGCGTGGTGGAAACATGCCGACCATCGCGCAGCACCGTCACGGCATCGCACAGTGCGAAGATTTCGTCCAGTCGATGCGACACGTAGATCACCGTCCGCCCCTCGGACTTCAGCCGCCTGAGAATGGCAAACAGCCGTTCCGTCTCGGCCTTGCCCAGCGAGCTGGTCGGCTCGTCGAACACGAGAACCCGTGCATCAAGCCCCAACGCGGCCGCGATCTGTAACCGCTGCTCGTCGCCTGGTGAAAGGCGGCCTGCGGGAAGGTCGACATCGACCTCCAGTCCCACCGGTTCCAGCAGCGCTTGAGCCGTTGATCGCAACGCGGATCGGTTCAACCGCAGCCCTCGCCAGGGCAGGGCATGCAGACCTAGATTCTCGGCCACCGAAAGATTGGGACAGAGGGCCAGTTCCTGATGAACCAGCGCGATGCCGGCCGCCAGCGCAGCGCGGGGTGTGAACTGGCGCAACGCTCGGCCCGCGACCCGGATCTCTCCGCCGTCGGGTGAGTAGAGACCAGCCAGCAGTTTGCCGAGGGTGCTCTTCCCGGCCCCGTTCTCGCCCAGCAGGGCGTGGCACGACCCCGAGGTGATCGAGAACGAAACGTCACTCAACGCCGCGACGCCGGGAAACCGCTTGGTGACACGCTCAAACTCGATCACGACGATCCCATCGTTGCCGTAAACAAGCATCGGCCGCTGGGCAGGTAACCCACGGCGTCTCGACGCCCTCATTGGGAGCCGGAAGCGTCAGCGCCCGCAGGAAGCTTCAACCCAGAATTCTATAGCAGACCACTGATCGGCTGGCCTTGGAAAATCTGGTGCGGTCGGCGGGATTCGTCGAACCACGCGGTCGTCTCGGGCAGGCCCAGCGTCTGGTAGATCGTCGCGGCGAGATTTTCCGGGGTTTGCGGGTCGGCTACCGGGTAGCCCCCAGTTTTGTCGGTCGCCCCGACGACCACGCCCGGCCGCACGCCGCCACCGGCCAGCCAGACCGACTGGACCTTGCCCCAGTGGTCCCGTCCCGGTTCGCGATAATGTTGCGGCAGGTGCGACACCTTGGGGGTGCGGCCGAATTCGCCGGCCATCACGATCAGGGTCGAATCGAGTTCCCCGGAGGCCTGCAGATCGTCGAGCAAAGCCGACAGCGCCCGGTCGAGCGGTGGGTAGAGGTAATCGCGGAGGTGCGGGAAGGCGTTGCCGTGGGTGTCCCACGTTTCGTTATTGCCCAGATTCACTTGCACCAGATTGACGCCACCGGCCACCATGCGGCGGGCCGACAGCAGCGACCAGCCAAACAGATTCTTGCCATACCGCAGTTGATCGGCTTCCGGGGCGCGGTTCACGTCGAATAGGTCGCGGGTGCGGGGATCGTTCAGCAGGGACACGGCGTTCTGGCGATAGCG
>JAIXZD010000026.1 GCA_027489895.1 Planctomycetaceae bacterium
CCCGTGACGTTGCCATCGCGGGCCAGCATGTAGATTTCATCGCGGAGCGTCTGGAAGTTGTAGGAGACGAGGTTGCGGGTCACATCGCCTTCGTTGTGCAGATCGGGCCGCTTTTTGTTGGCCTTTTGCGGCAGATGGCAGCCGTAGCAGCTCGGGTTCCAGCTCGAATGGCAGGCGATGCAGCTCATGTTGCCCTGGGAGTGGGCGCAGTCCTCTGCCCGTTTGGGCAGGTCGCCCCAGACGAATTCGGTCTTCGATTCGTCTTTGAACCGCACGGTTTTGGCGAGGGCCGATTTGGCGTTGTAGGTTTCGGGCTTGGCAGGATTGATGGTGTCGACGACTTGCGTGACGTTCCAACTGAGGCCTTCTTCGACCATCGAATTCTGGACTAGCTGGTCACCACGGAACTCGAACCGGGGTAACCCGAAGGGTGTCCGCATGGAGAGCAGATTTCTTCCGCGGGGCTGACCGGCGGGGCGATCTTCGGCGGCCGGTCCAGAGGTTCGCAGCGTCGCCTTTTGCTGCGGCGTGCCGTGACAGTCGATGCATTGGATTTCGATGGCCGCGCGGACTTCGCCGTACAGCTTGCCGTTCCCATGCGCATCCTGCACAAAGTGACAGTCAACGCAGTGCATCCCCTTTTCGAGGTGAATGTCGAGCATGTGGACCGGCAGGTCGTCCCGCAGTTGGTCCAGGGCCTGCTCGGCTGCGACCATTTCCTTTAGAAATTCCTTGTCCGTCAGATCGTCACGCAGGGCGTGCAGTTTCTTGTGCGTCTCTTTGACCGTCTGCGGAAACTGGACGGCGGCCTGCAACTTGGCATTGGTCAGCTCGGTGATCGGTTCGCCGGCATGGGTGAGGAACTGGCCCTCGTGATCTTTCTTGAAGACGGCACGAAACACCCAACCATGACCGTGAAAGTCGGCGAACTGGGTCGTCCGCAAGGTCGTGTTGAGATCGGTGATGTTCGCGAGGAATTCCGGATCGGACCAGTTGCCTCGCGCGGCGGCTTCGTCGGGGTTGCGCATCGAAATGCCCGCCAGTTCCTCGGCCGAATGCTTGCGACTTTCCGGGGGATACATCAGCTCCCCTTCGGATTCCTCATCCCACCACATGTACCCGAGGTAACTGTTCATCACCGTGGTGCCAGGGTGGATATGGCAGACGATGCACTGGCTCGTTGGGATCGCGGTGGTGAAGCGATGGGCGATGGGATGACCCGATTCGTGCGGCGGGATCATTGGATCGGGATTGGTGGCGAAGCCGTCGGGTTCTGTGGCCGCGACGCCCCGGTTTCCGTACTTGGCGTACGGTCCGGAATGAACGGGAGAGCGGTCGTTGGCATAGACGATGTGGCATGCCGAACAGCCGCTCGAGCGGTAGTCGCCGGGCTGATCGTTGGTCCCGAGGAAATTGAGCGTCGGGTCCAGCAGACGCGTCTTCTGCAGGCCGATGAACACCGGGTCGGTACGGTTTCCCGTCCCCAGGCCGCGCACGCTGAGCCGCGTGCGGGGACGGCCGGGTTCGTCCCCTTTCTCGGGGATTCCAATCTCGGGGACAAACCGCCCGCCCCGTTCGAAGATGCGCAGAATGTTGGCCGGCTGCGAGATCTGGTACCGCGGCAGCGGGTCCAAAAATGGCAACACGCCTTTCGTCGCCGTCTCTTCGGGGGTCGGTGGTGGAACGGTCTGCAGACGCTGCGGCACGCCATGCATGCTGTAGCTCTCACCGTATTGAGGCCATTTATTGGGCGTGGCCCCGTTGTTGTAGAGCGCCGCACCCCACAGCATGCAGCCGTGGGTCATCATGCTCTTTCGAACCTGCAGTGTTTCCTTCTGATGGCAACTGCCGCAGGCGATGTGCGCGATCCGCAGGTCGCCCGGGTTCACGAATCGAATGAACTCGGGCCGCTCGTGGTTGAGCAGCGTGTACGACCGAACCGGGTTGGCGGAACTGGTCCAGGCGTTGGGAAATGCGGGTAGAACGTGGGCGCAGTTCTTGTCGAGCGAGGTGGCATCTCCACCATGACAATCCGTGCAGCCCAGGCGAACAGTGTCTTTGAAGTGCGGGTCTCGGCTCCCGGCATGGCAGTGAATACAGCCGGTGCTTTTCCGCTGGGCTTCCTCGGCCGATTGCTTGGAGAGATCGACTCCGACCAGTTCGGGCGGCAGCGGATACGGGTCGGCGCCCAGCGCTGGAGTGACCGGTATCGAGCCATCAGACTGCCCCCAGGCGGCCCCGGACCAGCCAGAGACCAGCACGGCAAGCAGGAGACAGACGACCGATTTCAGGCCGAACTCGTTCGATTCTCGGACGTACCGCATCCGCGACACTCCCTCCTTGGAGCGGACTTCCCTGGCATCCGTCGCGATTCCGTCGCGACAACCTCACGCGGGGTTTTCGGCGAAGGTGAGGTTGGCCGTCAAGACATCTTCAGCCAGATTGCCCAGTCCCCCAAGTGCGGACTTCGTCTCTGGCGGAACTGTCGATGCGAGTCACTTGCCTGCGAACGTGATCACGCCGTCCCAGTCAGTGGGGGGATGGAAGTCCGTCCGGGCCATGAATTCCAGCAGGACCGCGCTGGGGCGGTCGGTTTCCGCGAGGGGTTTCAGCAGGTAACTCGCTTCTTCCCACCGCCCCAGAAACATCGCTTCGACGCCCGCCGCAAACTCGCTCAGCATTTCCGGACTATGCTCGCCCGCGGAAAACAACTCGTGTACCCAGACGCTGGTACCCATGCCGGCCGGTCGAATCCGAGCCAAGCGACGTGTGGAAAACCGGCCCACGCCGTTTTGACTCAAATGGCTCGAGGTCGAATCGTCGATCAGAATTGATACACCGAATTGTTTGGTCAGTCCTTCCAGCCGCGATCCGAGATTCACGATCGGACCAAACACGCCGATCTTCGCCTGTTCTTCGGTTCCGATTTTTCCCGCCAGCGCTTTTCCGAATGTGACGCCGATCCCGACGCGGAATCCCTCCAGAAGGTGGCCGGCCTCCGCCGCGACACGTCGAAACCCGGTACAGATTTCGAGTGCCGCATCGCACGCTGGCAAAGGGCCTTCGGTGGAAGGGTTGGGCCAACCCCAGAAGGCCAGGGCCGCATCCCCCTGGAAGTCAGCGATGATTCCGTCCTGCTTCACGATCGACTGGGTCATCATTCCCAAGGCAGCGGTTACCCGCGCCAAGAGCAATTGGAGGTCACCCGCGCCGGCTTCGCTCTGTTTGGAGAAGCCGCGAACGTCGCAGAACAGAATGGCGACATCGCGCTCACGCGGGGCAAGGGTCTCCACCTGTGTTGTGGTGACGAGGGCCTCCATCACCGCCGCATTGAAGAACTGACTCACTCCCGCGCGTTGTTTGCGGAGAGCCCGGACCTCTCGAAAGGCCCCGACATACTGTGCGACCAGCCGCACGATTCGAAGTTCCGGACGGAGATCGTTGGCGCTGGTGATGTGATGCAAAACGCTTCCCGGGCGCAGTTTGCCCGAGACGTAAATCGTCCAGCCCCGGCTCGCCTCCCCATCGATCGGCACGCAGAGTGCCCAATCGAGGCTGTCGGTCATCGTGTATTCTTCCTCGCCGCTCCGGTCGGCCCACACATGCACAACGCCCCGCTTGCTGGCGAGCGCCGTCTGGATCAGCCGCCGGCTCGGGGTGAACCGCTCGTTCTCATCGCGGTTTTGCCACCGCATGACCTGCGGCGCACCATTGGCGGAATCCGAGTTCAGGTCGAGCGCGACCACGGCAATCGCCTCCGCAGGAGGCAATCCCCTCATCAGCAGGTCGACAATGCCTTGGGAGAGGTCCTCGCTGGACTGGGCCCGAAGCATTAGAGCCGGAATCTCGGCGAGTGTTTCCATCGCACGAGCCGGATTGCGGAACGGAGACGAGGCCAACTCCGCGTCCGTCAG
This sequence comes from Planctomycetaceae bacterium, assembly GCA_027489895.1. Classification (GTDB taxonomy): domain Bacteria; phylum Planctomycetota; class Planctomycetia; order Planctomycetales; family Planctomycetaceae; genus JAIXZD01. The sequence goes on from JAIXZD010000026.1 coordinate 3,915, forward strand.
TTCGCTTGTGCTCAGCAGGTTCGCCGAACTGATGTCCTCGGCCTCGGGGACATCGATGAGCGCGAACTGCGTCTCGGCAATCGCGAACGATTCTCCCGGCCGGACGACAAGTGACCGCATCGGGATGCCGTCGGAGATCAGCGGATTGCGCGCCGTTTCCAGGCATTTCACTTCGAGCAACCCGTTCTGCCAGCGAATATCCGCTTGTTCCCGGGAGATCTGCATGTCCCACGGAACCTTGAGTCCATCGCGGGGAGCGCGGCCGATCCGGATCGTCTGCCCGACAGGGATCTCCCATCTCAGAACTTGGGCCGCCTGCCGCCCGCGCACAAATAAGATGGCCACAACGCTACCCCGTCACAACATGGCCGCGGGCAAGTGACCAACGCAACCCAGACCGCTTCGGACATCGTCTTGCCAGAGTGATTTCTTGCCAGGGTCAGGCGCCGCGAGCGACTGCGACCAAACGTTCCTCTGGCACACTCGGCGACGGATTATACTTCGCCCCGTCCCCGCCACAACTCCGACCCGCCACTCCTTTTCAGAACGCGTTCGCAATGCCCAAGACAACGTGACTTCTTCCCGATTTCGTCGTGGCCATCCGGAACTCCACGCGAGACGCTTCGGCCAAACCGCGATGATTCCTGTTTCCCGGCAGTAGCATCCCCAGCACCGGTCAATCCCGAAATCAGGGTGGATGACCTTCCGCGTTGCCGACCCCGATGTGATACATTGAGAGAGCGTTCACCAAGATTTCGCACTGAGACCACCCTGCTCGGGAGCCTCCCATGCCGACCTATCGCCTCACACGCCGGACCATGCTGCGAGGACTGGGCGTTTCGATGGCCCTGCCGTGGATGGAATCGCTTCCGGCCCGCGCCGCCGACGCGCCGCCCGCCCCCAAGACTCCCGGTGAACGCGGCCCGAACGAGGCGCCCGTCCGCATGGCGATTCTTTTCTCCGGATGCGGATTCCATAACGGCGAGTGGTGGGCCAAGGGGCAGGGCCCCGAGATGCAACTCGGCCAGGTCCTCGCCCCGCTCAACGAGTTCCGTGACCGCCTGGTCTTCATTCGCGGCCTCTACAACGCCGAAGCGCTCAAGGGCAATATTCACAGCTCGCAGACCGGGAACCTGCTCTCCGGGGCACCGCTCTCCGCGGGCGGCACGATTCGGTCGGGCACCAGTGTCGATCAGGTCATCGCCCAGCGCATCGGCAAACGGACCAAGCTCCCCAGCCTGGTCCTGGGCTGCGAAAAGGCGAACCCGTCAGTCCACAAGAATTACTCGATGCTCTACAGCTCGCACATCTCGTGGAGCAGCCCCACCACGCCCACGCCGCTCGAAGTCTACCCCGCGCTCGCGTTCGACCAGTTGTTCAAGGATGGGGCTGATCGCGGCGATCAGAGCGTGCTGGACGAAGTGCTTTCGGACGCGAAAACCGTTCGTAGCCGGGTCGGCAAGCAGGACCAGTACAAGCTGGATGAGTACCTCAATTCGGTCCGTGAAGTGGAACAGCGGATCGAGCAGGCCGGGAAACGCGGGGAACTCCAGGGCTGGCGCCCCACGCTCGACAAGCCCGACCGCCCCCGCCCCGCCGACGGCTACCCGCAGGACATTGTCGAGCATATGCGGCTCATGTCCGACCTGCTCGTCCTTGCGTTTCAGACGGATACCACGCGAGTCTGCACGCTCAAGCTCAACAACGACCATGGCACGCTGCGGTTCCCGCATCTGGGCGTGGACTACATGATCCACCACTTGCTCTCGCACAACGATACGCCCGACTGGCTCAAGGTGAACCAGTTCTTTCTCGAACAACTGGCGTACATCGCCCGCAAGCTGGATGCGATTCAGGAAGGCGAACGGACCGCGCTTGATAACTCGATGCTCATGCTCTGTTCGAGCATGCTCAACGGTCACCACGATGCCACCAAGCTGCCGGTCGTGCTCGTCGGCGGCGGGGGTGGGCAGATTCAGGGCGGCCAGAATCTCGATTATCTCGACAATCCGAACCGGCAGATGTGCCGCCTGTACCTCAGCCTGATGAGCAAGTTCGGCATCCAACTCGACCAATTCGGCGACGCGACCGACCCGCTCCCCGAGGTGTGACCGCGGTTGGCAGAAAAAGTGGCGATGGCGCCGGGCGGGGCGTCTCAATTGCGTCCGGGGACTGTTCCCAGCGTCAGCCAGCCTGTCGCATGCCGGTTCTGGTCGGCGTTGGCGAAGTGAAACGGCTTGCCGTTTGGCAGCGGATTCACGACCCGCATCGCGACAAACCGGGCCGTTTCGGGGCGTTTGGGACTCGCCTTCCAGGCGCGCGGCGCGTCGCCGGGCAAAAGGTTCGCCACTGACCAGTCGACTTCTCGCGTTTCGACCACGTTCCCCTGCTCATCCAGAAAGCCGAGTTCGATGGACCAGTCGCGGTAGAACGGTGCGACTCCCTGATTGACGACCTCCGCCTCGATTGACAGCTGCTGTTCCTGGGCTGTGATGTCCACCGACTGCACAAAAATGTCGTACCCCATTCGGCGAACCTGCGCGACGGCTCGTTCGTACCGCTCCGGGTCGGCCTTTTGGCGAAACATTCCCGTGTCCATCAACCATGTTGCGTGCGTCTGCTCGACGCACTTGGCGAAATCCTGCGCCTGCTTGTGTTTTGGCCGCGCATCAAACACCTGCCCCCAGAGTTCGGGACGGATCTCGCCACCAATGGGCTGCGACTTCCATTTGTCAACGGCGGCTTGCCCCGCGTTCCGCAGCACGACCAGATAGAACCAGTCGTCCTGCTTCCGGCCCGTCTCCAGCGTCGCCCACGCAAACGAATCGTCGTGATAGCCGAACGGACGCTCCGCGTTGGACGCATACTCCTCGTTCTCGGGACCGGCCGGATAACGGAGCAGCACGGGCGTCTGGTGAAACGCAGCCTCGTAGGCGGACAGCACCTCGGCCTGCACCTCCACACTCGCCCAGAGGTCATTGCGGGGGTGGGTATGCCACTCGCCCCAGGTGCCCAACAGTCCGGCCGTGATGTAGGCGATCCGTGCGTCACCGTCATAACGCTCGCCCAGCGCCGCGATGAACGATTGCAACGCGGCCCGCAAGTTGGCATCGGCATAGTCCGGAGTGCGGATCTCGGCAGGGGGCAGCGGCGCGGTGTTCGTGTTTTTGTAGACGTGAACCTTGAGGCCCTGCTTCACGAGGAATTCGGGGATCCCCTCCTTCTTCCCTGGATACTCGAGAAACACTCGGAAGATTGTCTGGTTTCCTCGCGAGGCGACGTCGTCCAGCAGCTCTTCCAGAGGTTGCCAGTTGAATGTCTTCGGGCCGGTCATCAACTCGCTCAACGCGAGATAGCTGAACTCCATGCTGTGAGGAAACCGGTCTGGAGTGGGACGGGCGTAAGGCACCAGCCCCTTGAGCGGGTTATCGACGGGCGTGGGCGCGGGGGCCAGCCGTCTCGGTTCCGCGAACGTCTTCACCGGAGTCACACTGCCTGTGAAGACCACCGAAGCCACCAACAAAACAAGACGCTGATTCAGTAGCGAGCGCATCGGTGAGGGCATCCAGAACAATGGGAATGGACGGTTTCGGACCGCTATCGCTCTCCATTGTAGATCAATGGACAGGCGAATTCTGCGATTGCTTCCGGCCCTGACGTCCCGTGTTCCGCGCAAAGCCTGTGAAACAGTCAGTGGGATAGGCTTCCAGACAGTCAGCTCCTCACCAGAAGCACTGGAAACGCGACAGGCTGAAAGCCTATCCCACAAAAGATGATCACGTCGGAGAGGCCCTCGCGCCAGTGCTACGACCAACAGCGACGCCAAACGCGGGAATCCTGCGCGCTTGTTGGAAACGGCCATCCCTCGGACTAGCATGCCACCGCCGTCTGCTTGTGGAGTCGATGGTGCGTCCCAGCTCCGTTTGATGGGGGCATCGGGAACGGCTACATTTCGCCACCCGCGACCTGCGGAATTCCCCTTTTCCCCCTAGGAATGAATCAATGGATCTCAACAAGCGCTGCGCGGCCGAGTTTATCGGGACATTCTGGCTCGTGTTCGGAGGCTGCGGCAGCGCGGTACTCGCAGCGGCGTTTCCCGGCGTGGGCATCGGGCTCCTGGGAGTGTCGTTCGCCTTCGGTCTAACCGTGCTCACCATGGCTTATGCGATCGGGCATATCTCTGGCTGCCACCTGAACCCCGCCGTTTCCGTTGGTCTGGTGGCCGGTGGTCGCTTCAAATCTGGGGAACTTGTCCCGTACATCATCGCCCAGGTCGTCGGCGCAATTGCCGGGGCCGGGGTGCTCTACCTGATCGCTTCGGGCAAGGCGGGGTTTCAACTGTCCGACGGGTTTGCGTCCAACGGCTATGGTGAGCATTCGCCGGGTCAGTACTCGCTCCTGGCCGGGTTCGTGGCCGAGTTCGTTCTGACCTTCATGTTTCTGCTGATCATCCTCGGAGCGACCGACCGACGCGCCCCCCAGGGGTTCGCTCCGATCGCGATTGGCCTGGGGTTGACCCTCATCCATCTCATTGGAATCCCCGTGACGAACCTGTCGGTCAATCCGGCCCGGTCGACGGGACCGGCGATTTTCGTGGGCGGTTGGGCACTGGCTCAACTTTGGTTGTTCTGGGTCGCCCCCATTCTTGGCGCCGCTGTGGCGGGCGTCGTCCATCGACAGCTCTTCGAAACCAAAAGCGATCAGTAAAACCAGAGCGGGATTCGCATCCGTAAGCGGCTCGTCGCGCGAAGAAACAGCTGGCAGCAGCGAGTGAGTTGGCCGTTGTTGCCTGCACATCTGTCGAACGTAAAGGCCGTTGCACGCCGCAGTTGGTGTGCAGCGGCTTTTACTTTTTCGCCGAAAAGACAATAATTCAGGCTGAAGTCTGTTAGGTCAGGATTCTCTGACCTCATCCAAAAAATGCCATCTCGAAGAATTCGTACGCGCTGCGTTGTCGCCGAACCTTTTCCGCAGGGGAGGATGAATGATGTCGTTTGAATCTGGTTTCCGTCGCTCGCCCAGGCGACTGGCATTTACCCTGATTGAACTGCTGGTGGTGATTGCGATCATTGCGATCCTGATTGCCCTGCTGTTGCCTGCGGTCCAGCAGGCCCGCGAGGCGGCCCGTCGTTCGCAGTGCCGCAACAATCTCAAGCAGATTGGCCTGGCGATCCACAACTACCACGACAACTTCAACACGTTCCCGATGCTCGAACATCATCGACTGGAGTTCCTGAACGCCACGAACAACGAGTGGCACGACCGCCCGGGCACCTTCCTGCTGCACATCCTGCCGTATCTCGATCAGGCGAATCAGTACAACCGGTTGAACTTCAGCGACTGGGGCAACTCCGCCGCGAACATGGCAGTCCAGCGCAATCGGTTCACGGCCTACCTCTGCCCCAGCAACCCGGAAGGGTTCAAGGTCAGCGGCGAAAACTTCGACGGCCACATCGTGCACTACTTCGGTGTTTACGGAGCGGCCGACCCGAGCGGGGGCCGGGCCCGTCAGAACTGGTCGATTGGCGACGGGACGAATCGCCAGTGGATGGGCGTGATGCACTTCAACTCGCGGACGCGGATGGCCGACATTTCCGACGGGACGACAAACACGATCGTCGTGGGTGAAGTCCGCGGCTACCGGCCTCGGTCCCCCACAAACATGGCCGTCGCGCCGGATGCAGGCCGCGGGATGCGCTGGGAAGTCGGAACCGCGACCTACATGCAGCCCATCAACGGGGTCGATGGTCCGGATGGGTCGAACTGCCCGGGTTGCCGCTGGGAAGTGATGTCGAGCTTCCACTCGGGTGGAACGCATGCGCTGCTCGCCGATGGTTCCGCCCGGTTCATCAGCCAGAACATCGACAGTACGCTGTTCCGCAACATCGGTGCGATGGGTGACGGTTCGACCGTGGGCGATTTTTAGCGATAGCTGAGCGAGTCACGGCCCGCAGAGACAATCGGCGGGTGAACGCGTTGTGGCAGATGACCACCACCGCTCACCCGCCGTTTTCATTTCGTCGCGTTCGGAACGGCTTCCAGGTTCCGTTGGCGCGGGCGGGGAGGGAACTCTCTCGAGTTCCGCTACAAGAGGAAGAACTGACCGCGCTAAATGCAGGGGATCGAGAGGATTCCCGTTTGCGGTTCGAGACCGGTGATTCGCGCTGTGTTTTTGGGAGTGATGTACAGATCGACCTCGCTGCGGACGCCGAACTTGCCGGGCAGGTAAATTCCCGGTTCAATCGTCACCAGAGTGCGCGGCAGCAGCTTGCGGTCGTCGCGGCTTTCGAGATTGTCGAGATTGGCCCCGTTGCCATGGACCGTCGCGTGCAGCGAATGCCCGGTCCGGTGGATGAATGACGGCCCGAACCCGGCCTCTTCGATCACGCGGCGGCAGGCATCGTCGACATCGCAGCCCAGAACCGGTTCACCCCGCGCCAGCATCTGCTGGATGTAATTGATCGCGGCATCGCGGGCACTGGCGACGATCTGGAAGATGCGGGAATGTTCGGCAGGGATTTCGTTGCCGAGGTACCCCACCCAGGTGATGTCGGCGAAGATGTTGCCCTCGCCGATCAGACGGCACCAGGCATCGATTAGCACGAACTGGTTCGGAGCGAACCGTGTGGCCGTGGCGGCGACAGGCGAATAGTGCGGATCGGCGCTGTGGGCATCGATCGCGACGATCGGCGGATGGTCGGCCTCGAGCCCGTTTGCCGCGAACTCCTGCAGAATGAATTGCTGGATGTCGTACTCGGTCGTGACGAGGTTGCGATTCACACGACCGGCAATCTCGCCAAACGCATCCTGGACGATCTGCCCCAACCGATCGGCCGCGACGAGGTGCGTCTGCATCTCGCGATCGGACAGTGTCGCCTCGAACTCGGCCACGAGGTCAGCCGAGGTGACAACCTCGACTCCACACGAGCGAACCAGGTCAATCATGCCGCCATCGACTCGCGACACATATGGAATGTTGTTCATCGGCGAATACTGCATCGCCACGCGCTTCGCCCCGGCGAGGGCGGTTTTCAGCATGTCGTGCAGTTGGGGCCAGGGAAGATAGATCTGCAACCGGCCGGGCAGGCTGTCGAGCGACGCCGCCTCGATCGCATGCACGATCCGGGTGGGGTGACCCACCGCAGGGACGTAGTAGAACCACCGTCGCGAACGGTGTTGCGGGGGAAGGTTGAGAATCGAATAGGCAAGCGGATCGCTGCCCCGGAAATCGGCAAACAGCCAGCCATCGACGCCCGCCCGTTGCAAGGCCTGTTGAATCGCTTCGATGTTCATGACCAGCCTTCAGGCAGTTTTCCAGGGGGCAGGTAGCCGCGTTCCCATCGATACAAACAAACGCCAAACAACCGTAGGGTGGGCACTGCCCACCCCACAAAAGCTACTTCTGCAGGAGCAGGTTGGCGCCTTTTTTGTTGGAGAGGACGAGGTCGAGCTTGCCGTCGCCGTTCATGTCGAGGACGGAGAACTGCGTTCCCACGCCGGTTCCCGAGCCTTCCTGAATCTTGTGCGGCGTGAACGTCGGTGCGGTGCCTTTGGCTTTCTTCAGCTCGTACCAGAACATGACGACTTCGGCCATCGGGTCGATATCGCCCTTGGGGCCATGCGCGTAGAACCGCTTGCCGGTGATCAGGTCGGGCGTCCCGTCGCCGTTGATGTCGCGGAAGTGCAGGGCGTGGGTTTGCGAGAAGCTGGTGTCGATCGTGTGCGGGGTATACTTCGGCTCGGCCTTGGTACCCACATTTTCAAACCACCAGACCCCCACGAGATGGGCACTGGTCATCAGCAGGTCGGCATCGCCGTCGAGGTCGAGATCGTCGACATGGATGTCGGCCCCGGCCTGCGGCTCTTCGCCTTCTTTTTTGGCGAGCTTGTGCGGGTGGAACGCCCAAGGGGTCGCCGCGGGGGTCGCGGGTTGTTCCCACCAGCCATGGGGGATGACGATGTCCTGCTTGCCATCGCTGTTGAGATCGCCGACGCCCAGCCCGTGGTAGTAGCGATGCGTGATGCCGCCCGGCAGTTTCTGCTCACTGACCGCGGTGAACGTCCACTTCTCGTAGCACTTTTCCGCCGGGGGCACTTCGAGGTAACCGAACATCCCTTCGGTCTCCGACGACATGACCAGTTCCGGCTTACCGTCGCCGGTCACATCGAGAAACTGCGGCGATTCTCCAGCCGCACTGTGCCAGATTTCGGACTGCTTCCAGTGACCCTCTTTGTTCTGGGGATTCTCGAACCAGTGGCAGGGGACGCCTGGGAAGCCGATGCAGATCAGATCGGTCCAGCCATCGGTGTTC
>JAIXZD010000124.1 GCA_027489895.1 Planctomycetaceae bacterium
GCCACTGGCCACGAACAGCGGGAGGAAGGTGTCACCCTGGGTGATGGGCGATCGGCCGGCCGCGAACGATTCCGGGTAGGTCTGGTGGTAGACGAGGAGGGCGGTGCCCGTGGCGAGCAGGAGCGAGGTGACGGTGAAGTCGGAGGAGAGCGAGACGAACAGGGTCCGGCGGGCGGCGAGCGCATCGCGAGTACTAAGGAACCGCTGGATCGACATCTGGTCGGAACCGTTGGTGCAGCAGTACCAGACGACGGTGGAGAGAATGACGGCGGGGATCGAACTGCTGGAACCGGGCGAGAAACTCCAGGTGGGCGTTTCCCAATGGGCGGGCCAGGTGGTGGGAATCCAGGCGGTGGGGCCACCCAATCGCGCGGCGATGACGATGATCATCGCCGCGGCGCCGCCGATCATCAGCAGGGCCTGAATGGCATCGGTCACGAGGATCGCCTTGAGGCCCCCGAGTGAGGAGTAGCCAATGGTCACCGCGCCGAGAAACAGACAGATGGCTGGTTCCCAGGCAGGGCTGACGCCAATTAATGGCGCGAGCACGATATGACTGGTCGCGAAGAAGATCGTGGCCATCCAGCCCATGCGGAGGATGATGAACATGGTCGACCCGGCGCGGCGGATGCCGGAGCCCAGGCGGGTTTCGAGCAGTTCATAGGCACTGCTGACTGGCTGCTGCATCAGCTTGGGGATGATCACCCAACCGACGATGAGACCGATGATGGGCAGGGCGATGAAGAAGCCCAGAATCCGCGGTCCGTGAGCGATCATCTCGCCCGGGTAAGCGAGGTAGGAGGCCGTGCTGGCGAGCGTGGCGAACAGCGAGAGGCCGGCGATGAAGGGGTTGGTATTGCGACCGGCGAGGACGAAGTCGGATGCGGTCTGGTTGCCACGGGCGTACCAGACGCCTACGCCGATCATCCAGACGAAGTAGCCTGCGATCACGAGCCAGTCAGCGATGGCCATGGTTAGGTTGCTCCTTCGGTGAACTCGATGCGGACTTCATCGAGCAGGACATACCCCTCGGGGAGCCGGCCGCGCCAGACCGGATAATCTTTCTCGGGACGCAGTTGGTGCGGGTCGCCGGCGAGCGGCCCCATGGGCTGGACATCGAGCGGGAAGAGGACCAGCAGGAGATTCGTGTTGACCTGCTGCAGGACTCGTTCCAGCGGGAGCTGGCCGTAGTAGTCGGCCCGATCGTGGCGACTGCCCAGCGAGGTCCACTGGGTGGGGTCGGTTGTGAGGGACGCGGTCTGGAAGGACCAGTCGGCGGTGATTTCAAATGGTTGACCGGTGAGCAGCCAGCCGGAACAGATGCCGTCCTGTACCGACTGGAAGAGCAGGCAGAGCTGCGCTCCGCGGAGTTCGACTTCGCCCTTCAGTCGCAGGGAGATTTGGGCGTGGGTGAAATCGCGCGTACCAAAGCCATCGCGGACGAAGCGGTTCTCACCGGCCACCTCGCGCTGGTGTTCGCCGAAGGGGCCGCGGGTGAGGAGGATGGCGAGGAGGTGGAGGTAACCGGCGCCGGGTGGGGCATGGTTGTAGTCGATCCACCAGGGACTGCGGGTGAGGAGTGCGCTGTCGCGGACTTCAAGCCGGCGTGGGCCGGCGGCGTTGTCGATCCAGCCGAACCAGCCGCCGGGCCCGTCGTCGAACGTCTCGCGATAAAGGCGGGAAACGGACATGCTGGCCCCGACAGGGGAGGGAATGCGAACGACCGGGCCGATCCGTCGTGGGCAACGGAATCAGTATGCCGACTCTCAATGCGAGCGACGAGAAAACGGATCGGAATCCGTTGACGGGCGATTAAATACTATTTTATAAGGGGAGTTCAAGAGAATCGGGAACAGATTTCTTTCACTGGGTGAATAAACCCCGCTTATGGCCTCCGTCGCCGTTACCCGTGCGCATGATCTTGCCGACCAGATCCGCCTGCGAATTCAGGCGGAACGACTGGCGGATGGCGTGCTGTTCATGACGGCGGACCAGCTCGCCAGTGAATATGGCGTGTCGCGAACCGTGGCTCGCGAAGCGATCAGTCGGCTCCAGGCGCTGGGGATTCTGGAAGGCAAGAAGCGGAAGGGGCTGATCATTCGGCGGCCCGACCCGGTCGGCCTGCTCTCCCGCAGCATTCCGTCGCTGGTCGATTCCGTCGACGACTGGCGGGAGTTAGGGCAACTGCGGTTCGCAATTGAAGTCGGCGCGATCGACCTGGCCGTGAGAAACGGAACGCCGGCGCAGATCGAACGGCTGGGAGAGATCACCACCGCGCTCGAACAAGCGCTGCAGCAACTCGACCTGTTTCCGCAGCAGATTGCACTCGATGTCGAGTTTCACAGCGTGCTGCTGGAGATGACCGGCTCACGGATGATCGCCGGGATGCAGCAGGTGCTGCTGAAGTTTTTTCAGTCGGCACCGCATGCGCCGCCGACGCCCGAAGCGACGCAGCGGATTTTGTGGGAACACCGGGAACTGTTTCATGCGGTTCGCGATCGGGATGTCGAACGGGCCCGCACAATGATGCGGCTGCATTTCCGGTCGCTGATCGAGTTTGAGGGAACCGATGCGATGGAAGGGCGGCGCGGCGAAGGCCGCTAGGTCAGGACAGGTTCACGACCGCCCCGAAACCGTGAGTGTTGCCACTTTTTCGAGTGAGGGTTCACGATGCGAGTTTGTCTTCGCCAGTGTGGAGTGTTGGTCGCAGTCACTTGGGCAGCCATCGCCCTGGCCTCGGGTCCCGTGGCTCGCGGCGTGGCGAATGACCGGGCGCTGACGGGGAATCCGCCGACGGAACGGGTCTTCTTCGCGTTCGACAAAGAGAATCTTGCGTGGCGGAATAATCTCAAACTGACGCTGGTGGCCCCCGAAAAACATCCGGCCAACCCGGTCCTGAGGTGTGGCCCGAAAGGCTCGCCCGACTATGGGCATGCCCTCCTCTATGGGACGGTCTTCTTCGATCCGCAGGCTCCGGGAGGCGGGAAGTTCCGGATGTGGTATCTGGGGATGATTCAGCGCGAGCTGGAGCGCGGGCAGGCCCCCGGCTGGTGGCGGCCGATGTGCTACGCCGAGAGCGACGATGGGGTGACCTGGACGAAGCCGAACCTGGGCCTCGTGGAACTCAACGGCAACCGCAACAACAACATTTGTCTCGTGGAGAGCGAAGTCCCGGCCCTCGCACTGGTGAATGACTTTCTCTCGGTGCTGTATGAGCCGGGCGACCCCGATCCCGCGCGTCGGTACAAGTGCGCGTACATCGCTCACCCCGAATACAAGGAGATCCGAGGGGGAATGAGCAACGTGGGCCAGAAGGAAGGGCGGGTGGGGGCGATCATCTGTGCGACGAGTGCCGATGGTCTCCGCTGGAAGGTGGTGGGAGATCGCCCCGCGAATGCGACGGGCGAGCGGTTCGAGGTGAGCAGCCTCTATCGGTTTGGCGATTTCTATTATGCCGCGGGTCAGATCGCGTCGCCCTGGGCTTCACTGACGGATGGTCGACCGGCCGGTCGATTCATGCAGACGTATCGCTCTCCCGACTTCATCCACTGGAGCCAGGCGAAAGCCGAGTCGATGGTCCTGCCCGATCAGATCACTCAGCCACAACCGTCGCTGGAAGACATGCTGACGGGTTTTTCCCGGCAGATGCATATGGGCGTGGCGGTCTGGAACCGGGGAAATGTACTGGTGGGCGTGCCGGGAATCTGGCAGGGGAACGCCAAGCAGCGGCCCAAAGGCGCGGTGGTTCACGAAGGACTGCGGATTGACCTGGGGCTGGCGCTGAGTACCGACGGCGTCCACTTTCGCGAGCCGATTCCGGGGTTCAAGCTGCTCGAGCATGGGAACATCAACCAGTGGGATTCGGTGGCGCTGCTCCAGGGGCATGCGTTCGTCAACAAAGGAGAGCTGACCTATCTCTGGTACTCGCATTGGGATTGCGAGGAGAAGTTTCGCTCGCAGGAGATTGGTCTGGCGACGATCCGTCGCGATGGGTTTGGATATCTCTCCCGGCTGGATGCGGGGGATCCCGGTTACTTCCTGACAAGTCCTCTGGAAACGAAGGCTGGGGCGAAACTGTCGCTGAATGTGGCCGGGGTGGCGAAGGAGACGCCAGTGCGGGTCGAACTGTATGACACGCTTGATCGACCGCTGCCGGAGTATTCGAGTGAGAAGGGGGCGGCGATTTCGACGAGCGGCACCCGTGTGCCGATCTCGTTCGCGGGGAAGAGTCCGCTGCCTGAGCGATTCACTGTCAAAGTGACGCTGCCCGATGCGGACGCCGTTCGGGTCTATGCGCTGTATGCGGAGTAGAGGTCCGCTCTCATGCTTGCCCCGAAGCGGTGCAAGCATGGCACGACGAACTCCATCCGAGTCCCAGGATTCAACACCGCGAAAGCCCTGTCATGCGTGGTCCCGAGCTGTACGTCGAAGCGAAACGGCTGATCCCCGGTGGAACACAACTGCTTTCCAAGCGACCGGAGCTGTTTGCGCCCGAGCGCTGGCCGGCGTACTACCGTGAGGCCCGCGGCTGCGAAGTGACCGACCTCGACGGGCGGACCTACCTGGACTTCACGCACAATGGGGTCGGCTCGTGCCTGCTAGGGTATGCTCACCCGCGAGTGGTCGAGGCGGTTGTTGATCGGGTGCGGCGGGGATCGATGTGTTCGCTCAACTCCCCAGAAGAGGTGGAGCTGGCGAAGCGACTATTGGCGCTGCATCCGTGGGCCGAGCAGGTCCGGTTTGCCCGGTGTGGGGGCGAGTCGCTGTCGGTGGCGGTGCGGATTGCGCGGGCCGCGACGGGGCGCGATGTGATTGCGTTCTGTGGATATCATGGCTGGAGCGACTGGTATCTCGCCGCGAATCTGTCGACCGAGCGTGCGCTCGATGGACACCTGCTGCCGGGTCTGTCGCCCGCGGGGGTTCCGCGCGGACTCACCGAGACGGCGTTGCCGTTTGCGTACAACCGACTGGTCGAGCTGGAACAGATTGTGAGGTCGCACGGTGCGAACCTTGCGGCCGTGGTAATGGAGCCCACGCGCAACATGCCGCCCGCGCCCGGGTTCATGTCCGGCGTGAGAGCGCTGTGTGACGAAGCTGGGGCGAAGCTGGTGTTCGACGAAGTGACGACCGGCTTCCGGTTTCGATCGGGCGGGTACCATCTCGACTTCTTCGAATCGACCGAACGAATCGTGCCGGACCTCGCGGTGTTCGCCAAGGCGCTGGGCAGCGGACATCCGATGGCTGCCGTGATCGGCCGCCGGGAGAGCATGGAGGCAGCACAGGATTCGTTTCTTTCGAGCACGTATTGGACGGAAGGTGTCGGCCCGGTTGCAGCGCTGGCGACGCTGGATGTGCTGGCGGAACAGGACGTTCCCGGCCATGCGCGGCGAATCGGCGAGCAGTTCCGAGAACAACTCGCCCAGCGGGCAGCCGCGGCTGGCCTCTCCCTGAAGATCGGCGGTTATCCGCAACTGACGACGATTGCGTTCGATCACCCGGACGCGGCCGCGCTGCTCACCCTGTTTACCGTTCGCATGCTGGACCGGGGCATGCTGGCGAGTGGCGGGTTTTACCCGACGCTCGGCCATACTGCGGCGTCCGTGGAGGCGTACATGTCCGCCGCGGAACCGGTGCTGGCCGAAGTGGCCAACGCGGCGTCACAGGGCGACGCGTCGAATCGGCTGGGAGGCCTGGTCAAGCAGTCGGGCTTCGCGCGCTTGACGTGAGGCAACCCGAAGGATGGCCGCTCGCGGCGTAGGGTGGGCACTGCCCACCTTCGCTCACCGAATTCCAATGGCCAAGGACCTTTTCCCCCGGCTTCAACCGGCGTTGAGTCTGTTCAGAACCTGTCCTGAACCAGACTGATTTCGCCACCTGGTTGATCGTGCCGGTGAGCGATTCAATTGAGTTCTCGTGGATGGCGCTGGTGAGCATTGGTGGGCAGTGCCCACCCTACTTGGCTGGCGGGCGAGCCCAGCGTTTGAGCATCCAGACGACGATCTGGTCGAGTTCTTCGTCGGTCAGTTTGCCCTGGAACGGGACCATAGCGTTGTCTTCGCCGTAGAACTGTTTGTGGCCGGGGTTCTTGATGAAGTCGGTCAACCAGCGCGACGAAGCGTACGCCGTGAGGTCGGGCCCGGAATCGCCGGAATCGCCGAGGTCCTTGAAGTAGGCATCTTCGCTCTTGAACTTGTGGCAGGAGAAACAGCTTTCAGGCGCGGCGTCGGTGCCCTCTCCGAATAGTGCCTTGCCCTTCTCGGCGAGGGCCTTGTCGGCCAGCGGCTCTTCGACATGCTCGCCTGACAGGCTGACGAGGAACTCGGCGATCGCCTTCACATCGTCAGCCGTGAGCTTCCCGGAGTTGACGTTGTCCTTCACCCAGGTGGCCATGGAACCTTCCGTGAACCGCGTCCCCACGGCCTTGCCATCGAACTTGCCGTTGCGGGTGAGGCCGAAGTACAGGTCATCGGCGGGCTTGGTGAGCATTCCCACCATCCACGCACGCGTTCCAAACTGGCCGAGGTCGGCGGCGACAGCAGCCGACTTGAGTGCCCGGCCGGTTCCGTCGTGCCCGTTGTAGGCGTGACAGGTCGCGCAGTGGCGGCTGAAGAGCGCACCACCTTGAACCTTGGCATCTCGACGGACGAGCGCAGCCGCTCCTTCGGGACCGATGCCCTGGATCTTCGCCAGTTCGACCGCACGCTCGGCCCGCATGTTGGAATCGGACACGGCCGCCTGGAAGGCAACGGCCTTGGCGTAGTGCGGGTTCACCTTCGGGTCGGTCGCAAAGTCGTTGAAGAGGGCCAGACTCATCAGCCCGATGATGCAGGCCAGCACCGTGAACACGAAGGTGATGTTGAACCGATGCCCGAACTTCCACTGGGCGATGAACGGCATCAGCGCGACAATGCCCAGCACCATGCCCGGCACAATCTGCGAACCGATCACCTCGGTGCCACCCGAGAAGAAGTGCAGGAACTGGAACAGAAACAGGAAGTACCATTCGGGACGGGCGGCATCGAACGGCGCCGTGAGGTCGGCGGGTGGACCCAGGTGGGCACCGCCGTGCGCCCCCGTACCATTCCAGACGCAGAGGATGATCGTTACCACCATCACCCCGAGGCAGGCCACGGCATCACGCAGGAACTGGTCGGGGAAGTAGGAGGCGTCTTTCGAGCGGTCGGCACCAGCCGTTTGCAGACCGTGTCGACGGCCGACAATCACGTGGAGCGAGATGACGACCAGCAGCAGCAGCGGCAACAGCCCGGCATGCAGCGAAAAGAACCGCGTGAGCGTGTGGTTCCCGAGGGTTGACCCGCCCAGCAGCAACTGCTGGACGTACGAGCCAACGACAGGCGTCGACCCGGCAATGCTGGAGGCGACGGTGGTGGCCATGTAGCCGCGCTGGTCCCAGGGCAGCAGATAGCCGGTGAACGCCGAGCCGAGGATCAGCATGAGCAGAGCCAGGCCGAGCCAGAAGTTGACTTCTCGCGGCGCCTTATAGGCCCCCGAGACGATCACCTGAATGAGGTGAATCGCCAGGAGAATGACCATCACCTGGGCACAGAAATGGTGAATCCCGCGGAGCAGCCAGCCGCCGAGAATCTCATGCTGGATGAAGTACGTGCTTTCCCAGGCCGTCTGGGCACTGGGGCTGTAGGCGGTCCAAAGGAAGAACCCGGTGACAAACTGGACGAACACGCCGAACAGGAGCGTCGTCCCCCAGACGTAACGCCATTTGGCCCCACCGGGGATGGTCGTGAAGAGCAGGGCATCGAGAGCGGCGCGGTAGCCGGTGCGGTGATCGAGCCAGGAGAGAATGGCCTGCATTACACGGCCTCCTTATCGGGACGGCCCGTCTTGAAGTTTTGAAACTTGACCCAGACCTCTTCGCCACGAATTTCGATGTCGAGAGTGTCGAGATCGCGAGGCGAGGGGCTGGCTCCGGAACGGGCCCCTTCGACGGTGAACAGACTGTCGTGACAGGGGCAGATATAGCCCGATTTGGCGGGCTGATAGTCGACATCGCAACCGGCATGCGGGCAGCGGCTGTTGAGCGCGACGTACTTGTCGCCCTGCTTGCACAGGAAGACCTTGCCGATGGGTTCGCTGGGGAAACTGTTCCAGCCATCCTTGCGGTCGGCGAGGATGGTGAATGCCTGGGGAAAGTCGGTGGGGATGTTGCCGACGGACCCCACGCGGAAGAAACCCTTGTCGTCGGATCCGCCCGGACGAAGCTTGGCCCGCATCTCCGGCCGCAGCGGATTGAGCAGGGCCATGATCCCCGTGGCGAAGGGGACGCCGGCGGCCGCGAGGGCCACCAAGACTCCGGCGGCGCTTTTGCCGAAACTCCGGCGACAGACGGCCGGGTCGGTCGAATGGGACGCTTCGCCAGGGGGCAAAGCCGCCAGCGAAGAGGATTCAGCGGGGGTGGATTCGCTCATGAGACACCTCGTTATGCAAGCGAGCGACCGGCGGCGTGGTGGGTAGATCAGGCGGGACAGACCAGTCGTCGGCAGAGTGACGCCGCTGGTATAGGTTTCCGTGGAGCCGACTCGGCGGTGTTCCCCGGAGACCGGGCGAAGAGCGAACTCATCGACCCGCAGGGCGAGGCAGTCCACACAGGATGACGAATCAACGAACTCCTCGCGAATGTGCGTTTTTGTCGCAGGGGGAGACCCGTAGGGGGGAGTTGTCCGCGTCCTGGAAACAGACCTGCCGAGGTTCTGGGGCAAGTTGGAAGCAGTACGACGGAAACTGGGGTGGGCGTCGGGGCGGGATGGGGTTGGGCGAGGATTAAGCGGCTGGGGAAAACAGGGTGCGCATGGCGGCAAGGACTTTGGCGAGCGCGTCGTTCAGCGGACCGGCGAGGGTGGCCCCGGCGGCCTGTTTGTGCCCGCCCCCTTTAAATGTTTCCGCGATGCGCGAAATATCGAGTTGTGCACGGCAGCGGAAACTGGTCTTCACGGTGCGGTTGGCCTGTTCGATACAAATGAACGCGGCCTCGGTCCCTGCAATTCGCAGGCATTCATTCACCAGGTCTTCGGTGTCGGAAGGCGCGGCCCCGGTTTCGGTGAAGTCTTCCAACGTCACCCAAGTCCAAGCCAACCGACCGTCGCAGTCGACCGACACGCGATTGAGCGCCCGTGAGACCAGCTTCAGCCTGGGGAGCGCATCGCGTTCATACAACTCTTCATACAGTAAATGAGGTTTTGCACCGTGGTCAATCAATTCACCGATGATCCGCATCGTGTTTCCGGTGGTCGAAGGGAACCGGAACCAGCCTGTATCGGTGGCGATGGCACAGTACATGGCGCGGGCCATGTCGGGGGAAATGGGTGCCCCCAGGTGGCGGGCCGCCTGGAAGACGAGCGCCCCGGTCGCCTCGGCGGTGACGTCTTTCATGTCGACGGCGCCGATATCTTCCGCGGCGACATGATGATCGATGCAGAGCTTGAGCCCCTTGGACCGGCGGAAGACCGTGCCCATTTCCGCGAGCTGACCCCAGGCGCTGGTATCCAGAACAATATGGACATCGGCGTCGAGGGCCTGCTCTTCGCTGACCTGCGGCCCCAGTTGATGGCAGAGCCCCTGAGGATCGAGAAACTTGAGGCGCGGCGGGGTCGCCGACGCATTGACGATGCGGACCTCTTTGCCGAAGTGGGCGAGGACTCCCGCCATCGCCAGTTCGGAACCGAGGGCGTCGGCGTCCGGGCGGACGTGAGTGGTCAGTACGAACCGCTGCCGGGTGCGGATAGCGTCAACAAGAGGTTGCCAGTCAACAGGCATACACAAAACCGTTATGGGGCCAGGCCCGGACAGGACTGTCCAGACTCTCCGAAAGAGCGTAGCGGGTTGTTTCGGAAAATATAGGGTTGTGAAGATCATCCCGCCCGAGGGGTGCCGATCTGTTCTGATTTAGGTTCAGAACGGGTTGGGTGTGGAGAGGAGTGAAACTCCAAAATGCAACACGGGTCGCTGATGCATCCGGCTCTCCTGAACCTCTGCACTATGGGGGTGTCGGACTTGCCAGATGGCGGAATGCGGTACACTCTGGGAGAGTCACGTGGGAGTGAGTCCACGTTTGCAGAAACCTTGAGGCGGTCCGCTGGGGCCGCACCGTATTGATGCCTGCCGGGTTGAGAGATGTCGACGTCGCCACACGATTTCCGAGGTCGCCGAGTCACGGTGATGGGGCTGGGGCGGTTTGGCGGGGCGCTCGGCGCGGTTCGCTATCTGGCGGAGCGCGGGGCAGATCTGCTCGTGACCGACCTGCGTACCGAACCGGAACTGAAGACCTCTCTAGAGCAGTTGGCCGATCTGCCGGGGGTGACGTATCACCTGGGCGGGCACCTTGAGGAGGACTTCACGAGCTGCGATCTGGTCGTCGCGAGCGCGGCGATTCCGCTGTCGAATCGCTATCTCGAACTGGCGCGGTCGCGGGGGATTCCCATCACTCGCGAGATGAACCTGTTCTGGGAGCGGAACCCCGGTCGTGTCGTGGCGGTGACGGGCACGAATGGCAAATCGACGACGACCGCCCTCACGCATGCCCTGCTGTCGCAGGCTTTCCCAGGACGGGTCTGGCTGGGCGGGAACATCGGCAAAAGCCTGCTGCCGGATGTCGAGAAGATCCGGCCGGGCGACTGGGTCGTGCTCGAGCTGAGCAGTTTTCAACTGGAAGACCTGGCGGTGCTGCGTCCCAATGCGCAGGTGTCGATCGTCACGAATTTCTCGGCGAATCATCTGGACCGGCATCCGTCCCTCGACGCCTATCGAGCGGCGAAGCAGCAGTTGCTGGCCTGCCAGTCGACCGATCGGATTGCCGTTCTAAATCAGGATGACCCGGATGTGTCGCAGTGGCCCACGGGTGCCCGGCGGTTCTGGTTTGGCAGCGACGACATCGGCCGGGAAGGGATGTTCCTGTACGGGGCCGATGCGTTTCCTCGCAGGGCGATTTTTCGACTGGGGCTGCGGGAACAGGTGTTTCCGCTGGGCGACTGGCTGACGCTCGCGGGACGGCACAATGTGATCAACGCGCTTGCCGCATGTAGCGCGGCGTTGCTCCTGGGAACCCAGGCCGCGCAGATCGAAGCCGGGATTCGCAGTTTTACGGCCCTGCCGCATCGCCTGGAACTGGTCGGGGAAGTGGGCGGAGTCCGATACTTCAACGATTCCAAAGCGACGACACCGGCGGCGGCGATACTGGCGCTGCGGTCGTTTCGCGCGCCGTGCTGGGTGATTGTTGGCGGCTACGACAAACAGATCGACCTCAACGGCCTGGTCGCGGAGATCGTGGCCCATCCGCCGCGCGGCGTGGCGTGCGTTGGTCAGGTTGGACCGGCCCTGGCCGCCCAGC
The DNA here is from genome assembly GCA_027489895.1 of Planctomycetaceae bacterium. GTDB lineage: Bacteria > Planctomycetota > Planctomycetia > Planctomycetales > Planctomycetaceae > JAIXZD01. The sequence continues at coordinate 11,360 of JAIXZD010000124.1, forward strand.
TCAAGCAGGCCGCGGCCGAGAAAGGCTGCCCTTTGCACCTGGACGAATCGGGCACGCTGTCTCACGCCGTTGCATGGTGTGCGGCCCAGGCACAGCCGGGCGAAGTTGTCCTGCTCTCTCCCGGATGCGCCAGCTACGACCAGTTCGAGAACTACGAAGAGCGGGGCCTGTTGTTTGCGCGGCTTGTGGCTGAGCAGGCGCACGTGGCGACCACGTCGTCCACCGCCTCGTCCGCCAACGTGGCGACGAGTTGAAGCCGCAAGCCTGCCGTCGACTGGGGGCGGGGACGGTTTGGTGTCACATTTCCACTGCCGTTTGTTTGGTGGGATCTGTCGGAACCTTCGGGCGCTAACGCTTCCGGCTCCCAATGATGCTGTTCATCGTTTAGCAACTCGCAACGGCCGCCCGTGAAGCATCCCATCCGTCGACAACTGCTGACGCCGCTGCTGGTGGTCCTTGTGCCTGCGGTTGCGGCCGTGGCGGGCCTCTCCGCGTGGCTCAGTTCGTCGCGGCAGGTCGCGCTTCTGCAGGACCGGCAGACGGCCGTTTCGCGGGTTCTCTCCGAAGCGACCTTCCCACTGACACCTCAGAGCCTGCGGCAGATGGCGGAGCTGTCGGGTCAGGAGTTTGTCGTTTGGGACACGAATCGCCGCAAGATTCTGATCAGTTCGCTCGCGACTCCGACAGGTGATCTGGAGCAGTCTCTGGCGGCGATTACCGACAAAACGGGAACCGTGACTCCTCAATCCACGTTGCTGTATTCGGGGCAGAGTCTCTCCGTGGGAGGCGTGCGGTCCCGTTCGCGACCAGACGATGAGATTCTCATTCTGACGCCGCAGCGCCAGGTGTTCGATGCCCGCCGGGAAGTGATCTGGCCGCCGCTGATCATGGGCGCTGCAGTGCTCCTGCTGCTGATTCCGTGGTTGTGGCGCTTGACGAGGAACTGGTCGAACCGGATTCAGACCCTGCAACAGGCGGTGGCGGGGATTGCGCGGGGGGAGACGACGGTGCCACTCGCCGTCGATCAGCGCGACGATGAGCTGGCCGCACTCGTCACCGATGTCGAGACAATGCAGGCCCGCCTGGGGACATTGCAATCGGAACTGGTCCGCGTGGAGCGGGAACGGCTGGTGGCACAACTGGCCGCGGGGTTTGCGCATCAGTTTCGCAACGGGATCGCCGGCGCATCGCTCGCGCTGCAGTTGCACGAAACGCGGTGTGCGGCCAGCGGCGACGGGAGCCTGGCGGTTGCCCGTCGCCAGTTGACGCTGCTGGAGGCCGAAGTGCGGGGCATCCTGTCACTGGCCCGCCTGCCGGAATCGGCGCGTCAGCTCGTCGACCTGGTCGATGTTGCCCGCGACGCGGCCGATCTGGTCGCACCGGCGGTGACTCATCAGTCGATTGCCTTCTCGTCCCGTCTGGGGGAGGCCCAGACCACGCCGGACGTGGCTCTCCGGGCGCTCTCGACGCGTGTCGCGGGCCATCCCGATGCGCTCCGGGCGGCGATCATCAACCTGCTGCTCAATGCGGTCGATGCGGCGGGACGAGGTGGGCGCATCCGCCTGGACGTGAAATCCAGCGGGGCGGACGTGACCGTCGCGGTGGCAGATAACGGCTCTGGCCCCGATCCTGCAATCGCTTCCCGGCTGAGTGAACCATTCGTTACCACGAAGCCCGAAGGAATTGGCCTCGGCTTGACCATTGTCGCCACCGTGGCGCACGATCATGGCGGCCGGTTCGAATGGAGACGGGTCGATGCCTGGACCATCATGGAGCTGGTTCTGCCTGCTGTTCACGATCTGAAATGAGAAACAGATGCACCGCGTTCTGGTGGTCGATGACGAACCGGCGGTCTGCTGGAGTCTGCGGGAACTGCTGACCGACCGCGGTTACCAGGTCGACACGGCCGGTTCGGTGGAAGCGGCCTGGGACAGTGTTCGCGCTACGCGGCCCGATGTCGTGGTGCTCGATGTGCGGCTGCCGGGGGAAGATGGCCTGACCGCGCTGCCCGAGTTCCGCAAGCACTTTCCGGGCGCGAAGGTGATTGTCATCACGGCGTTTGGCGATCTGCCCACAGCAGCCAAGGCGCTGGGGAGGGGTGCGTTCGAGTATCTGGTCAAACCGTTTGATCTGGCTCGATTCGCCGAGATTGTGGACCGGGCGATTCGACCGGAAATTCCCGCCCCGACATCAACTCAAGAGTTCACCACGGGTGGCCCGCTCGTCGGGTCTGGGCCCGCGATGCAGGCGGTGTTTCGTCAGATCGCACTCGTCGCGCCGACTGAGTTTCCCGTATTGCTGCTGGGAGAGACCGGCACGGGCAAAGAGGTCGCGGCACGGGCGGTCCACGATCATAGCGGGCGGAGTGCGGGCCCGTTTGTCGCGACCTGTCTCGCGGCGCTCAACCCGGCGGTGATCGAGAGCGAGCTGTTCGGTCATGTTCGAGGGGCTTTCACGGGGGCGGTCGATGATCGGCCCGGCCTGTTTGAGCTGGCGGCCAACGGGACGCTGTTTCTCGACGAGATTGCAGAGACGCCCCCGGCGCTGCAGGTGAAGCTGCTCCGTGTGCTTGAAACCAGGCGGTACTGTCCGGTGGGGAGTGGCGTCGAACGGACGACAACCGCCCGCGTGATTGCGGCGACGCATCGACACCTGCCGACTCGGATTGCCGAGGGGGAATTTCGAGAGGACTTTTACCACCGGTTGGGTGTGTTCTCGGTCACGCTGCCGCCGCTGCGGGACCGGCCGGAGGATCTGCGGCCGCTCGTGGAGCATTTTCTGGCGCAACTGGCTCCGTCGCTGCGCCCCGCGGGAATCAGTCCTGAGTTTTGGGAGGCACTCGCCCGCCGCACCTGGCCGGGGAATGTCCGGGCACTACGGAACGCAGTCGACCATGCGGTCGTTCTGGCGCGGGGCGAGACGTTGCGACCCGAGCATCTGCCACCGGAAACACCTGCCGTGGCGACAGGTCAGACGGCTGCGTCCCGGCTGGAAGAGGCGATTGTGGATTGGACGCGCGACCAGTTGACGCGGGCGGAGCCGAGTCAGCTCTACGACGCGTTGTTGAAGACGATCGAGCCGATCCTGCTGACCGAAGTGCTGGAGACGACCGGCAAAAATCGGACGGCGGCAGCGAAAATTCTTGGGCTGGATCGGGCCACGCTTCGGGCCAAACTCAAGCCGGGGACGGCGGATCGCGACGAAGACGCCTCTGACCGGTGAATGAACCACCGCGAGTGGCGATTTCCTCACCAGCCAACCATGGGGCAAGGGCGGTTTTCGCGGGAAACCGGTCCTGCGGCGAATGGCCCGTCGTTTGCATCTCCCTTCAAGCCATGGTGCGGCCGGGGAACTGTCCCTTCAGGCCAACCCCGTTCTGGTGCGCGACGCACTGCCCGGTTCTGGTTCAGGTTCGATGGAACGTTCGCCCTCTGGTCCCCGCCGTCCCCGTGGATTCACACTAATCGAGTTGCTGGTCGTGATTGCGATCATTGCGATTCTGATCGCCCTGTTGCTCCCCGCTGTCCAACAGGCCCGCGAGGCGGCCCGCCGAACGCAGTGCAAAAACAATCTCAAGCAGATCGGGATGGCGCTGCACAACTACGTCTCGACGTTCGATCGCACGCCGCCCAGCATGGCGATCAACCCGGCAATCACGACCAATGCATCATGGTCGATTCACGGCCGGTTGTTCCCGTATCTCGACCAGGCGAACATCTACAACAAGATCGATCTGCAGCAGTCCTGGTCGAGCAGCGTAAACGCGCCCGTCGTCTCCGGATTTCGGGTCCCCGGATATGTCTGCCCGTCCGACGCGAAAAGCGATCAGGCGCGAACGGCCTCCGGGGTCACGCTGTATAGCACCAATTACGCCTTTAACCTGGGGACGTGGTTTGTCTACGACCCGACCACGGGCAACGGCGGTGATGGGCTGTTTTTCCCCAACAGCGGCTTCCGGTGGGAGGCCGTCACCGATGGCACGAGCAATACGCTGGTGGCAAGCGAAGTTCGATCCTGGCAGGCCTACACTCGGAATGCCCCGCCGCCAACGACTGCTGTTCCGCAGTCGATTGCCGACGTGGTCGCCTGCGTGAGTGTCGGCGTGACCGATCGCATTCAGGTCGCAACGCGCGATGGCACGGGTCATACGGAATGGCCGAACGGTCACTCCCACCACAGCGGATTCACCGTCACGCTGCCCCCGAATTCGATTGTGGCCTGGACGTTCTCGGGGGTCGAGTTTGACGCCGATTTCACGTCCCGGCAGGAAGGTTCCAATCTCACGCAGCCGAGTTACTCGGCCATCACCTCACGCAGTTACCACGAGGGGATCGTGCAATCGGTGCTGGCGGATGGTTCGGCCCGCGCGTTCAGCGAGAACATGGACGTGCGTGTCTGGAGGGGCCTGGGCACTCGAGCAGGCAGTGAAGTGCTGGGTGAGTTTTAGGGATTTGTGAGCTGGTCCGCTGGGGTCGTGATTCCGAGCGCGGTTCAGACGGATAGGCCCTCTTCAATTGGGTGCCGCTGGCTTTGCCAGTGCCGTGACTGAGTGGTCCCGTTCGCGCTGGCGAAACCAGAGGCAGATCTGTTTCCCGCGACGAGAGTGTTCCGCGGTTTCAGGTCGGCACGCTGGCGTGCGTCTTGGGAAGCCTCACGGCTTCCGCTACCACTCTTCCGATTTGGTCAGTGCGTGCGCGAACACGGGGAACTCTCACGAGTTCCGCTACGACTGATTTCGAGGGGCACTTGTCATTCGGTGGTAGTTGCGTCCTCGGGGGCGGCTTCCAGGCGGACGAGCAGCCAGTTTTCGACGCGATCGGCACCGAAGTGGACGAGCAGCGGAGCCTGGTCCTGCGTGAGGTTGTAGAGGCCCGTTTCGACGACGAGGTTGCTTTCGCC
>JAIXZD010000534.1 GCA_027489895.1 Planctomycetaceae bacterium
GATGAATCGGTGTTCACCCTGCAGGACGCGCTCCGCTGCCTGCAACTGCGTGCGGCCGACATCATCAGCGTTTATCCCGGCAAGAACGGCGGCCTGCTCAACACGCTCGCTATCGCCACGGCGGCGGAAGCGGCGGGCGTGCACTGTGCGATCGGCAGCAACCTCGAATGGGACATCGGGAGCGCGACGATGATCCACGCCTGCGCCGCGATCCCCAACATTCAGGTGGAACGGTACGCCGCAGACATCATCGGGCCGGTCTTCCACACGACCCGCGCGATCAGCGAGCCACTCCTCTCCGGACGCGCTCTTGCCCGTATCCCGAACGGCCCGGGACTGGGAATCACGATCGACAGGGAACTGTTGACGGCGCGCGACAAGTAGCCTGGGCGGCTGACCTCTCCGCTACAGAATCGCGGGGCCTTTCACGTCGATCCCCTTGAGCATCATCTTCAACTGCTCGACGTTCGGAGAAATCTCGAACGCGTCGGCCCGGGCGACGTATTCCTTCGTGACGAAGTGGTACAGGCTGTCGTTGAACAACTGCATCCCTTCGTCCTTTCCGATGCGCATCGCGTCGTACAGCTTGTCGTCCTTCTCTTCGACGATCAGCTTTCGGACCATCGAGTTCATCGTCATGATCTCGATGATCGGCACGCGGCGGGGCGTTTCACGGATCGTCGCGAGCAGTTTCTGGGCGACAATCGCCTTGAGGTTGAAGCCCATCGAACTCCGCAAGGCACTGTGCATGTCGCGGGGAAAGAGGTCGAGAATACGGCCGATAGTCGACGGGGCGGACGACGCGTGGATCGTCCCGAACACGAGGTGTCCCGTTTCCGCGGCGTGCATGGCCGTCTCGAACGTTTCCATATCTCGCATTTCCCCCACGAGCATGATGTCGGGGTCTTGCCGGACCGCATGCTTCATCGCGATCTTGAAGTCCTTGATGTCGACGCCGATCTCGCGCTGGTTGATGACGGCTTTATCGCCGGTGTAGACGAACTCGATCGGGTCTTCGATCGTCAAGATGTGCACACGGTCGCGTGCGTTCACGTAGTTGAGCATCGAGGCGATCGTGGTCGACTTGCCCGACCCCGTCACCCCGGCCAGCAGCACCATCCCCTGGTCGAAATCGCAGAGAGAGGACATCACGGGCGGGAGATGCAGCCCTTCGAAGTTGGGGATCGAGCGTTCCACCTTTCGGGCGACCATTCCGACCTTGCCCATTTGCACGAACAGGTTGATTCGGAATCGCCAGGGTTCGCCTTCGTTGTCGACGACCCAGGCGTAGTCCGCCCCGCCCTCTTCATGAAAGATCGCCTCGTTGCGCTCGTCGAGCATGGGGAAGCAGAGCTTGACCATGTCTTCGGCGCTGATGGGGTCCATCTGCAGTTCGCGGATCACCCCTTTGATTCGGAGCATGGGCGGCTTGCCGACCTGCAGGTGCAGGTCCGAGCCGCCGAACTTGATCATCTGCCGGAAGAAGAGGTTGACCGGCAGGTCGGACTTCGCCTGATTGAACCCCCCGGTATAATTCCTGCGAGCCTTGGGGGTCGACGGGGCTTCAGCCTTCGGGGCCGCGTGTGACATGGCCAGATTCTCCAGACGGCAGCGACTGACACTCGCCAATCGGCGAGAAAGTGTTGTGGAACCCTGTTCCGGTAGTGTCGGAGAAGACCTCGCAGCAGGCAAGGGGCCGCCCTGAGAACGACACCGAATACCTGAGGGGCCGTCCGTTTGGAACGAAACGACCCGCCCCGGATCTCCGGGACGGGTCGCAGTTTCAGCGCAATGCGCGAGACACGAACATGACGTTCCGTCTCCCCGCTACTTCTTGTCAGACTCCAGCTTGAAGTCGGCCGTGTTGCTCCCAGCGGCCACCTTGAACTCGAGGCCACTCTTTTCGGCCGATCCGTACTTCACCGGGAAGGGGGAGTCGCTCGCGGCACCACCCTTTCGCTTCAGTGCGAGCTTGGCGCCCATCGCCGATGGATCGACCGTCTCGGTCGAATCAGGCTGGACTGGCGCGGTCAACTGCACGCGATATTCGATCGCCGGCAGACTGAGTCCGTGGACGTAAGACAGCGAGTACGCCCCGCTGTCGTTCACCACGCCCGAGGCCGTGTAGCCGCCGGTTTTTGACAGGAAGATGACCTGACATCCCTTGGCCAGCGGCTTGCCGTCCAAGGTGACCGTTCCGGACACCTGACCACGCTCCCCTTGGTACCCATCCGTCGGACCACGGCAACCCGTCACTGTCAGCACGCAGGCCAGCGCCCACACGCTCATCACGCGATTCATTGAATAAAACGACATTGAACACAACCCTGAGCAGCAAGAAGCGACAAGTCCACGAACGTACGAATAGACCGACAGCGGCCATGGAAAGACGAACTTGCCATGGCCGCTGTGTTCAACCCTTTGAGCTGGAGACCGATTAGAAGTCGCCCAGAACGCGTCCGTCGTCACGCACGCAGAGAATCGCCAGCGTGGCCATGTCGATGTTCTCACTCACGAACCGCACAGCGCCGTCGGTCATCAGGACCTGCACACCACCGGTGTGCATCGAAGTGAGCGGGCAATTCGAGCCAGAGGCATCGTCCCACGCCGGCCAAACCAGTCCGTTCGCGCCCAGCACCTTGGCGTTCGGAGCATAGCGAACCGTCACGTTTGAAACCTGCGGAGCCCAGTCCCTCCAACCCGACAGGCCGCCCATCGTCCAGCCCCAGTTCCGGCCCGGGCGACGGTCGCCGCGGTTACCAGCCGCATCGAACACGTAACCGCTGATCTCGGCTTCGATCATCGTGTTCGACGTTCCGTCGCTGCAATCGCGAATACGCGTTCCGAACGCACTGCGGAGCATCCCACGATCCGAAGTAAAGCCCCAGTTCGCGGTCTGGTCGTTCAGGCCAGTCGTGTCCGTCCAGGCGCCTTGCGGCGTCGCCCCGGCGATTCCGAAGTACTGGGCTGCGGGAGCCACCGCGCCGTTGCCGCCGTCAGGCAGCGTCGAGGACGGACAGAACAGCAGCGGAATGCGAATTCCCGTGTAAATCGGGCGGTTCAGCGTCCAGCCTTCGTCGTTCCCAATGAAGTTCCACCGGTTGTACATCGGAGCCTGATCGATGTACGGCAGCAGAGAGACCCACTGCGAATGGCCCCACTTCTCGCCCCCGCCTGAATTCAGGCTTCCGAAGCCAAACCCTGTCGGGAAGAAGTTGTACGTGTCGTGGTAATTGTGCAGAGCCAACCCGATCTGCTTCAGGTTGTTCTTGCACTGCGAGCGGCGGGCCGCCTCGCGGGCCTGCTGTACGGCTGGCAGGAGCAGAGCGATCAGAATCGCAATGATCGCGATCACCACCAGCAACTCAATGAGTGTAAACCCCCGCGCGTGAGCGGGCCGAGCTGAGCGAGCCATAACACCTCCAGAGAACAAAATATGGCGAGAATTCACCATGCGGATAACAGAAGTCTATCGACACGAAAGGCCGCGTCTATTGATCCCTCTAAGAATTCCCAAAGAATATCGCAAATCCTGTGTTTTCCGGGGTTGACTGCTCTGCAGCCTCCTTTCACCAACGCGAACGCCCGGAGATTAGCGGACCATGTCGCAATCAATGGCCGTGGCGGACCGGCAGTTTTCCCCCAGGCGACGCTGCAGAATCGTCACAACCCGTGCGTTCCGCCGCCTCTCATCGCTCGGCATTTCACGGCCATGCCAGTGGGCCATGGTTTTGGCGAACCGTTGGCCGGTGTACGGGGTTTGAGCCTTCAATCCACCACCATCACTGTGGCAACTCTATTTGGGACCTGCGGCCATGCTCAGAGCGCTGACACTCCTTGTCCTTGCCTGTCGACTTTGTTATTTGCCGTCTCCTGTCTTCGCCGCGGACGAGTCGTTCACCGTCCGTCGCCACATCGCCTATCGCGGCGCCCCAAACCAGGACTCTCCACCCCAGACGCCGCGAAACCAGCTCGATCTGTACGTGCCCGTGAAGCCAGTCCCGCCGGGCGCGAAGCGCCCGGTCGTGGTCTGGATTCACGGGGGAGCCTGGAAGTTCGGCGACAAGTCGCTCGTTAACGAGAAGCCCCAGGCATTCACCGAGCGCGGGTTTCTGTTCGTCGCGATCAATTACCGCTTTGTCCCGGAGGTGACGTTTCGCGAGCAGGCGGCCGATGTCGCCACGGCGATCCACTGGGTTCGAACACACATCGCCGAATGGGACGGCGACCCGGAGCGACTGTTTCTGCTCGGCCATTCGGCCGGGGCACATCTCGCCGCACTCGTCGCGACCGATGACAGCTACCTGAAAGCGACCGGCGAGTCTCTCGATTCCGTTCGCGGGGTGATGCTGCTGGATGGTGCGGGATACGACATCGAACCCCAGATCCGGTTTGCCGGGCCGCGATTGAAACAGGCCTACGAAGAGGCCTTCGGGACCGAACCAGACAGTTGGGCGGCCGCCTCGCCTGTCCACCGGGTGCAAGCCGGAAAGACGTACCCACCCTTTCTCATCCTGCATGTGGCCGACCGCTTCGACTCGAAACGCCAGTCGAAGCTGCTGGCCGATGCGCTTATGGCCCATGGGGGCGAGGCCCGCGTGGTTCCGGCCGAGGACAAGTCGCATCTGACGATCAACCGCGAGTTCGGGCTGCCCGACGATCCGCCCACGATCGAAGCATTTCGGTTTCTCGACGGCCTGCAGAAACCACGGTCGCAATCGACAAAGTAAAGATGAACGCGGCCGCCGAACGGGCACGCAAAGAATGGAACAGGCCCGGCACGACCAGAGGTCATGCCGGGCCTGAACACCCCTTTAACTCGAAGCGTTTATCGGAACACCTAGTTTCCGGCGCCCTGCATCGCCGCGGCCATGATCGCCATCTTGGCGAAGCCCTGGACCTGCTCAACCGGCAGATGCCAGACTGCCCGGACCGCGTCCGGTTCGGTGGCGAGCGAGAAGCCGAAGTAAGATTCCTTCAGTTCCAGGCCATCGATCAGGTCGGCGTCGATCTTCATCGGAATCAGCCCGGCGGACGAGGCGATGCTCGCACCCTGGGCGATCATCTTCGCCAGGTCGGCCATGAAAATCACGTTGACCTTTTCACTCAGTTTCCCGCGGGCCTTGGCGAATCCATCCGAAGGCTTGCCGGGCGTCTTGACGTTGGTCAGAGCCGTTTCCATGTCTTCCGCCGTGCCACCCATCGTGTAGACGACACGGTCCTTCAGGTAGGCATATCGGCTCGTCAGGCCTTCCGGGCCGTAGAACATGTCGAGCATCTTCTTGACCATCTCGCCCTGTTCGGCGTTCTCTTCGTCGACTTCAGCCGAGACGGTGGCGACATCGATCTCTTCGCCAGCGATCGTTTCGGCCTTCTCTTTGTACTCAATGCTCATCTTGATGCCGGGCGTCTGGTTCATGGCACCCGAAAGTTCCGACGTCGTCTTGAACAACGTCCGCGCCTTGTCGGTAGGCTTCACCATCATCTGGGTGACGCCGCGGAACAGGCCCGTTTCCAGGTCACCCAGGCTGATGCCAGACAGGATCGGGCCGTAGGTCAGCTTGGCCATGTCGCCCATCGTCTCGACCAGCTTCTCTTTGCCTTCCACCGCGTCCGGCAGCGCCGAGATGGCGGTCGTCGCCAGTTTGAACAGGGGGGCCAGGTCGGCCTTGATTCCCATGAACATCAACTGACCGGCCGGAAGTGCCCCCAGGCCGACCAGTGCATCGGGGGCCGACTTCGCCAGAAACTTCGAGGCCCCGCTATCGGCCTTCACGGTCGCGAACTGCTCCAGCGTCACACCCTGCTTGGAAACCGAAGCCGTCGCGACGATCGCCTTCACGTCGCGAGCGGCGGTCACGGCCTGCTCAACGATTTCCTTCAGCAACGCGGTCACAGACTCGGTGTCCACGCCCTCCTGGGCGGGCATGTTCTCAATCTCTTCCAGGCCCTTGTTCTTCAGTTCGTCCAGCTCGTCGCTGTACTCTTCAATGAGGCTCGCCACGTTGACGTACACGGCGAACTCGCCGCGATCCATCGCTTTCAGGCAGGTCTCGTCGATTTCACCGGCGATCGATTCGCCTTTCGAAGACAGATGTTCCTTCATGAACTCCGCGGCCCGCTCGCTCTGCGTGTAGACGCCGTACGAGCCATGTTCCATGAACTTCACATCTTCGCCCAGGCCTTCGGCCATCTTCTTGACATCCGTCGCCGGGATGACGAACACCGTATCCGGCTGGCCGTTTTCTTCCTCGGGGCTGAACACCGCGATGTACCAGTCCTTAGTGCTGTCGACGCCTTCCATGGACGGATTCAGAATCGCCAGCCCAATCCCCTGAGCCTGGAGCTTGACCTGTTCGCCGAATCCCGGCTGAACCATGTTCACGAACGCGGCGACCTTGTCGATCGTCGCCTTCGGGGCCTTCACTCGAATCACGACGCCTGCATCGTCTGGAATCGCTTCCAGCGCCGCGTCAGCTCCCCACGCCGGACCGCACAGCAGTCCAACCAGCATCATCCCGACGCCCAAGATCCCTCGATGCATCTGCTTCATGATCCATCCTGACGCAAAAACCGCTGATACTTGAACCTGAACAGCAAACCGAATCTGGCGCGCGTTGGGCCAGACCTGCTGACAGCCACACTTCGAACTTCATCGCCTCATTCCGGGCACAATCTCAGTCGTGCCCACCGGCCCCAGTCATTTCCGTGCCCCTTGCTCACAGTCACTGGTAGAGACCAGTTCATTCCTGCTTTCGGCCAGGCCAATCGCGTCCCTGACCGATACGCAAACTCCCCTGGAGCACACGGGTTGCCGGGAGTATAGCCCCAGCGCCTGGAATTGAAAGATCGGGAGTCCGTCACCAACGTCTCCGACGTGGTTACCCTGAACAGTTAACTCCGGTTTCAGAGAGAGAGCGATCGCTGATGGCGGCAGCCCCCAAGCCGGTCTTGCTGCCACAGTCGATGCCTGTTACTGCCCCTTCGCCGCGGTCGGCCTCTGCAAGTTTGCCTCGCTTGTAGCCTTTACCGCCGCGTTTTACCGACTCTTGAAAGCTTTCCTGGTTGCTCCCGTAAGCGCCTTCCAACCTCGGCAACACCTTCCCCATGCATTCCACTCCGCTTGAATCCACCGCGCTCGAGCCCTCTGCGTTCGAGCCCTCTGCGTTCGACGACGCGCGGTTCCGTGAGCTGCGGCAAGGGCTGCTGACGCATCCCCTGTATTCGTCCATCACCAGCCTCGCGTCGATCGCCCGCTTCATGGAGTTCCACGTCTTCGCCGTCTGGGATTTCATGTCGCTGCTCAAGCGTTTGCAGCGCGAGGTGACTTGCACGGCCGTCCCGTGGCTCCCGCCCAAATCGCCCCGTCTCGCCCGTCTGATCAACGAGATCACCCTGGGGGAAGAGACGGATTCCGATGGACTCGACGGCTTCACCAGTCATTTCGATCTTTACCTCTCCGCCATGCGGGAAGTTCAGGCGGACACGCGACCCGTTCTTTCCCTGATTGAGGCCCTTCGGGCAGGGACCGCCCACACACTGGCCCTCCGCAACAGCGGTTTGCCCGATGTTGTCCGCGACTTCGTCGGCTACAACCTCGATCTCGCCTGCGATGGCGAGCCTCATCAGGTAGCGGCGGCTTTCTTCTATGGGCGGGAAGACCTGATCCCCGAGATGTTCGATCAGTTGCTGCCTCGACTGGCGGCCAATGGATCAACTCGCCTGGATCGACTGCAGTTCTACGTGCGGCGGCACATCGAACTCGATGGTGACACGCACGGACCGTTGGCCCGAACCCTGCTCGCCGAACTCTGTGCGGGGGATGCCCGCAAATTCCGCGAAGCGACCGACACGGCGATTCTGTCCCTGACCAAGCGTCGTGATCTTTGGGACGCGATTTACCGCGAGGTCCAAGCCATTCCCGAGTAACGGTCCCCGTAAGCCGGAAATGTCCGGAGCGCGGTTCGTCGGCTGGTGCTTTGCACAGAGCGGGTGGGTGGCATGACGAAGGGGGCGTGGGAACTCTCACGAGTTCCGCTACCACTGATCCTGCTAGGCGGGTTCGTCGGTCGCCTCGTACCGTTCGATCTGCGATTCCAGGTCGCCCGAGTGGAGGTCGATCAGTCGGGCGATGCCCGCCTCGGCAATTTCTTTCCCCGTAAAGAAGCGGCCTGGCCGGGTCCATTTTGTGATCGTGGCGAGGTCGAGTGGAAACATTTCGGAAAGCAGCCGATCAAGATCGCCTTCCAACACCGCAAAATGTCGCGCCCACTCGGCCGCCTCTTCCAGCACGACATCCTCTTCGCTCGACCAGTGGACCGGATGGAAGTAGAGCGTCGATTGTGGCAGGACAAACCGCTTGCGGCAGGCGGCAAACGGCAACAGGGCCGCCGAGGAGCATTCCCCGAGTACGACGGCTGTCGCATCGAGCGCTCGCAGCCGGATCAGGCTCGCCAGGCTCACCCCCACAAACGCACTGCCACCGTTCGAATCGATGTAGATCGTCCCCCGGCTTTTCGGGGCCACCTCGACCAGCGCTTCCGTGAGTTCGTTCTGTTTCTCGGTGAGATCGCCAGCGAGGACCAGTTCCCAACCATTCGGGTCTTCGGGCAAATCGCGCTGCGGACGGTTGAAGCTGCGAGGCGAAGGCGGGCGTTTCACGGAGAACTCGGTATGGGGCAACAGGGCAACGGCTCGAATCCACTGAGCAATTCACTCTAGAATCGGCCGCCCCGACTCACAACGGACAGGACAAGCCAGATCAGGGGACAGTCGCCGCTTTCCGTGGCGACTGTCGTAAGCCTGGGAGCCGGAAGCGTTAACGCCCGGAGGCAGATGGGCGATTCCCGCGCGCGACAAACCCCGACTTCAGCCTCCACGCCCCAAGCAATTGCCTTCCAATCAACAGCGACATTCCAGTCCAATCCGCCCCTTCACATTGCCCCATCGCCTTTCTCCCAGTCGC
>JAIXZD010000560.1 GCA_027489895.1 Planctomycetaceae bacterium
GGCGATTTTTCGACGAGCTCCCCTTTTTCCATCACGGTGATGCGCAGCTCGCTCGACAGCCGGTCGTACAACCGGCCCCAGGCATGCACCCCATCGACCGCAAGGTCCGCCGCCAATAGCTCCTGATCGCGTGGCAGCCGCAGCGCCGCGTTCCGCCTTCGCAGTTCCAGGAAATAGGCATTCTTCGCCAACCCCGGAGCCGACTTGAGGAACGCGGCAAAGTCGGCATCGCTCGCCCCTTTGAACAGCAGTTCCACGTTCGTGTAGACCTGTTCGCGGAGCGGATCGAGGGCCGACAGCGTCGCCTCCCACTGCCGGACCTGCTTGTTCTGCGCATCGGCCGCGGCATGGCAGCCGATGAACGAGCCCAGGTCGTTCGCCAGCCCCTCCAGACGCTCCATCTCGCTGAAGAAGGTCGACCAGACCTTCACCGTAGCCGGCGCGACTCCCACCGCGGGTAGGTCGTTGGAGCGGTCCGCGAGCGCTTTCAGGTCTTTCCGAAACCCCTCAACCGTCTGCTGAAACGTCCCGGTCGACGGATTGGCAAACAGGGAATCGAGGTCCCAGTTGACGGCATACTTACCCATGGCGCGACAGCCTTGTTCTGTAACGAGGAACTTCAACCCGAAGTGTTGCGGGAACCAGACCCAAGTGCGAGCCTGCGCACAGCCCCCTCACCGGGAGCCGGAAGCGCGAGCGCCCGGAGGGATCACTGGTTTCGCCGCAGCGCCTTCCCGGGCCACTTGTCGAACTCGTCGACTGGTTTCGAATCGCGCACAACCGCGACGCCATTCACGAACACCTGCTCGATCCCCGTGCAGGTCTGATGCGGATCGGCAAACGTCGCCCGATCGCCCACGGTCTCTGGATCGAACACGACGAGGTCGGCACACGCCCCTTCGCGAATCACACCGCGATCCTTGAGACCAAACCGCTTTGCCGCCAGACCCGCCAGCTTATATACGGCATCTTCCAGCGGGAACAGCTTCCAGTCGCGGACGCACATCCCCAGAATTCGCCCCGCCGAGCCGTACATCCGCGGATGGATCACGGAATCCGGGTGATAGATGCCATCGGTTCCCATCATGTACAGGTCATGCGCGAGGAACCGCTTGACGAGCGTGTCGTCGCCTTGATTGAACACCAGCAGCACCGCCAGCCGCTCTTCCAGCAGCAGGTTCGTCAGCGCCTCGGCCGGGGGCAGGCCCATCTCCAGGATGTAGTCCGACAGCAACATCCCCTGGTACTTGCTGTTCTCTTTCCCGGCGACCCACGCAATGTGAATCTGATCCAGCCCCAGCTTGTAGGCATCCAACCCGGCCGCGAATCGTGCCCGCATTTCCGGCGTGCGGAGCTTCTGCATGACTCCGAAGGGCCCGTCCTCCCACACGTCATAGGGGATCAGGTAGTTGAGCATCGTCGACCCCGGCAGATAGGGGTAGACATCAAACGTGAAGTCGACCTCTTTCCGCGCCACGGTATCGATGTAGCCCAGGATCGAATCGATCTCCTCGGGCGTCGTCCCCTTGAGATGCGAGATATGGACCGGCACGCCCGCCCGCTTCCCGATCTCGACCGCTTCCTTCACCCCCTCCAGCGTCCCCCGCTTGTACCGGACATGGGTGACATACAGCCCCTGCTGGGCCGCCATCGCCGAACAGGCGTCGACCAATTCCTCGGTGTTGGAGAAGCACTGCGCGATGTAGTCCAGCCCGGTCGACAGCCCGACCGCGCCCTGTTCCATTCCCTCGGCGATCGCCCGCTTCATCTGCCGCATCTGGAAGTCATCGGGGAGCAACCGTCGGAACCCGCAGGCGTTGACCCGCACATTCGCATACGGAACATGCACGCAGAAGTTCTGGGCGGTTTTCCCGTCGAGCAGGTCGAGGTAATCCTCGAGGCTCTGCCAGCCGAGGTACTCATCCAGCCGGAGTGCGTTGAGTGCCCGCAGATAGAAAATCCATTCATCGGCGTTTTCGGGACGAACCGGGGCATACGAGATGCCATCGGCCATCAGCACTTCCGTCGTGAACCCCTGGGTCGTCTTCGGGGTGACGTGCGGCGTCTTGAGCAGCCAGCCATCGGAATGGTTGTGCACATCGATGAACCCGGGCGCGACGATCTTGCCTGTCGCATCGACCCGCTGCTTCGCGCTGGCGGTCGAGAGATCGCCCACCGCCGCGATGCGACCGTTTGTCACCCCCACGTCGGCCCGCACCCGCGCGGCCCGCGTGCCATCGATCACCTGCCCACCCGCAACAACAAGATCAAACACAGCAGCCATCTCAAAAAGGTAGGGTGGGCACTGCCCACCGTTGCTCACCCGCACTCATCGACCAGTCATCGTTTCTTCCGCTCGCCAGCGTCCCGCACCACACCTCGCCAACCTCAAACATCACTTGGGCGGCTCTTCCCCTACCAGGTGCATCTGCACAAACAGAATGAACGTCGCGGGGAGCCACATCGTCAGTTCGCACGCCGCCAGAAACACCGTGATCCGCCCCGGTGGTCCTTCCACGAGATACCCCACGCCGCGACCAATCAGAAACCCGCTGGTCACGGCCGACAAGAGTGCAATCCCACCCAGCCACAACTTCCGGGACCGACCCGCCGTCGCGAACACGAGGGCGAGCGCCAACTGCAGGCCGCCATACGTCGCCCGCACTTCCGTCCGCGCATCGGCCGTCGTCAGCTCAAACCCCAGCGGCTTCAGCACCTCGTGAGGCCGCCACAGGGCGAACGTCCCCAGGGCGGCAAACAGAATGGCCGCCAGCATCAGTAGCGCGCGAGACAACCGAAACAGGAACATGACCGGAATCCTTCCGTGGGGGAAAACTGCCCCGGCATCCTACTCGGTTTTCGACAAAAACGCCGTCAACGTCAGCGCCAGCGAGTTCATCCGCGTCGCCGTCGAATCGGCCCGCGACATGAACACGACCGGAGCCGCCGTCCCGCACAGCAGCCCCCCGAACCGGCAATCCGCTGTGTACATGATCGCCTTCACTGTCAGATTCGCCGACAGCAGATTCGGGAACACGAGCACATCGGCCGCCCCCACGACATCCCCCTCGATCTTTTTCTTCTGCCCCGCCTCATCCGCGTACGCAAGATCAAACGACAGCGGCCCCCGCGCCTTGCAGGCCCCAAACACTCCGGACATCAGCTCGCTTGCGAGCCGTGCCGAATCGACCGTGTCCGGCAGCTTCGGATTCTCCTTCTCCGTCGCCGCCATGAAGGCCACCGAAGGCTCCGCCAGCCCCAGCGTTCGCGCCAGTTCAATCGACTGCATCGCCAGGCCTCGCTTCTCCTCATACGAGGGATCGATGCAAATCCCTGTGTCCGTCAGCAGCAGCCGCCGCGCATCGCGACGCAGCTCCATCAGCACAATCTGACCGATCACCCGCTCTGTCCGCAGCCCCTTCGACCGATCCAGCACCGCCTTCATCAAGTCGGGTGTCGCGATCTGCCCCTTCATTAACGCCTTCGCCCGGCCCGCATGAATCAGCTCGACCGCGCTGACCGCCGGCTCGCTCGATTCGACACAGTCAAACGCGGCGAGTTCAATCCCCAACCGGGCCGCCAACTCCTGAATTTCTGCCACCGAGCCGGTCAGCACAGGCCGCACCCAGCCCCGCGCCGCAGCCTGCCCCAGCGCTTCGAGCACCGTCTGGTCGGCCCCGCCCGCAGCCACCACCCCAATCTCGGGGCGGGCCGCATCCAATCGCGCAAACAGTTCCTCAAAACCCGGCAAAGGCATCGCGCCACCCATTCCCTTAGCAATCGTAGGGTGGGCACTGCCCACCAGCGCTCACCAACGACCATCAACCAATCATCGTTTCTTCCCGCTCACCAGCGCCCCCCACACCCCACTTTTGACTTAACTCACTCCCCCCGCCACTGCGGAACACGCTTCTCCTTGAACGCCGTCATCCCTTCCTGGGCATCATGGCAGACCGCATTCTCCGACATCGTCCGCGCCGCCGACTCGTACGCCTGCGATTCATCGAGTGCCGGCTGCGAGTAGAACGCCCGTTTCCCGATCGACAGCGTCAACGGACTCGCGGCCGCGATCTTCTTCGCCAGGTCGAGCGCGGTATTCCGCAGTTCGCCCGCCGGCACCACGCGATTGACCAGTCCCACCTCGTACGCCCGCGTCGCGGTCAGCCCCTCGCCCGTCAACAGCATTTCCATCGCGATCTTGGGCGGAATACTGCGAACCAGCGGCACCAGAGGCGTCGTGCAGAACAGCCCCAGCTTGACCCCCGGCGTGTAGAACATCGCCTCGGTCGCCGCGACCACCAGGTCGCAGGCCGCCACCAATTGACATCCCGCCCCCGTCGCCACGCCCTGAACACAGGCGATGACCGGCTGCGGAAGCTGCCGTAACCCCAGCATGAACTGCGAGCAGTTCGCGAACAGACGGTCGTATTCCTCGGCCGAGCGCCCGGTCATCTCCGCCAGGTCATGCCCGGAACAGAACACGCCCCCCTCCGCCCGCAGAATGACAACCCGCGCCTCGCGATCGCCGCGCAACGACTCGAGCGCCTCGTTCAGCGCC
Source organism: Planctomycetaceae bacterium (assembly GCA_027489895.1). Classification (GTDB taxonomy): domain Bacteria; phylum Planctomycetota; class Planctomycetia; order Planctomycetales; family Planctomycetaceae; genus JAIXZD01. The sequence goes on from JAIXZD010000560.1 coordinate 4,559, forward strand.
GCGACCAACCCCTCCGAGAGCGCGTTCCGCCGCTGCGGCCGATTGAGCACGAGCGTCACAATCGCACAGCCAGGCCCCACGACCTCGCGCTCGATCACCAGGTCCATCGCGACCCCTTCCGCCACTCCGCCCGCCATCACAGCCTCGCTCCCGCTCATTCTCGCCCCACAACGCTGGAACATCCCCACAGGACAACCAGCCCAGAATTCCACCTGACATCCAGTTTACCGAGACCCGCTCAGGCTGTCCCGTCGGCAGCCGCCCGCCTGAATGGCAATGGGTGCAGTCCCCAATTTCTGGGCAACTGTCGTCCCAGAGGGAGCCGGAAGCGTTAGCGCCCGGAGGGAGAGCGACTCCCGCTCGCGAGTCACCCGGCGAACAATCAAAAACAACGGCCTCGAACGCCATCACTCCCCAGCCCAGATTCCTCCCCAACCCCGGACTTCAGCTTTCCACCCTCAATCCGATACAGTCTGGTTCGAAGGGAGCGGAATTCGCCGCGACGGCTTTTCTGCACAGCGGGAGTTCGATCTCCCGGCGTTCGATGTCTCAGAGGAGTGCGCGTGATGGGGTTGTTCGAGGGGAAGAAGGGGCTGGTCTTCGGGATCGCCAACGATTATTCGATCGCCTGGGCGATCACGAAAAAGGTCCACGCCGAAGGGGCCGACATCGGGTTCACCCACCTGCCGGACAAAGACCCCGAGCGTCCCCGCATGGAAGGTCGCCTCCGCAAGCTCGTCGAGCCGCTCGGCGCCAAGCTGATCATGCCCTGCGACGTCCAGAACGACGCCCACCTCGACGCCGTTTTCGCCAAGGCGGCCGAGACCTACGGCAAGCTCGACTTCGTGCTCCACTCCATCGCCTACGCGAACCTCGACGACCTCAAAGGCCCCACCTACAACTGCAGCCGCGATGGCTTCAAGCTGGCGATGGATATCAGCGTCTACAGCCTGATCTCGCTGGCCCGCCGCGCCAAAGACCTGCTCAACCCCGGTGGATCGATCCTCACCCTCAGCTACCTCGGTGGCGAACGCGTGATCCCTGGCTACAACATGATGGGCGTCTGCAAGGCCGCCCTCGAATCGACCGTGGGCTACCTCGCCAACGAGCTGGGCCCCAGCGGCATTCGCGTCAACGCCCTCTCGGCCGGCGCACTCAAAACGCTCGCCTCCTCGGCCGTGGGCGACTTCGACCTGATGATGAAGCTCTACCAGACCTTCTCGCCCCTCCGCCGCAACGTCACCCACGAAGAGGTCGGCAAGTCGGGGATGTACCTGCTGAGCGACCTCTCCAGCGGCGTCAGCGGGGAAACCCACCACGTCGACTGCGGCTTCCACATCATGGGAGCGCCCCCCGAAGACGTGCAGTAATCGACATGCCCTAAAATCGTCTCCCCACGCCACGCTGGCGAGCCGACCCTGTCAGGGGTCGGTGGGAGGGTCGACGCCCACCGAAAATCGCCGACGCCAAAAAAACTCCCGGCACCCAACGAGGGGGCGAACCCGCATGACGGAACATGCCGAAGGTGCGACCGCAACCCACGTTGGCGTGGCGGTTGTCGAGTGGCAGGGGCGGTTTCTCATCGGCCGTCGGACCGGCGATGGACCGCTGGCCGGGTTTGATGAATTTCCCGGGGGCAAATGCACCCTCGGGGAAAGTCATGCCCACGCTGCCATTCGGGAATGTCTGGAAGAGACCGGCCTCGAAGTGTTCGCGGTCGATCTCCTCATGCGCCGCACCTTCCAATACCCCCACGGCCTGATCGACCTCGAATTCTGGCTCTGCCGCCCCACTCCCAAAATCCAGGACCGAATCCCCGACTCCTGTCAGGGGTATCGCTGGGTCGCCCGCGCCGAACTTGCCTCCCTCCACTTCCCCCCCGCCAACGCGCCGCTCCTCGAGCGGCTGCTTCACGGCGATTCGCCGCCAAAACAGTAGTCCCGCCTCGAATCGATTCTCCCTCGCGTTGAGTCCCGCCGTCACTTGCGGTCCTCCACCCATCAGGCGTCGCGGATTTGGCTTCTCGCCCCGCGCGCCGTACTATGGTGTTTTGGAAAAATCAGGCCGCTGCGACCTCCTAAGAGAGTGCTTCCGATGTCCACCGATCTTACCGTTCCCCAGGCCAAGGCCCGCGAACTCCTCGACGCACACACCCGCGAAATCATCGAGTGGCATTTCAATCCCGCCACTGGCTGCCCGTTCTGGCTCGAAAAAGCCAAAGAACTCGGCTTCGATCCCCGGCAGAAGGTCCACACCTTCGAAGACCTCAAGATCTTCCCGGAGTTTCAGGACGAATGGCTCCGTGGAGGTCCGGTCGAGCGCTGGATTCCACAGGGTCTCAAGGGCAAGCCGACTTACGTCTTCGAGACGGGTGGCACCACCGGCATCCCCAAAACCCGCGTCCAGATTGACGACTGGAAGATCGACTACGAACAGTTCAGCCACACGCTGCCGGATGAGCACTTCCCCAAGGGAAGCAACTGGCTGATGCTCGGCCCCTCCGGACCGCGCCGCCTCCGCCTCGCCGTCGAGCATCTCGCACAGTATCGCGGCGGGATCGCGTTCTGCGTCGACCTCGACCCCCGCTGGGTCGTCAAGGTGATCAAGCGCGGGGCCATGAAAGAGATGGAAGCCTATCGTGACCACGTCATCGATCAGGCGGTCACCATCCTCAAGGCCGGGCACAACGTAAAGTGCATGTTCACGACGCCCAAACTGCTCGAAGCCCTGGCGACGAAACTGTTTGAGGCCGGGTCGAGCATCAAGGAAGCGGGCATCACCGGGATTTTCTCCGGCGGCACCGAATTCACGCCGCAGTGGTACCGCTTCGCGATGGAAGAGCTGCTGAAGGACCCGAACAACCCAGACGAACCGCCGGTCTACATGACGCCGACCTACGGCAACACGCTCATGGGCCTCGCCTGCAGCCGTCCGTTCGACCTCGCCGACAACTACAAGATCTCCTACTACGCCCCGCAGCCGCGGGCGGTGATCGAGGTGGTCGAGTTCAAGGACTACAACCAGGTTGTTCCCTACGGAGCGACGGGCCGCGTCAAGCTGACCACTCTCACCAAAGAGACGTTCATCCCCGGATTCATGGAGCGCGACGAAGGCGAGCGGGAACTGCCCTGCGAAAAGTACCCATGGGACGGAATCAGCGGCACGCGTCCCTTCCACGAGTTCGCCAAATCCACCACCGTCGGCGTCTATTAGCTGTAGGGTGGGCATTGCCCACCAATGGCTCACCCGCCCCCAAAAACCAAC
>JAIXZD010000324.1 GCA_027489895.1 Planctomycetaceae bacterium
CGGAGGCAAGGAACTCTTGCCGCTGTTTTATGTTTACCCTTTCATTGAAAAGAAATAGGGGGGTTAACCCCGTAAATCCCGGCGGCGCCCAGGGCATTCGCCTTCTTCCCCTTGTCGACCTTGATTCCCCCCCTCACGCGCATTTTCCCGGATGAGTCACAGATGCTGAATTTGTTTCCATCGCGGAGGACGGATTGGCCGCAGCTCTCGCGGCGGCAGTGGCTGAGCCTCGCGTCGGTGGCGGGGGCAGGAGGGGCGACGGGTCTTGATCGGGCGGTGCGGGCGGAGAGTTCGACGTCGAACTCTGGGCGGGCGCGAGCGTGTATCTCCATTTTTCTGTGTGGAGGGCCTTCCCAGCCGGATTTGTGGGATCTCAAGCCCGAGGCCGCCAGCGGCATCCGGTCGGAATTCGCGCCGATTGCCACCACTGTGCCCGGCCTTCAATTCAGTGAGTTGATTCCGCAAGTCGCGCGGCACGCCGACAAGCTGGCGTTGATTCGTTCGATGACCCATACCGACAACGCGCATGGGACCGCAATTGCCCGGTCGATCCTGGGGCAGAAACCGGTTGACCCCGCGGCCGAGTATGTCGCGCGGCAAGACCCGCCGGGCGTGGGGGCGATCGTCAATCGTTGCCTGGGCGTGAAGGGGCCGCTGCCGTCGTGGGTCATCTTGCCCCGGTACTTCGGGACCAATTCGCCCCCCTACAAAGGGCAATCGGGGGGATTTCTCGGACGGGGGTGGGACCCCGTGATGCTCGATAAAGAACGCAAGGGGTCGCTCACAGACGCCCCGCTCACGCTGGGGGAACTGGAACTCGCCGAGGGCATGAACACCGCCCGGCTGGCCGCCCGCAGACACCTGTCGGGGTCACTCGGGAAGACGCTGCAGGCCGAGTCGGTCGCCTCCACCAATGAACTCTTCGAAGCAGCCCACGGACTGTTGGGCTCTCCCTCCGTTCGCCAGGCGTTCGAGCTGGCCCGCGAACCGGAGTCGCTGCGCGAGCGCTACGGTCGCAACGAATATGGACAGAGTCTGCTACTGTCCCGCCGCCTGGTCGAGTCGGGCGTCCGGTTTGTGAATGTCTTCTGGACCTTCTTCGACACCAAGGGCTGCCAGTTCAATCTCTGGGACAACCACGGCGTCGCGAATGATGTCTGCGGGATCGATGGGCAGCTCACCGGACGGCAGCAGCTCACGCACCAGTATTGCACACCATCGTTCGATCGATCCTTCTCGGCGCTCCTCGAAGATCTGGAGGAGCGGGGGCTGCTCCATGAGACCCTGATCACCGTCGCGGGGGAATTCGGCCGCACCCCGAAGATCAACGCGACGGGCGGCCGCGATCACTGGGCACACTGCTACACCCAGTTGCTGGCGGGGGGAGGCGTGCAGGGGGGAGCCGTCTGGGGAGCCAGCGATCGGCAGGGCGCCTACGTGGCTCGCGACCCGGTGAGTCCCGACGACTTCGCCGCCACGACCCTGCACGCGTTCGGCCTCACCCCGGAAACAACCATTACCGACCCGCTGGGCCGCCCGATCCCCATCACCCCCGGCCATCCGGTCACTGCGTTGTTTTAGCGTTGCGAGTGATCGAATGGGCCAGATGGCGGGATGTCCGACCAGCCGCTGCTCATGCGTCTGGGTTGCGAAGCGACCGGTGGAATGTTGAACTCAGGTCGCCCCGATCGCGCCACGGGACACACTGGAGAGACAGACCTGATTGTCCCCGCCGTGGCACCTCTTGTGACCTCGTCACCCCGCCGCTCAAAACACGATCCGGGCTGCCGCCCCCGTTCCGCCCAAGCACCCGGTGTGCCCAATCCTCATCCTCATCGGAGTCACCCCATGTCTTCTTCGCGGCGCGCGTTTCTTGGCCAGATTTCCACGGCGGTGGCCGGGGCGGGTGTCTCCAGCCTGCTGGTCGAACAGGCCCGCGCGGCGGACCCGGCTTCGCCCCCGCGTAAGCTCGCCGTCGTCACGACGGAGTGGACCATCGGGACGCATGCGTGGCACATGGCCGAGCGGTTTCTCGTGGGTTACCCGCGTGAGGGACGCTGGCATAAGCCGCCGTTTCAGGTCGTCTCCGCGTATGTCGATCAGGTCCCCGAGAACGATCTCTCCCGCAAGCGCGCCGCCGAGTTTGGCTTCACGATCTATCCGTCAATTGCAGCGGCGCTACGCGCCGGGGGCGAGCGGCTGGCGGTCGACGCCGTCCTGATTATTGGCGAGCACGGCAAGTATCCCGTCAACGAGTATGGTCAGACGCAGTACCCCCGCTACGAATTCTTTCGGCAGGTGTGCGACGTTTACCGCGCCGATGGCCGCGTCGCGCCGGTCTTCAGCGACAAGCATCTGTCGTGGAAATGGGACTGGGCGGCCGAGATGGTGGCCCTTTCGCGCGAGCTGAAGTTCGGGTTCTGTGCCGGGTCGTCGCTACCGGTCACCTGGCGAATGCCGTCGGTCGACCTGCCGCATGGCGCACGGGTTCGCGAGGCGATGTGTGTCGCGGCCGGTAGCCCCGACAGCTACGACTTTCATGTCTTCGAGACGCTGCAATGCATGCTCGAACGGCGGCAGGGGGGCGAGACGGGCGTCGCCTGGGTCGAAGCCCTTACCGGGGATGCCTTCTGGAAGGCCTACGCGGCCGGATCGTGGGACCAGGGCGGTTGGGACCCCGACCTCGTCGAGGCCTGCCTCTGCCGCAGTCAGACGCTGGAGCAGCCCGAGACGTTCAGCCATCGCCACCCGACCGCAGAGCAGGTGCGAGCCTGGGTGAAGGAACCGGTCGCCTATCGCGTCCAGTACCGCGACGGCACGCGGGCCTGCCACCTGCGGATGAACGGCCTCGTAAGCGACTTCACCTTCGCCGCCCGCCTGCACGAGCAGAACGAGATCCTGTCGACGCTGTTCTATCTGCCGCCGAGACCGAACGTCTACTACTCGACCTTCCTGATGCACATGGCCGAGACGACGTTCACAACCGGCGTCTCCCCCACCCCGATCGACCGCACCCTGCTCACCAGCGGCCTCGTCGAGGCGGGGCTGAAGTCGGTGAAGCAGGGACAGCGCCTGGAAACGCCGCACCTGGCGGTGAAGTACGCGGTGCCGGAGAAGTCTCTGTTCGCACGCGATTGAACAGCTCTCCACAGAGCGAAGGCTCCCGTCCTCCGTTTTAAAAAGTTTTCATCCTTGTTTTTCTTGACGAATAAAGGCGGGTGGCTCAGACGCTGTGTTGAGCGTGCGAACCACCCGCCACGAGCCGCGTCCGTATGAAGAAGGCTTCCGCCGGTGCCATCTGCCGATTGTTATTTGGCATCCCAATAATGGTCGAGGTGCCTTACGTCTGCCGCTCGACCGGATTCTGTCACCCACACGGTCAATCGTTGGCCAGTATCTTCTTTCAGGGCAGGGTCGCGTTTCTGGGCAGGGTCGCGGAAACTGACGGCCCAGATATTGACATGCTCCGGCACTTCAGTCGGGTTCGCCACACATGGAATCCGAATTATCTTCTGACTGTCGTATTTCATTCGGCTTCGAGCGGTATCGGCGGCATTTGGTGCCTTCGTCATGTCGGCAAGACGCTCCGTGGCGATTTCGCGAATTTTCTCAGCGCCTAAAGCCGCGTCTTTGGCTGTCGGACTCGTAGGAAGTCGGAGAGTACAACAAGTCCAACCTTCTTTGTTTGAATGAAAAAACGCATCAAATAAAGTCAGTTGCGGCGAAACGAGATCCCCACGCCCATCAAGTACCGCGCGATATCGATACGGCACTCCCGAAAAACCACCTACTTTGGGAAAGAGTTCATACACGACGTCCCACATTAGACCTTCATCGCCCCGACTTGAAACGGTCGCACTCACGAAGTGAAACTCGTGCGGTATGCTCAGTTGCTGATCGACAATCGCAGTAATCGCGGGCGAAGGCGTCGCTTTTTTCACAGTGTCCGAAACAGATTGAAGCAGCGACAGCTCGTTGACGGCCTGATCACCCTTGCCCAACCGGTGTATCGGATACTCGAAAATCATTTGCCCAATCCCAAAGCTTGTGTCTGGATCAGCGTCGGGCAAAAGGTCAGCCGTCTCAGGATTCGGCCCCGGGAAAACATGCCCATTTCCAAAGACGTCATTGGCAATTGCATCAGTACGAGTGAGCAGCGCGATGAGGATCGCGGCGATTAGGGTTCTTCTCATGAGGATTCCTCGCTTGCAGATGAACGTCTCACGTCACCGAGCCGACTGCGATGACTTTCCAATTGAAACTGGCCTGCGGGCGGCCCAGACGATGCATTGAGCGTCTGGGTTGCGGAGCAACAAGAGAATCTTGTTCGATGGTATACCGGACGGGCATTGACATGGGAACTGCCTCGGTCGCGGACTAGAGATGAGAATGCGGGCAGGAAGGCCAAAGGACGTTCGCGTTTGAGGGATCGCCTCTTGTGACTGCGTCACCCAGACGCTCAAGGCAGCGTCTGGGCCACCCGTCGATCGAAGCAAAATCGTTTCCCCTCACCCTTCTGGAAGCGGTACGGATGCCCCTCGCACATTTTCCGACGTTGTCCATTTCACCACGCAGGCAATCCGGTACTCTGGCGATTCGACCGCGTCACGAAACCTGCCCGTTCAAGTTGCCAAGTGATTCGACGTGCCCGACATTCCCAACACCACGCCTGGCAGCGATGGCCTCGCCCCGCAATCCAGCGGCCCGTCCGAAACGGTCCGGACGCCAGACTCGGCTTACGGACATGTCGACCTCTCGTTCCTCGACCCGCCCACCTGCGCGGAGGACATGGGGACGATGGGGAAGTACCGGATTCAGTCGATCGTTGGCACCGGGGGAATGGGCATCGTCTTTCGGGCCTTCGAGGTGCCGCTGAACCGGACTGTGGCAATCAAGGTGCCGCCCCCCGCCCTCGCCGCGAGCTCCCATTTCCGACAGCGGTTCATGAGCGAAGCCCGTCTCGCCGCGGCCGTGTCCCACCAGAATGTCATCACCATTCATGCGGTCGACGAACATCGCGGGACTCCGTTCCTCGTCATGGAGTATGTCGACGGAGAGACGCTTAAGGACAAGATTCAGCGGAAGCATCCGCTCCCCCTGGAAGACATTCTGCACATCTCCACGCAGATTGCCGCGGGCCTGGCCGCCGCGCAGTCCCAGGGGCTGATCCATCGAGACATCAAGCCCGCCAACATTCTGCTCGACAACGGAATCGAGCGGGTGCGGATTGCGGATTTCGGCCTGGCCCGTGCCGCCCTCGACAACTCGGGGATGTCGTCGACCGGCAACTTTGTCGGGACGCCCGCGTACATGTCGCCTGAACAGGTCCGCGGCGAACAGGTTGACTTCCGAACCGATCTGTTCAGCCTCGGGTGCGTCATGTACTGCATGGTCACTGGACGATCTCCGTTCAGCGGTCGCGACGGGATTGCCATCGCGCGTCGCGTCGTGGACTTCACGCCCCCATCGCTCTCCACGCTTGCGCCGCAGCTTCCGAAAGCACTGTCGAATGTGGTCGATCGCCTGCTGGCCAAAAATCCGGACGACCGCTTTCAATCAGCCAGCGAAATTCATATGCATCTCCTCGGGCTCCGCAGAGATCTGACAGAAGAAATCACGACCCCGTTTCCGTTTGTTTCCCATCCGATTCAGCGCGCGAAGAACCGGTCGATCAAGGCACTGATCCTGCTGCTGGTGACGCTCTCGGGACTTACGCTGGTTCAATTCTGGAACGCGCTGGTTGGCTTGGGGCAGCCCGTGCAGCCGGTCGCTGCCCTCAGCGGGAATCAGCCCACACAAATCGGCGTTCCGCCGGTCGGCCGCACACTTCGCGTGGGACTGGAATCCGGGGCCGATTTTTCCGACCTGCAACTCGCGCTGTCCGCGGTGTCGCCTGGCGAAACAATCGAGATCACCGACAGTCGCGAATACTCCGGTCCGTTTGAAGTGTTGCGTCCGCTCGGAGCGACAATCACCATTCGCGGCGCCAGCGGGCAGACCCCCACGCTGATCGCCCCACCGGGCACCCCGGTACTGAAAATTGCCGGGGCACCGGGCGTCGTGGTCGAGTCACTGCGAATTCGCTCCCAGGGGTTGCAGACCGCCATCGAACTCAGTGGCGCACTCCCCGGTGTCACGCTGCGGAATCTGCAAGTAACGGCCCTGGGCGACGATGGCGTGCCGCTCATCTCAATCGAGCCCGGCTGTGGAGGCAGTGCGGAGGCTCCACTCTGGATCGATCGCTCCGTTCTGGAATGTCAGGATGGTCAATCGATCTGGTGCGAGGGAAGCCCGCGCCGCCCGGTGCGCCACCTCCGAGTCTCCAACAGCGTCTTCCGCAGTGATCATGCGGGCTCGCTGCTGGTCTTCTGGCAGGGAGCCGAGCATGTCGAGATTGACCACAATCTGTTCGTCAAAGGCGCGATCGGCATCAACTTCAACTTTCCGACAGATCATTTCGGTCGGAACATCCAGGTCCATCACAACACGTTCTTCCGCAACCCCTGGTGGATCGGTGTCGTGTCGACCGAGATCAGCGCCTGTGAAGCCATCACCCTCTCCGATAACCTGCTGGTCGAAACCGGCGGCATTCAGGCCATTGACCGCTTTCGGGGGACGCTTCCGGCGCCACAATGGTCGATCGCCGGAAATGTCTGGGAGCCACGGTCCGACACACCCCTCGAACCGTATGCACGCGAGTGCCTGGAAAAACTTGTTCGGTTGACCCAGGCGCTACCTCTGGCGTCCCGCGACGAAGCCAATCCGCAGTTTCTCCGGCCGCTTGAGTTCATCCGTCCCGAGCCGACCACCTCCGGGAAATCCGATGAAACAATTGGTGCGTTCCCTCCGATCGATCAGGTACGGTGAACTCCAGTTGGGTGTTGCCGACTCGTTCTAGGTCTGCGTGTCAGGAAGTTGTCCGATGTCGATTGAACTGGGGTCGTCATTCTTCGGGTTCAGCGAATCCGGAGGTGGCGTCTCGCCGCTTCGTAGTTCGTTCTCGTCCGGATCATTCTCGTCGGGTTCTCTTTTGTCGGAGAGTTTCCCTCTGTCCGGAGGCCTGTCTTCCAGTGAGGAGACCCCGGCGACGGGAGACCGCCTGGTCCGACGAGCTGCCCCCGCTGCGATCCCCGATCCCGGCTGGCTGGGGATGCCTCAATACTGGCGAGATCGCGTCTCGTCTTTGGGCCGGCCGTTACGGGTGATCCATATCTCCCTGTGCCTTTGTCGCGGCGGGACGGAATCGTGGCTGCTCACGCTGCGGAAGTTTCTGAACCCACAGCGGGCGCGCCTCACCCGCTGTGTCGTCGTCAATCCAACTCATATGGACCCGGCGGTGGTTCGCGAACTGAACGTGCCGGTGGAGGCGGGGGGAGTCGAGTCGGTGCGCCGGGCGGCCCGCGATTGCGACGTCCTGATCAGTTGGGGCAGTCCACTAGCTCAGGTTCTGGGAGACGTTCGTCCGCCCGTTGGAATTGTCGTCGCTCATGGCGATTCGGACTGGACGCGCGAGATGGCACAACTCGCCGCCCCCGTCACCGATTGCTTCGTGGCAGTTAGCCAGCGCGTCGCGAAACGCCTGGGAAGCGCCCTCCCCGTGCGAGTCATTCCGAATGGGATCGACGTCGCTCATCTCGCCCGAACCCGTTCGCGCCGCGCCGCCCGTGAGGAGCTCGGCTTCCAGCACTCCGATTTCGTCGTCGGAATGGTAGGCCGGTTGGCTCAGGAGAAGCGCGCGGATCTGGTGATTCAAGCGCTCTCTCGTCTGCCGCCACGGTTCAAATTGCTGCTGGTGGGGTGGGGCGAACTGGAATCATCGCTTAAGGAGTTAGCCGATCGACTGATTCCTGGACGGTGCCGGATCGTGTCGACGGGAAGCTATCTCGGCGATGTGTATCACGCGATGGACACCTTCTGTCTCGCATCCGAGCATGAGGGGTTTGGCCTGGTCCTGCTGGAGGCCATGATGTGCGGCCTCCCCGTCGTTTCGACCGATGTCGGGGCCGTGGGAGAGCTGCTTCAACATCGGGAAAACGGCCTGGTCTTCGATCGCACACCGGAACACCTCGCCAGCCTGCTTGCCGATCTGGAATCCCATCCCGCGTGGGCCGCACACCTGGGGGCCGAGGCCGCTCGAACGGCCGACGAGACCGGTCATGGCTTGCAGATGGTGCGTGCCTACGAAGACTTGTTCGAAGAGTTGTACCTGCAGAAAACTTCGGGAAAGACATCCGGTTGATCCCTGGTTGGCTGCCTCGTCTCGCGTTCAGGCAGCCAGCCGACCGTACGGAATCTCCCACGGGAGATCGGGGGGCGACAGACATCCCCGATTTCTGTCTGCCCTGCACCCAGCCTCATGCCCTATGACTTAGGTTGTCTCGTATGCCGATCGGATGCCATTCGCTTGTTCCGTTTGTGATCCACGAACTTGAGGCACATCGCCCGACCAAGGTGCTCGACCTGGGGATTGGATTCGGTTTCTACGGCGCCTGTGTTCGACAGTGGCTCGACTACGGCATCCTTCCGGGAGCCGGGACGGAACTTGTCGGGGTCGAAGCCTGGCCCGAGTACCGATCCCCGTTGTGGGACCTGTACAACCGAATCTACTGCCAGCCTCTGGAGCTATTCCTCGAGCAATCCTCGGAACAGTTTGATGCCATCCTGCTGATGGATGTCATCGAGCATTTCCCCAGGGACGTGGGAGAGTCGCTGATTCCACGGCTCCAGTCGCACACCGCCCCGGGAGGTCAGGTCTTCATCGGCACCCCCGCGATCTTCATGCCGCAAGGCGATTTCTGTGGAAACCCGTTTGAACGTCACCACGCGCTCTGGACCGGTCCGGACTTTGAACAACGCGGCTTCGACATTCTCGTCGATGGCCAGCCCAACCAGTTCGGCCACCAAATGATCCTCGCCCGCTGGATGGCCCCCGCCTGAGTCCAGCGCGCACCGGCTTGCGGGACGTTTCTCGCGTGATGCCTGTATCGGTGACCACATCCCGTGACTGCAGCCCGTGACCGCATCTCCCAGACGTTCACCGCAGCGCCCCGCACCACCAACCGTCACCACCCACAGTTACCGCGAACCGCGCGGAGGTTCTGGCCCACGTCTGGCCCGCAACCGGCGAGATCGGCTCCCCAACCCGCTACAATGTGTTGTTTTTCCCGGCCTACCCCACCCCGGTCTTCAATTCATCCCCTGGTCTTCCCCGTAGACGGTCGAGGTTCGCGTGATTTTTGCCCACCACTGGAAAGACGGGGCGCTGGTGCTGCTCGGCGGAGCGAGCGTCGCGCTCGTGCTCTTCGCGCTCCAGGTGTTCGATTCCTGGTCGTGGCCGGCCCTCACGGCGCTCGGGGCGCTGCTCGTGTTCCTCAACTGCACGAACTACCAGTGCGTGGCCCACAACTTCCTGCACAACCCGTTCTTCCGGTCGAGGCTGCTCAACAACCTGTTCTCGATCGTCAACAGCATCGCCCTGGGGCTGCCGCAAACACTCTACAAGTACCACCACCTCAACCATCACCAGTTCAACAACGACGTGCGGGACCCGGTCACGAACACCACGCGGGACCGTTCGTCCACGTACCGCTTCTCCCGCCACCCCGATCGTGAGGAGCACATCGCCAGTTACTCCACGCTCGGCCCCTTTCGGACCGAACTGGGCAGCCTCTACGCCGCGGCCCGTGCGAAAAACCGGTCGGGGCTGGTCTGGCTCGAAGCGGCGGCGATGCTCGCGTTCTCGGGAACGCTGGCGTACCTCCACCCCATGTTCTTTCTGAAATTCGTGATCCCTGTCTGGTTTCTGGGACAGGTGGCCGCCCTGGCCGAGAATTACCTGGAACACCACTACGCGATTCCGGGGAATCGCGGGACCGATTCGGTGAGCTGCTACAACCGGCTGTACAACTGGCTCTGGTTCAACAACGGCTACCACCAGGAACACCACTGCAAGCCAACGGTCCACTGGACCCAGGTCCCCGCGCTGCGCCAGGAAATGCTCCCCGAAACCCAGCGCCGCGTCGTCCGCGGCGCCCACTGGTTCAACCTCTGGCGGTAGAGCGCGTCCAGCAGGCAGGCCCAGCGGTGCCGAACAGCCTGTTGAAGAGCTTCCCAATGCAACCTCATCGTGTGCCACTGGCTATGCCAGTGCGAACGGGATCACGCTCACACCAGCGGAACCAGCATTGCCAATATTCCCGCCGTATCCCCGATCAGTTCGTGCAATCGGCGGGCAGGCCATGCACACACGGCAGGCCGGAATGCTGTTGTCGAGGGGGTGTGCCGAGATAGTACCGCGCCGAAGACCATTGCCAATCGGTCGCGCGTTCGCAGAGGCCGCGGCGGACCGGATTGGCGTGGAGATAGTCAATCGAGGCGAGAATCGCCGCACGACTGAAGACATTGCGGTCGAAACCCGCCCCCTCTTGCCAGAACCGGAAGCAGGTCGTGCCGGGCCGCTCTCGGACGATCAATGTGTCGAGCAGGGGAGAGTTGTCTGCCGTCAACGACTCCTTGACGTGCCGGGACACGGGCTGCTTGATCCGCGCCAGGTATCGCCCCAATTCGGGCTGAGGTGATCGCGGCAGAACAAGCAAGTGAACATGCTCGGGCATGTAGACAAACGCCACGAGGTCGATCTGCTCCGCTCGCCCGGCCTCGTCGAGCGACTCGGACAGTCGCCACCGCCAATCGTCCCGAGTCAGGAGGGGCCGCCGCTGGTAGCAGGAGAACGTGAACTCGTGAAGGTGTCCGGGTTCATGAACGTGTTTGATCGACTTCCGATGAGGAGGCTTCATCAAAACTCTCCCATCGCTGTTGCCACCACCTCGGGGGGCAGTCCGTTACGCCGTGTGCCACTGGCTCTGCCAGTGATGCGAGTTGCCTCTCTTTGTGAGAGCGTTTCCAACCGTGACACCAGCCTGCCACTCCTCCGCCATCATTCCCGTTGCCGTTCGACCCGCTGCGGTGGACGGGAGTCGCCAGGCACTGGCACAGCCAGTGGCACACCGGAAGGGGACCAAACCGGCCGCCGGGACACCGCCCGGTCGTGGCCGCCTCACTCCCAAACCGGTGAACGATTCAGCGACATCGGAACGTGCTTGTGTGCCACTGGCTCTGCCGGTGCTTCGAGTTGCATCCGTATGGGGAAGAGCGAACGCCCGTGCCACCGACCGAGGGACCCCGCGTGGATTCCGGGGACATCGTGACCTGCGGGGAGCGCGGGGTCCGTTCAAGGGGTGATCCGTTTTGACAGATAGACCCCCCAGGACTCCAGACAGCAGCCCACGAAGGCGATGAGCAAGCCACCCAGGGCCGACGACACCACCTGCAGGACAAACCCGATCGGAATCGGAACGAGATCACTCGGATCCTGACGCGGGCCGGCGCTCGTGAGCACGACCACCGAGACCACCGCAAACAGGCCTCCCATCACCGTCAGGGTTCGCCCCAGACTTCGCATCGTCGCAGCCATTTCGACTCTCCATCTCAACGGCAGACAGGGCAGGTGGCCTAAACGCCGCTTGGGGCGTCCAGGTTGCGGAGCAACAAGAAGAGCCCTGATTCTACGCAGCCCCGTGAGAGACGACGATCGGAAAATCCCCGCAGCGTGACTCCGCATGGAACCGTGCCAACGCAACGGCGGAGCGACAGGCCCCGTTCGGTGAACGCCCCCTGTGACCGCGTCCCCCAGACGCTCAAGGCAGTGCCTGGACCACCGGCCGTTCGCCCCGCTGGGTTGTACGGAACTCGCGAGGCACTGGCCCAGCCAGTGGCACCCCCGTGGGAGCCGAACTGTCAAGCGGAGGCCGCTTGGTAGTGGTCCCCGGCTCATCCCCGAACCGAGGCAAGATCAGGTGCCATCGGGGTCCTGCTGTGTGCCACTGGCTGTGCCAGTGCCCCGAACCGTACTCCTATCGAAACAACGCCGCAACACATTGACACGCCCCCCCTCGCCCAGGAAGCCACGCAGGAGCTTGACCTACGTGACTACATATTGAACGACAACTTATCTCGCACGCCTCGTAATGTCTTCGCGTGAAGATGAACGTTACCAAATAAGTCATTCACATTGATCTTGGCCTCGCCAGTAAGACGCGCTGTATCAATAAATGAACTCATCCGCCAGCCGTTCTCCCTAAGCAAGGACTCTAAAGCACTCTTGGCATTTGGCAACCATGCCTTAACGCTCTTGAAATTCTCACCGCTTAAGGACGACCACGAAAAACCAATCTTGACCATATCACCGCCTTGTTCGGGAGCGATCGTTATTGCCTCGCCACCAAGCCTCCAGCCTGCGCACTTAGACTCTGAATCCCATTCATACCTACCGTCAAATGCGATACTTGCCATTTCTTCAACGATCATCTCCGTTGATACAACTGACCGCGGATCCAAGCAAGCTTCCTTGAGACGGCCAAGCTCTCGTACGCACTCCGCAACATCAATACGAGACGCCTGCGCGTCCCTCGTACACTCCGCGATTAGCCTTGCTACCCTCGCGGGCAAAGATCGCCATTCGCGACTTACAATACCCTTTGAAGCAATGGCCACGGATGTGGCCCAGTCAACGTGGCGATGCTCCATCGGCAGGGGCTTTCGCCCACTCAGCAAGAAGAATAACGTCATTCCAAGGCCAAAAGAGTCAACACGTGCGTTCCTAGTGGATTCTCCGCGGTTCCGATCCATCTGCTCAGGAGCCAGATATCCACTATCAGACTCCGCAGACAAGATCGAGAAATCGCCTCCATCGACGTAGTATGAAAGATCGAAGTCCAGAACAACAACCTCACTCTCGCCCCAGTCAATAGTATTGCCCCAACAATTCCGTAGCATAACGTTACTTGGCCTAATATCTCGATGCAATACACGCTCTTTCAGACGATGAGACGAATGAATAATCTGGGCCAGTGAACTCATTCCGGTGAGGATGTCTCTCCAATTTGAAAGTGCTCCTCGTTGTCGCAACTCATTAAGAGATGTCCCCTCAACAAACTCCATCACCGCCATCGCCGGGATTTCAGTGACCTCAAAAACGGGAACGACTC
>JAIXZD010000023.1 GCA_027489895.1 Planctomycetaceae bacterium
GCCGGAACCACCCGCTGTTCCAGGCCTTCCAGCCCGCGACCCGCCTGCATCGGCTTCCGACGGCAGGGCTTCCGATTCGTCAACCAGCGGGCAAGCGAGAAACGCTTCATGGTCACATTCCCAGACCGGATCATGAGTTGCGGCAGATTTGGGCGACAATCGCCGGGCCTGCCCCGAACCGAACTCCAGTCCCTTCGAGGCAGAGCACGGCAAACTCCAGTATTGTTCCCGCCCCCTTCGACCCCGAGCAAGCCTGTTTGTTCACGATTGGAAACCTTCGCCCCAATCCGGCAGGGGAACCCCCTCCCCAGCCCCCCACGATAACCCCGCATTCCCCCCGACAAACCGCGAACCTCATCCCGTCTCCCGCTCTCCATCTGCTCATAACGTCTCCAAGGGAGCCGGAAGCATCCGCCCGGAGGTCACCCCAAATCCCCTCCACCAGCTCTTTTGCGACTCGCGTAGTTCCAGCCCGAACCGCAAGGTATCATTCCCCCTCTCAGACCAATGCTGATCCCGATCTGTGATCCGCATTCGACATCCGCGTCTGAAATCAGCCCCTAATCGGAGTGCCAAACATTGGGTGAAGGCAAACGGACCGAGATCGAAGTCGCTTCCAAACGCTGCCTCATCGTCGGCGTCCATGTCTACGGCCGTGAACGCCACGAAGAGACCCCGCTCGAAGAGCTCCGGGGCCTCGCCGACACCGCCGGCGTTGAAATCATCGGTCAACTCCTCCAGAACCGGCACTACCTCGACAAGAAAACCTTCCTGGGCAAAGGCAAGGTCGAGGAACTGAAGCTCCTCATCGAGGAGACCGGAGCCGACACCGTCCTCTTCGATTCCGGCCTCTCCCCCAGTCAGGCCCGCAACCTCGAGGAAGAGCTGGGCGTCGTCATCGTCGACCGCAACGAGCTGATCCTGACGATCTTCAACACCCACGCCAAAAGCCACGAGGCCCGCCTGCAGGTCGAGCTCGCCCAGCTCCTCTACCAGAGGCCCCGCCTCAAGAAGATGTGGTCCCACCTTGAACGGATGGAAGGCGCCGTCGGCAGCCGAGGTCCCGGGGAACAACAGCTCGAAACCGACCGCCGCCTCATCGACCAGCGAATCGACGAACTCCGCGCCCGCCTGAAAGAGGTCGAAAAACGCCGGGGCCTGCTCGTCAAACAGCGCGACGAACACCCCACCGTCTCACTCGTGGGCTACACCAACGCCGGAAAAAGCACGCTGATGAACGCCCTCACCGGGGCCGATGTTTACGTCGCCAACCAGCTTTTCGCCACGCTCGATACCCGGACCCGCACCTGGCCCATTCCCCAGTTCGGCGATGTCCTGCTCAGCGATACCGTGGGTTTCATCCGCGATCTGCCGCATATTCTCGTCTCGTCGTTCCGCTCGACGCTCGAAGAGGCCCGTCACGCCAACGTCCTGTTGCACGTGGTCGACGCCAGCCATCCCAACGCCGCGCAACAGATCAAGACGGTGAACGAGGTGCTCTCCGAGATCGAGATCGATTCGGCCGAGGCAATCCTCGTCCTCAACAAGGCCGACGCCGTCACCGATCCCAGCGATCTGCAAATGCTCCGGACGATGGCCCAGACCACTGTCACGGTGAGCGCGCTCACCCGGGCCGGGCTCGACGAGCTGGCCACCCTCGTCACCGATCGGCTCAGCTCGGGCTACGTCGAGGCCGACATCGAAAGCGACGCGGGCAACGGCAAGCTCTACGCCTACCTCACGCAGCACGCCGAAATGACGGGGCAAGACTACCTCGAGAACCGCGTCACCTATCACTGCCGCATTCCTCGCCGCTACCTCGCGACGCTCCCCTCCAACGACGTCCTCGTCCACATCCGCACCGCCGCAGGCAAGCCCGCGAATCCTGCCGATCCCCTCGAACCGGCCCCGGCGGTCAACACGCCGTAGGGTGGGCACTGCCCACCACTGCTCACCAGCACGGCCCACCAAGCAACATTTGGATCGCGATCCATCGTCCCCCAACGGCACACCAAACCACGTTCCCGCGCCCAAAAACCCTCCCTGCCGGTTCGCGCCGTGTCCGATCATTCGCGAACACGAAAAAACGTGGGTGGCCCGACCACCTAGTGGTCGGGTCGCGCAGCGACAGGAAGCCACACCTTCCGCAATCAACCACCCAAAACAGGCACGCCGTCAGGCAATTCGCTCCAGAAACCCGGGTTGCGAGCAACGTCGTAATCGGAGTTTTGTGCCATGCTTTCACCGGCTTTGCGGGGCAAGCATGCGAGAGACTCCCAACTCTCTTCGTCGTCGAGTTCCAGTAAACACGCGGGCTGGAGTAACTGCCGCGCCGCCCCATGCTTGGCATGCTTGCCCCGAAGCGGTGCAAGCATGGCACACCTCGAGATCCCATCGAGCCTCTTGCCAGTTTGAACCAAGCGAAGACCTGACCCGTCCCCCAACGGGTTGACAGCACTCCCGTTCTCGCGGAACGTGGAAGAGGTCGACGATGCTCGATGCTCCCTTAGGCCCCCACGTTTCCCAGCCCCGGTAGACCGAATGTCGCGCCCCCAGCCGACCCTCCGAGCCTGGCGACACGCCCTCCTCGCCGCCGTCGCCTGCCTGTTGAGTGCGACGCCGCTGCCCGCCGCCCCGCCCGATTTCGTCACCGACATCCGCCCCATTTTCGAGAAGCATTGCACCGCCTGTCACGGTGAGAAAAAGCAGAAAAGCGGGTTCCGCCTCGACATCCGTGCCGCCGCCTTCGCCGGCGGAGACCTCCACGGCCCCGCCCTCATTCCTGGCCAGCCCGC
>JAIXZD010000406.1 GCA_027489895.1 Planctomycetaceae bacterium
CCGCCTGAACCAAGCCCGAGCCCGCCCAGCCCGGCCCAATCAGCCCGAGCAGACACCCGGTTAACAAGCACCAGACCCGCTGCTCACGATTACCCATTCCGTCTTGCATCACAGGCCCCACTCTCACGGTATAGAAGCAGTGCATTTTCGGTCGGTGATTCAGCGCGATGACCGTCGCGATGTTATTGGCGATCTCTTTGACGTTGACTGGTTTCTTTCCGGGCGGATCGCTTGTGAAGTTGGCGCTGCCTCCGGGCGCTAACGCTTGCGGCTCCCCTAAAGAGTGCTACTCAAGGTGTGCTCCGATGCCTCGGCAACTCCGGAGTTTACAGCCCACCCGGTTTCGCGACTTTGGCGGGGGCCGGGTTCGGCGTGGTGGCTTGCACTGGTGGTTGTGGAGTGGCTGGCGGTTGCGGGGTCGGTTGCGGTGGCTTGGCTTTGCGGGCTTCGGTCTTTTCGGCGGCGGCTTTGGCGTCCCGTGCCTTTTTCGCGGCCGCCTGTTTGGCGGCTTCGTCCTCTTCGCGTCGCACGGTCTGCAAGTCATCCAGCTCGGTCTTCAGCAAGGCGACCGGGTCGTCCGCCAGGAACCGCGCGATCATCTCTTCCGTCTCGGTGCAGAGTTTTTTGATCCGCGACTCGGCCACCCGGTCGCGCTCGGCTTTCGCCTGGGCCTGGGCCGGGAGACGCAGCGTCGTCACCTCGGCCAAGTACTTGGCGCGTGTGGGCAGCGCCTCCAACTCTTTCCAGCCGGAATCGACCGTGGGCCAGAGGCCCAGCCGTGCGTCGCGACGGATTCTCGCCATAAGCACGGCCCGTCGGCTGACCGTGTCGATGACGCTGGCCTGCAGGATCGCGAGGTCGCCTTCGACGGTCAGCCGCAGCGTATCGTCGGCCAGCTCGAGGATTGTTTCTCTTTCGGACCCCACGACCAGAGGGACCCGGGCCAGAACGAGCTTGCCGCTTCGCACCTCGATCCGGGCCAGCTGCGCGTCGCCGCGTGCCGTTGCGCTTCCCGTGTCCGGGCTCGGGGCGACGCGCTCCAACTCAACCCGCCCCAGCCGATCGGAGACGAGTCGTTGCGGTGTTTCACTGCCCGGCCAGGTGACGAGCAGATCGACGCCGATCAGCCGTCGCGTCGCCGATTTGCGTGATCGCAGGGTGAGTCGCGTGGCAGGGGACAGTGGTCCCACGCCGATGGCGACGACATCGACCCGCTGCCTGCGGGCCGAGAGAGGCGACCGCAAACCGCTGGCGACCTGCCAGCCCCCCGCGGTCGCTTCACCGCCGCCCGCTGCTGCGGTGCCCTCTGGCTGGGCCGCCTCCCATTTCAGGTAGGTGAACGGCAGCCTCTGGATCGACTCCACGACGCGAGCCTTGTTGAGGTAGCGGTAGAACAGCTCGGTCGGCCGGGATTCGGGACGGGGCAGGCTCGCGGGCCAGAGTCGTTCGCCTCGAAAGGTGACCGTCACGCCACCCCCGCGGAGAGGATCGACCAGAGCGACCGGCCGAAACAGGCGTCCGAGCAGTTCGGCGCAGACGAGTTCGACGCGATCGGGGTCGGCCGTTCGCTCGGTGATCTCGCGCGTGGCCGTCTGGGTGAGGTCATCACGCTCGCGGGCTGCGATCTGCCATGTGCTGCCGACTCGGTCGACAGTCAACTCGAACCGTTTTTGCACGGCGTCTGCTTTGGGGTCGGTCGGCGAAACAGTCGGTGTGAGGAGGGGTGCGTCGGGAAGCGTCGGCGCTTCGACCAGCTCGATATCCCAGAGCGGGCGATAGACGGCTTCGAGCGTGTGCGACAGTCGCGTGCGAAACCGGTCCAGCCAGGCCGCGTCGCCCCGCAGGTCGGGGGCAATCCGCAGTTCAACCGTCACGGTGTAGGGTCGCCAGGACCAGACCTCGGCACGCGTGGGCGGCGGGGCTTCGCCGAAAGCTGTGGCAGACCCCAGACAGAAGGTCATCGCCAGAAGCAGTGTTCGGATGACCGGACGGTGCGACGGGACTCCCATGCGTTCGCCTGCGTTTTGAAGACCATTCGCTTCGACACTCTCCCCGAGAGTCTACCGAGGAGACTGGCTTCCGAGGAATGCGCCGGGTTCTGGCACGGGGCTTTCGCCGGTTGCAACTGGGGACAAAGGGTGTGAATTCGGGGGGGGATTCGATGTGCCATGCTTGCACCGTTTCGGGGCAAGCCTGCGCGCGGTGCGCGACTGTCATCGTCTTCGAATTCGAGGAACCACGTTGTCTTGGTGAGGGCCGCGCTGTTTCGCGCTGGGCATGCTTGCCCCGAAACGGTGCAAGCATGGCACGGACTTTGAACTCATCGCCTTTGAACTCAGCGCGTCTGGTTCCCTCTGGAACACGGCGACGCTCCTCGTTCAGGGGTTTCCCGATGCCGCGACTTGTCGGCAGGAAATTGACACCGGCTTGTTTTCCAATAGGCTCGGAACCAGGCGTGCAACGACTTTCCTCAACACTGTTCAGGACGACGACCGATCGTGGCGAACTCGACCAATCCCGACTTGATCAAGGTCACGGAAATCTTCCTGATCCCGAGCAGCTTTCTGGTCGCCGCGCTGGGGGCGGCCGACACGAATCTGCATCGGGCCGCAGTCTCGGCCCTGGGGCTGATCGTCAGTGTTTTGTGGAGGCTGTGCAGCCGGGAGGCTCTGGCCGATGTTGGCGAGCAACCGGTGGAGTTGCAGGCCCAGACACAAGCCCAGTCGCACGCCTACCGCAGACGCCTTTTGCATGCGCTGTCGGCGGTCTTCGTGGTGGGATGGGTCCTGTCGTTGATCGTCCATCTCAGCGTGTGGAATCGGCCTTTGGGGAGCTGAGGACGTTCGCTGATGCCTGGAGGGGAAGGGACCTCTTTTGGTGGTTGTTTGCGGAAGGTGCTGCTTCCTGTCGCTGCGCGACCCGACCACAAGGTGGTCGGGCAACCCCTGTTGTCACTTGTTCACCAGTCCATCGTAGGCGGCGATGCCGTGGTACGAAGCGGGTTTCGCCGGTGTCCAGGTGGCGGGGTCAGAATCTCTCGAATCGGGGCGGTCGAGGTCGGTCTGCAGCGGGTGTCGGGGAATGCTCTGGCGGGTGAGGAGTCGAAATGGAGCGGGAAATCCGGAATGGCGTCTTGCCAAGGCAATTTTCCTGACGGAGACTACTGGAAGAGAACGCACTCCCCGGTCTGGTTGTCGCCAGGCCGGGTCGCCACCCATACGGTCGCAAGCCAGTTGGTCTACCCCGTGCGGCGTTCCCGATTGCGGATGATGGAATGCCTGGAGCGCTGGTTCAGGTCTGGACGCCTCGGCGGATAGGGGCCGTGCTGCTCGTGGGGATGCTGTGCATCTTCCTCGCGGCCTCGGTGCCTGTCTCGGCCGGGACCGGTACGGATGCCCCCGAACCCGAGAACGTGCTCGGCGAGTTCGTCCCCTTTCTCCCCGGTGTTGGGCCCGGCAGCCCGGACGATGACGCACCGGCCTTTGTCGCCGTTGACGAGGCGCCCCTCGATGCGAGTGGTGACGAGGAGACAGACCAGGAGTTGTCCGATCTGACCAATGAGGACGCGGACGAACCAGAGGCGGAGAAACAAGGGGATAACGCGTCAGAGGCAGCGGCAAAAGAGGACGCCGCTCAGAAACCGGAGGCGGAGGCCGCTCAAAAACAAAAGCGGCCCGACCCGGTCGCCGACTTCTTCCGGGGGATGCTCCCTGCTGCCAAACCCGCCGCAGGCAAGGCGCCCGTACGCAAACCACCAGCCCGAGACTTGCCAGCCGCTCCACCCGTGGCGAAGCCGAACACGAAAACGAAACTCGCCTCGCGGTATGTGGCGGATCCCCGGTTGGGGTTTGACCGCCGGGCCGTGGGCTGGATCGACCAGGCGAACACCGCCCTGGAGGCGGGGGAGTATGCCCAGGCCGCGAAGCTGTATCAGCAGATCCTCGAGCAGCCCGATGATTCCTTCCAGCGGACCAATGCCGGGCTATGGATTCCGATGCGACGGCATGTGCGGCAGGTCGTGGCTCTGGGCCCCAGCGGACTGCGCGAGGCGTATGAAACTCAGGTGGGCGGGTTGGCGGCCAAGCTGTTGACCGAGGCTGTTGCCGCCCAGAGCGAAGAACTGCTGGGACGGGTCGCGTCGCGGTACTTTGCCACGCGAGCCGGGCTGGAGGCAGCCAATCGACTGGCATCGCAGCAATTTGACCGGGGGCATGTCGCGATTGCCGCCTACTGGATGCAGGAACTCTGGGACGCGAAGGCCCCGGTGACTCGGGATGTCAAATGGCGGATGAAGGCGGCTGTCGCGCTCAAGCGGGCGGGTCTGACAGCGACGGCTAACCAGGTGATCGCAGCGCTGGATGAATCAGGACAGCCGCTCGATCCGCAGGCCTTGGTCTCGCCCCGACCGGCCGAATGGCTGACGAATCTTCTGAAAGGGTTTCCGGCGTGGTCTGCGCGGGTGGTGACCGAATGGCCCGTGCCGTTTGGCGATGCGAGCCGATCGGCCCAGGTCTTAGGCGGCGAGCCGCTATTGGTACCGCAGTGGACGAGTGCGATCTCGTCGAGTCGGCCGGTGCTGGAGCAGATCGATCAGGTGGTGCAGGGGCTGCACGACCAGGGGGCGGCGACGTTCCTCGCGGGGCAGGCGCTGACGGTACGTGGACGGGTGATTCATCGGACGCTGGCGGGTGTGCGCGTGGTCGATGCGGCCACGGGGCGCGTGCTCTGGCAGACCGAGGACGATCTCGCCCTTGAAGAATCGATCGCCGCGGTTCCGATCGCCGATGATGACGAAGAAGTCAATCTGCCGCAGCCGCGTCCGTTCCGGATGGACAATGGATTCCAGATCAACGCCGGGCAAGAGCCGCAGTCGCATCCGCTGGCGAATCTGCTGTTCCGCAATGCCGGATTCGGGATGGTCAGCACGTACGAATCGCAACTGTTCGTGCTGACCGATCGGGGGGTGTTCGATCCGCGTCAACCGGGGCAGCCTCAGGGGTGGGATGGCCGCGACGATGCGTACGGCGTGGGGAATCTGCTGAGGGCGTACGACCTGGAGACAGGCCGGATTCTGTGGGAGCTGGGTGGCGAGCGTTCCGAGGATGGCCTCGAACTGCCCTTGGCGGGCTCGTTCTTTTTC
Source organism: Planctomycetaceae bacterium (assembly GCA_027489895.1). Taxonomy (GTDB): domain Bacteria; phylum Planctomycetota; class Planctomycetia; order Planctomycetales; family Planctomycetaceae; genus JAIXZD01. Next base: position 5,141 of record JAIXZD010000406.1, read on the forward strand.
GGACCACCGCTCGCGGTGGAAGGGGAACTGCTGGTTGTTGCCGAGCAGGAGAAAGATGTCCGGCTGCTGGCGCTCAGTCCGGCCGATGGGCGAGTGGTCTGGTCGCTGCTGTTGGGGCATTCCGATTCAAAGATTGAAGTCGATCTGGGGCGGAGATGGTGGACCGCCCCGGTGGCGTACAGCGAAGGGGTGATCATCTGCCCGACCACCACCGGGTGGACGATGGCGGTCGATCGCGCGAGTCAGTCGTTACTGTGGGGCGTTCGGCTCACCCGGCTGCCCAAGCCAGGCGAATCGGGTGAGGGGGCGGAACTGGTTCAGCCGACGCCGCTGGCCGGTCGCTGGCAGATGCAAGCACCGGTGATCGCGGGGAACCGGGTGTTTCTGGCTTCACCCGAATCGCAGGAACTGCAGTGCGTTGATCTGTTGACAGGCAAGGTGCTTTGGAAGCGCAGCCGAGACGGACTCCTCGCGCTGGAAGGCGTGCATGGCAACCTGTTGATCACGCTGGGGTCCACAAGCGTGATTGGGTTGAAACTGACGGATGGCTCGATCGCCTGGACGGCAGGGACGGGGTTATTGGCGGGTCGTGGCGTGCTGACGAACGGGCAGTTGTATGTTCCGGTCGAAGTGAATGGCGGGGGATTGCGGCGGATCGATCTGGCGACGGGGGCACTTTCGGGCAGTTGGCGACCGCAGGGGCCGACGACGGCGCTGGGGCATCTGGGGATGTACCAGGGCCTGGTGCTGGCGTATGGCCCGCAGGGGGTGACGGCGTTTGAACAGGCCGATTCCGTCCGCAAGGAGATCGCGGCCCGCAAGCAGACGAACCCCAACGACCCCGGTGCGCTACTGCGCGAGGCGCAGTTTGCCCTCGTTCAGGATGATTTCGCGGGAGCGGTCTCGCTGCTCGACCGTCTGCCACGCGAAGCGCTGGCCGCTGACGAGGCAGCGACTTACCGCCGGTTGTACTTCACGGCTCTGGTGACGCTGCTGCGCAGTGAAGCGGCGGGAGACGACGTGGCCACGCCCAAGCGGTTTGCTCAACTGGGCGAACTGGCCGAGTCGCGACAAGAGGTCTGGCAGGCGCGCGAACTCGAAGCGCGGTCGGCGGCCAAACGGGGTGACGTGGCCCAGGCCGCGGCGATCTATCTCGACCTCTGTCAGGACCCGATCGAAACACTCGACCTGTCGACCGGGGCCGAGACGTTGACGGTCTCGGGAGAGGCGTGGCTGGCGGGACGACTGGCCGATCTGAGGACACTGGTCCCGGCCGACAAGCGTGCGGACCTGGAAACGGCGCTGCGTCCGCTGGTGACGTTTGCGGCTGATCTGCCGCTGGCCGAGCAGGCGCGGCGCGTGCGTCTGGTGGCCCGCTGGCCCGTGGCGACCGAAGCGCTCCACAAAATTGTCGACCAGGCCGAGGCGACCCGCGATTTCGCCCTGGGGATGCGACTGCTCTCGGTGGCACGGGAACAAGCCGAGCCGCGTGAGGGGCTGCGGGCCTGTCAGCGAACGGCCCGGTTCCTCGAATCGTTCGAGCTGATTGACGATGCCCTGGCCGTCGCCCAGGAACTTCGTTCCCGCTTTGCCACGACGGATGACGGGACAGGCCAGACGGGCGAAGCGATCGCCACGGAGATCACCGCACGGTTGACGCCCCGCCGACCGGCCCGCGACCAGTTCGACTGGGAGCATGCAACACCGCGCATCGAGCGCGTGGGTGTGAACTACGCGAACGATTATCGGCAGGACCTTTCCGGCCTGTCGCCACTCCCCTGGTTCCGGCGGACGATGATCGATATCGACCAGCAGGAACAGCGGCTGTCGCTTGCCGATGCGACGACCGGCGCGCGGTTATGGACCGCGCCGCTGCGCTCCAAGCTGAATTTTCCCGAGCAGACACTGTCTGTGGCCGAAGCGGCGGGGTACACGCTGGTTGTCCTGCACCGGGGGGTCTTGCATGGGGTTTCGGGGGTCGACCGGCGGATTCTCTGGACGCGGATGATTGAAACGCGGTCGACCTCGCAGGGTTACTACCTCACACCAGCGAACACGCCCTACACGACGCTCTCGCCGCAGGTGGCGCTCGGGAACCGGCTGGCGAATCTGCAAACGGCGATCGCGGGGCAGGGGGCGCTGCTGCTGGCCACGCCCGAGGTGACGGTCTATTCGCGACAGCGGTTCCTCACCTGCCTCGATACGCTCACGGGCGAGCATCTCTGGACGCGGGGCGGCTTCCGGCCTGGGACGCAGGTGTTTGGCGATGGAGAGCTATTGTTCCTCCGCGCTCCGGAAGGTCAGAAGTGGCAGGCGATCAGGGCCTGCGATGGCCGGGAACAGACGCTCGCAGCGCTCGGCAAGATCGAACCGTACATCGCCCAGGTGGTCGGGCATCGCTTCCTGCTGCTGGGCCGGCCTCAGCCCGATGCTTCGGCCCAGAAGAAACTGCCCCGGCAGATTGAGCTGTATGATGCCCAACTCGACCAGACGGTCTGGCGGCTCGACAGCCCGACTTCAATTCACCTGTCGCCCCTCGAAGCGGGCCGCTTCACGCGGTTCGACACGCGCTCGGGTCGACTGGAAGAACTCGAACTGGAGACCGGTCGACTGACACCGCTGGGTGAACTCGCCCCGGCGGACCGGGCGGGCGTGAATCAGTCGTATGCGATTGCCGACGGGGACCAAGTCTACCTGCTCATCAATACGAAGCCCGCGATGCATGTCCAGCAGGAAGGGATGCCCTGTCTGCCGATGTCGGGGCGGCTATTTGCATTTGGACGAGCCGGGGGCGGCTTGCGCTGGCGGCGCGAAATCTCAACGCAGAGCCTGATTGTGGAACGGTTCGCCGCGACGCCGCTGTTGGTGTTTGCCGCCCGCCGGTTCGAACGGCGGGGTGGGGCGAATCATTGGATGTTCCGGATGCTGACGGTCGACAAGCAGACGGGGGCACTCGTCACGTCGAACGATTCGGCTTCGACGGGTGGTTTCCGGAACTTGCTGTATGAGCCGGAGCGGCGGGCGATTGAACTTCGCTCGTACAGCGAGCGGCTGCGGCTGGTGCCTGCCCCGGCCCTGGCCCAATCGCCCGGCGAATCGAAACCACCGACAACGCCGTAGGGCTCCGTTCAGCAATTCAATGACGAGTCCGGTTGCGTCAGAACGGAGCAAGTCAAAAGGAAAAAGTCAAAAGTGAGGGTGTCAGGCAGGCCTGACCTGATTGTGGTTTGATGTTGATTTCGATGCCGTCTGTTCGCCTTCAAGACCTGTCCGCATGACCCGCAAACTGGTGCTCGATCTGGATCCTGGCATTGGCGATGCGCTCGCGGCGCTCGTGGCGCTGGCGGATCCCCAGATTGAACTTCTGGCACTCACCGCCACCGCGGGAACAACATCGGCCGCCGCGGCAACGCAAGCGGTGCAGGCGCTCGTTCAATTGGCGGATCCGCCCCGCTGGCCGCGGATCGGCGCGGCGATTGAGGCCGATCCGCCTGATCTCGCCTGCGAAGAGTTCATGAGGCTGCAGGCCGAACTGCAGGGACCTTCGGGCCTGGGCGAACTGCGGCCTACGGTGCCCGAACTTCACAGCCGCCGCGAATCGCCGCGACTGCTGGTCGAACTGGTTCGCGAATTCCCGCACGAGGTGACGCTGGTCACGCTGGGGCCGCTCACCAATCTCGCGGCAGCCTGCGACCGGGCACCGGAGTTTCTTTCGCTCCTGGCGGGGCTGGTGATCGTGGGTGGAGCGGGTCGCGAGGGGGGCGATGTCACGGCGACGGCGGAATTCAACATGGCCCGCGACCCCGCGGCCGCCCGCCGGGTGCTGGCGACGGACGAGGTGCGGACGCTGATTCCGCTGGATGCGACCTCACCGCTGGGGCTGACCAGTGAAGACTGCCAACTGCTGATGGCGGGGCCTGGGCCGCTGTGCGAACTCCTGCGGAAACTGCTGCCGTTTTCGCTCAGGCAGCATCATGACGTGCTGGGAGTCGAGTGCGTTCCCATTCGCGAGGCTGCGGCGATCGCCCTGGTGTCGAGGCCCTATTTGTTCCAGTCGAGCCGGGTCGCGGTGGAGGTGGAAGTGGCGGGGGAATTGACCCGCGGCATGACCGTGTTCGACCAGCGGACTGGCCCGCTCGCCCACGGAACCGCCAACACCAACGTGGTCACCGAGATCGATGAAGCGGGTCTGGTGGCGTATCTATCGAGCCTGTTCACCGCGAAGCTGGCGTAGCGGCGGTGATTTCGGACTTCAGCCCGACGCGTCAGCGAGGGGAAGCCTGAGAGGGCGCCGCCCCTCGTGGGAAACAAAACGACCTGCCCTGTTTTTCGCGCGTCTAACCGCAATCGCCCTCGCTGAAGCGTCGGGCTACATGCGTAGCACCCCTCGTCGTGCGGTGCTACGCCCCGCCCACCACTTCAAAGTTGGCCGAACCGCCCTGCGGCACCTTGAACTCGACTCGCAATGTCGGTTTCGGGCGATCCGACACTTCAATCCGCAGCGTCAGCGTGTGCCGACCAGGCTCGAGCAGAATCTCGTAGCCCGACTCACCTTCCCGGGCGCTCGAGTCGTACCACGACTGGAACCGCTCGGTCGATTCGATCATCACCCGCACCTTCCCCGGTGAGGTGACCAGCAGTTCTCCCTGCAGAATCTGCACGCCCGGCTGGTCGTTCACCCGCAGTTCTTCCAAGGGCAAGCCACCCGCAACCTGACCGTACACCGTTTCCCAGGCGCTGGGGTCGGCCCCCAGAACGTACTGCCGGAGATGCTCGAGGTGCGGCACCTCGGCCGTCAGCTCTTGCGGAGGGGCAACCAGCCGCTTCCAGCGCTGCACCGTCTTGGCCGTCTGCACCGCGTAGGGACCGGCCTTGCCCAACTCCGAAACGTTCTTGATCATGTCGTACAGCTCGCCCTTGGTGAGGAACATCG
>JAIXZD010000371.1 GCA_027489895.1 Planctomycetaceae bacterium
ATCGACTCGCCCTCGTCACCACCGGCGGCCCAGGCGGCGAGGTAGGCGACGCCATCGGGACCAATGCAGGGGGTCGAACTGACAAACCGCGAGATCCCGCGGAGCGTCCATTGCTCGGTGCCGGTTTCCAGGTCGTAGCCAATGACGCGCAGGGTGGCGGCGATGACCAGTTGGGGTTTGCCGCCGACAATCGCGACGACGGGTGTTCCGTAGTTGCGGGGAAAATCGGGTCGGTCGGTCTTCCAATTGACTTCCCCCGTACGCTTGTCGAGCGACATCACGAAGGAATCGGTGTCGTGGTCCTGGTAGAGGATCAGCGCGTCACCGACGAGAATTGGCGACGAACCGGCCCCGAAGGTGTTTTTGAACGGGCCCATCGGCCGCTTCCAGACGAGTTCTCCGTCCCGCGTGTGGCAGAAGAGTCCGGCCGAACCGAAGAAGGTGTAGACCCGTTCGCCGTCGGTCACGGGGCTTGACTGACAGTGGCTGCCGATCCGGTGAATCTCTTCCAGCGTGGTGTAGGGGGCTTCGCGCTCCCAGAGCAGCTTTCCGGTGGCCCGGTCGAGCGCGATTGTCAGGAGCCGTTTGTCCCGTTCGGCGGCGAGATAGATCCGATCGCCGAAGATAACGGGTGACGCATGCCCGGGCGGCAGGGCGACCTTCCAGACGACGGCCTCTTCCGGCCCGATTTTTTCCGGATAGCTGCCCGCGAGGACCGTCCCGATCGCGTTGGGTCCGCGAAACTGGGGCCAGTCCTCGGCGGCGGCCGTCACATCGAATGAGCCGCTGAACGAGGCGGCCAATCCGATCAGGGCAACGGCGATGAGCTGGGAACCACCGATTCGTGGTTGAGTCAAGGAACCGGTGGCGAACATCGAACGACTCATCACGGTGACTCCAGTCGAGGCCTGCCCGCGGGTCAGCAGTTCGCGTGAACCGAGGCGCCTGGAAAAACGCATGGGAATTCTCTGACGCGTATCCTGAACCTCGCGAGCCGGACTGTCCATCGTCCGCCCAAGAGAATCCGTTCTCTCCAGCGCAGTTGCCAGAGCGGGTTTTCCAGGGCCGGTTGTGACGGGACTGTCGGTTGCACCAGCGGCGGCAGCAAAAACTGCGAATGACCGCGCTGCCCCGTCCCGCCAGTCGGTTCAAGGTGAACTAGGGTTGAAAAAGTCTCCGCAGGTTCAAGCGGGACAACATGCGTCCAAGCATTCCGACACGAGACGTGTCCGCGGCCGATCGGATGGGCCGCGCTGGCGGTTTGCACCACCACGTCAACCTGGGATCTGGCAACTCCAATGAATCGAAACATGAACCCTGCCCAACCGGCTCCACACCCGAACAGAACCCCGCGTCGTGGCGCCATTCTCGTGCTCTTTGCCGTGCTGCTGGTGATGATTTTCGCGTTCCTCGCGTTCGCGATCGACATCGGCTACATGAGCATGGTCCGGACTCAATTGCAGAACGTGGCCGATGGTTCGGCCCTCTCCGGGGCGATCGAACTGGGAGAGGGTGAAGCGGCTGTTCGCAATGCCGCGATCGCGGTCGCGGGCCTCAACTCGGCCGATGGGCAGGGTGTCACCCTGGCGGCTGGCGACGTTGAACTGGGGACGTTCGATGCGGTTGCCCGCCGGTTTACTCCCGGGAACGCAAATGCCAATGCCGTGCGGGTTACGGCCCGAGTCACGAATCGGCCGCTGTTCTTCGCCCCCATTCTGGGGACCAATCGCTATTCGATGCAGACCCAGGCGGTCGCGATGCTGAATCCGCGTGACATTGCCTTCTGCGTGGACCTCTCCGGTTCGATGAACGACGACACCGAACCGTGCTGGTCAACCTCTCTCACCAACAGCAAGTTCGCGGCGAGCGGCTACCCCACGATCGGTAACACGCTCATGCAGACGGTTTACACCGACTTCGGCTTCGGGACGTTCCCGGGCACGTCCGAGTATCTGGGTGCGCCGCTGGGCGTCGCAGCGAATAACCTCGCCTATGCCGAACTGACCAAGGACAACGGGCCGCTGACCAATGCCAGCCTGGCCGCCACCTATCGAATCAGTAACTCCGACAACGAAGCCACCCGCAAGACGAAGTGCTACCGCTGGCTGATTGATTTCCAGATCGCTCGCGTGATGCCTAACGCTCGGCCGGTGCCGTCTTCGGCGACCAACTATGGCTACTGGGAAAAGTATCTCGATTACATCATCGAGTCCCGTTCGGTCGGCAGCAATCCGCCGCCCGCTCCCTCGCCGTCTCCTTCGCCTTCACCCTCGCCCTCGCCATCACCCTCCCCTTCGCCTTCGCCTACTCCCACACCGTCACCCCCCACCCCGCCGCAACCGCCCAGCGTGGGTTGGCTTGACGCCCCAGCCGACCACGTGACCGGCCTCTCCGGCCTGGTCCCGTCAAACAGCCTGACGCGACCGCGTCTGCTGGGAACGGTCGCCGGACCAGCCGAGTTCCTGTTTGCTCCGAACCTGGCCGCTGTGACGCTGGCTCAGTCCCCAGGCCCTGGCCTGCCGCGCAACGGTTCCACCCTCCGCGTGACGCTTCCGCCCAGTCAGGACGGAGAGCGGATCGACGGGATGAACAATCCCAATCGCGTTTCCTTCCCGTCGGCTTCCAGCAATCTGCCGCGCGGATTTCGGAATCGAATTGGCTATCAGACCTATGTCCAGTTCATGATGGACTTTGGTCGGGATCGCAGCCCGGATGTCGCCAACGGGACGAATGCGTCCAGCACTGTCGGGACGAAGGTCGCGCTGTCGACTCTCAGCCCGTATTGCCCCATGCACGATGAAGACACAGCCGGTGGGCGATTCAGCTTCCCGCCACGTGAACAGCCCACGCACTCTGTTCGTCGCGCCCTGATCGCGGCGATGCAGATTGTCCGCGAACAGAATCGGACCGCACAGGCCGCGATCGCCGACCGCGTCTCGATCATCACTTACGACGGGATCAGTACCTACCAGGCACCCTCGGTGGCCCAGGCCCTGACCAACGACTACACCGCTGCGATGCGGGCCGCCACTC
>JAIXZD010000478.1 GCA_027489895.1 Planctomycetaceae bacterium
CACTCGGACGACTGGTCCATCCCCACCTGGTGACGGCCTACGACTTCAGCCGCCATGGAGGTCGCCTGTCACTGGCGATGGAGTACATTTCGGGCCTGGATGGCGAACGCTGGGCGGCGCAGCATGCCCCCGCGCCAGAACGGATTGTCTGGGGCATAATCCGACAGGCGGCGGCGGGGCTGGCCTGCGCCGCGGCGGCCGGGTTGATTCATCGCGACGTGAAGCCCGCGAATCTGCTGCTGACAGACCCGCCGCAGGGGTTTCCGCTCGAGCCGGGTTTGCCACTGGTCAAGGTCGCGGATTTTGGCCTGTCGCTGCTGGCGGAGTGGAATGACGAGGCGACGCGGTTGACGCTTGAAAACATGGTCGTAGGCAGCCCGCACTTCATGGCGCCGGAGCAGCTTTCCGGCAACCGCGTCGATCATCGGGCCGACATCTATGCTTTGGGGGCGACCGCGTACCATTTGCTTTCCGGAAAACGTCCGTGGAACGGATTGCCGCTTATCCAGATCCTCTCGCGGAAGCTGACGGAAGACCCCGAATCTATCACTTCGCTGCGAAACGACCTTTCGCCGGCAACGCTGCAGTTGCTCGGTGAAATGCTGGAGCGCGATCCCGGCCGACGGCTGGGTGACTATGACGTTCTGTTAGCGCGGATTGCTAGGCTCGTGGATGGATTGAATATCAGTAGCGGATTGGCAGCCGTCGCGACCGTCCCGTGTTCAAAGGTGGTGGCTGAAGTTTCCACCGCACCCACAGAGAGAACCAGTGAGTATCTGCAAGCGCTGGCGATCGTGGATACCACGCCGGAACAGACGCGGATGCCGAAATCGGAGGGAACCATAACGCGGCGGACGTTGAGCCGATGGGCGGTTGAGGGTGGGCTCGTCGCGCTGGGAGCGGCCGTCGGAGTCTCGGCCTGGTGGAACCTCTCTGGGCGAAAGATCAGTCCCGGGCCGCGTGCGTGGCGGGCGACGGGGCAGGGGGAACCTCTGTACGACGGTACAACGCTGCAAGGTTGGCGTGTGCTGGGTGGACAGTGGATTCCCGGTCGCAACGACGGCGATGGCGGCCTTATTCTGGCCGGGATAGACGGGGTGATCGCCCGATTTACCGATTTAGGGACCGGCAGGACAAGGCGAAAGCTGACGGGCTATCAGATTCTGACGATCGCAGCGGTCCGCGAGGCACATGCCGCCGAGGCTCAATTTGGTTTACGCGGTGTTGCGGCCGCCGGCGGTACCGGTTTTGAAACCGGCCAGCGAGGGGTGGTTCGACTGCTGGCAGACCGCGTCGTTCTTGGAACACGTCACTCAGATCGGGGCGAGGTCGAGCGGGTCGTCGCCGAACGGAAGCTGTCCGGGGGGGCGACAACGTTTCACGAGATTCGCATCGAACGACAGCCCGACGACTGGTACATCGTCATCGACGGGGAACTGCTGGGAACGCTGCCAGCCGACAGTGATCGCGAGCTACCAGAGTTCCGCCTCGCCGTCGAATCCCGCGACGGAACTCCGCCCGGCGAGGCCTGGTTCGGCGACCTCGTCCTCGAAGAACTTGGCCCCGTCGCCATCCAATTGTAGTCCGTCAATTACGACACGGGCTCATGGTGTACTGATTCACGAAGACGGGGTCTTATTGAGGGCGGTATTGTCGCGGACGACTTTTTCGAGGATGTCTTGGGCCTTTTTGGTCCAGACGAAGGTCGTCGGGTCGACGTTGTGATGTTCGACGTACTCCATGATGGCCCGGACGAGTTCGTCCACGCTGCGGAACTCGCCGTTGCGGATGCGGTCTTCCGTGATGTCGCGAAACCAGCATTCGATCACGTTCAGCCACGATGCGCTGGTCGGCGTGAAGTGTACCGCCGACCGCATCTAGTGTCGGTGTGCCCCCCCTGAGTGGATCTCCGGGCCATGCCGTTCGCATCATTTTGAACTTCCGCACAACGCCAGCAAGAGCGAGTCACGGTGTTGACCGGGTTGCCAAGTGTCCGGTTTTGGGACAACGTACGATTCGTCGGAATCACGAATCGTGGAACGGAACGATCCGAAGCGACCAAAAAATGAGATTGGCGGCTGGTACGGACCAGGGCGGTTGCCCCGGTCGTCACCAGCCGCCGCAAGAATCTGCAGGGGTTCAATGTGGAGTTAGGGGGGACGTCGCCCCACAGCGAGAACGACCGCGGAGCGCCTCACCATCTTGTGGCCAACCCCGTCCCGGCCCGGATGCCCCCACGCGACACCAAACAGCTGCTCCACCCTCGCCAACCCCTGACAACCCGACGTTACCAGAAGCGCCCTTTTCAATGGGCTGTAAAAGATGAGAGGGCGGAGCAACGACGTAGTCAATTCGGCCCTACGGGTTCGCCGGAGGAGCATCCTGCGGAAGGTCAGCCGGAGCTCCCTGCTTTTCATACCGCAGCGTGACGGCGGCCAGTAGCGACTTCCCCTTAAAGAAGAACTCCGTTTGTTCGGCCGACTCGACTTCCCGACCAGCACCAATCCCCAGTCGCGCCCGCTTCGCCCCTTCGGTCTCGAACGCGGGGCGGTCTTCTGGCCGAGCCCAGGCGTAGTAGTAGAGCGCCGTGATCATCCCCATCGACGCCGTCCCCCGGTCCGGGAATCGCTGAGCGGCCAGACTGTCCGGAGCATCCGCCACGAGGAAGCTCAGCTTCTTGTTCTCCGTGACGTACCAGCCATCAATCGCCGCTGAACTGCCTCCATGCACGATGTAGTGATACGGAGCCTTGAAGAAGGGCGATTGTGACATCTCAAACGAGTTGATCCCGTCGAGGTACAGTTCGACCGCCACATCGTGGGCCGAGTTGTTGTACAGGGCGACAATAAACTCCTGACCTTTCTGCAGGTCGATGTAGGCCAGGCCCCCGTCGATATCGATCTTCGGAGCCGTGTACACCGGCTTTCCGGTTCCCGGGTCGCTCTTCTTGATCAGGATCTGCATCTGGAAAGGACTTGTGGCCGATGCAGCTACCTTGCCCTTAACGTCCACTCCCGTCGGATTCGCCAGCGCCTGCTTCAGCGCGTCGGCCTGTCGCTGCCGCTCGGCCACCGGGTTTCCGGCCACAGGCGTCGTCACGGCGGCAAAAGCAGTCCCGGCCGCAGGCGGCGTCGCTCCCGGGGCAGGAGGCGTGGCGGTCGGTGTCGTCGCGGCTGGCGGATTCGCAGGCGTTGCCGGAGAAGGGGCAGCGCCCGTCGTTGTTCCGCCCGTCGAGGTCGAAGGCGCTGTCTGGGTGATCTCACCCGTCACCCCCAGCAAACGCGCCACATCGCTCGACTTGTCGACAATCACCTTCTCACGAAAACTGCCCAGTTCCGCTCCGTTGGAATCCGTCATCCGGCATTCGATCTTTACCAGCAGTTTGCCTTCGGCGTTCGGATCCGTCCGCGTCACATCCCCCTTGATCGTGATCGCGTTCGCATTTCCAGGCCGCGCCAGCTTGACCCCCTTCTCCTCAACTTTCTTGACCAGTTCATCCCGGATGGCCGGGCCGCTCGTTGTTCCCGGAGGCGTCCCAAAGTCACCGATGTTGATCGCCTGCTTCTTTTCTTCCTCGTACTTGACGATCGTCTCAGCCATCGACTTGATCGCCCCATCCAGATCGCGCGTTCCTGGCGGCGTCGCCACATTGAGCGGCGGCTTTGCAGCATCCGGAGCCGTCGTCGCGGCTTGCTGACCCTGGACCGGTGATCCCATCAGCAGGGCTCCAGCCGGCATTGCCAAGGACACGGCAAGCAGCGCCGCCCGAGTCTGCTTCCAGCTCCAACTGTTCTTCCGGCTCCAGTTATGCACCATGATCTGGCCCCTATAAATTGTTTCGCAGTTTCCGAACCGTTCGTCCCCGGGCTTCGGTTCGAAACCTAGTGGAACACTCCGCCGATCCCTCCCCTGTCACCTGCAAACAGGGTCGATGCGACAGACAACGAACATCGTCCCAAAAAATCCTGAAAAACCCAGCATGAGCAGTTGATCTTCGCGAATCATCTCCAAATGGCATCCCCACTCCGTGGGGCCTGCTCTGCTGAACATCAACGCCAGGCAGCCCCAAAGGCGGCCCCCCGCTCTACCACGCGAATCGATAAACGCACACACCCAACCCCATGGAAATGTCATAAGATGTTGCTTAACATGGCGTTGCGTTGAAGACATCCAGGGAGCTTGTGGGGCAGGCTCCCGCCGGCCTTCCTGCATCAAGAGCCCCTGTCGATTGAAAGCCCGCGTCCTCACGGCCCAATCCCCAAAGAAACAAAGCAGCCCGGTCGCAACGACCGGGCTGCCACAATCCACTTGATTCGACCAACGTCCTTGCTACCGGGACAGCTGGGCCGTCGTCGGAGCCGCCGGTTTCGCCGGTTCGACCTGGTCGTACCGCACGCTCACGCTTGCCAGGAGAGTCACCCCAAAGTGACGCTCTACCACCTCGGCCGGGGCATCCACCCGCGACCCCTTCTGCGTCGACAGCCCTTTGCTTCTCAGGGCCTTCCTTTCGACCGTCGGCTGGTCTTCATCCACTCGCCACGACGGGAAAAACAGTACGCTGATCGTCCCCACTGACGAACTCGGCGCGTCCAGTTTCCCCGCTGCCGCCTTGTCCGACACGACGAACTCGAAGAATTTGTTCCCTGTGTCGTGCCAGCCACGCAGGGTTCCCGCCTTTTCGCGGTCGATCACAAATCGGTCATGCTTCTTTAGGGCCTCATTCTGGCTGAACACGAATGCGCTCACGCCATCGATCAGCACCTGGACCGCAACGTCGTGATCCGTCGCCTTGTTGATGATCCGGACCGCATAGATCTGGTCCTTTTCGAGCCGGACGAATGCTTCCCCTCCTTCGTTCGTCGCGTCCAGCGACTTGAACTGCGGAGCACCCGTGGCCGCATCCGTCCCCACCTTGAGCAGAATCTGCACCTGGTAAGGGCTTCCCGCCTCGGCCGACACCACCGACTTCACCGTCGAGGTCGCGTTCTCGGTCGCGATGGCAACGGTCGGTTTGTCGATTTTTTCGGCCACTTTCTCCCGGGCCCCCAAGGGCGAAGCTTCCGTCGTCGTATCGACCGTCACGCCGATAAGGCCCAACACGTCATCGAGCTTGGTCACCTTCTCGATGAACACCTTTTCGTTGATCTTCGACAGCGCAGCGCCCGTCCGACCTTCGGTCAACTCCGTGCGGATTCCGATGACGTGACCCGCGGCCGCCTTCTCAACGCTGTAGTCACCCCGGACCTGAACAGGTGCGCCGCGTTTCTTGACTTCCAGTCCCTGCGTCTTCAATTTTTCTTCGAGCCGCTGCTTGATCGCCTGTCCACCGCTCAGTCCGTCCGGATCAGCGATCACCCCGATGCTGACGGACGCTTCGTCCTGCCGATCCTTGATCACCCGCGCGATGTTGTTCGCCAGGTTCCCGAGGGCATCATCCAGCGACTTAACCTGAGCCTCGGCCGCAGAAGTGGTTGCTACCCACAGTCCGAGGGTAACCATCGCCAGCATCGTGCTCATCAGCCAGCCGCTGTGGGTTGTTATTGACCTGCCCTGCATGATTTCACCTTGGCTTTCCCCTGTTCGGGACTGAGCGATTGGCGATCCGACACTTCGTTCGCCCCGCAGGATAACGCACACCTGGAGCGGAAATCGCGACCCTTCCCCGAAATTCTTCCCGACCACTGCAGGAGACACCCTCAAACTCTGCCGACGCCGCCAAAGTCCGACGCCTCGCCGAAGGGATACTTCGCGTCTAGGAAACGCCCCAAAAAAACAGGGAAGCCCTCTGCGGAACCGGCAACATCAAGTTGCGTATGTCCATGCCAAAAAGAGACTTGTGAAAAACATCCTGGTGCGAAACCATGGATGATCACGCCCCGGACCCTGGCTCACGAGGCGACCGATTGACAGCAACGGCAAACAAGGCGTGGGGAAAACCGTCTCCCATCGATCGGCGTCCCTCGACTTCCCCCGTGCGTCAGAGCAGTCATCAACAGGCCCGATCAGTGCCAAGAGGGCGCGGCGCCTCCATCGCAAACAAACAACACCGGGCCGGCAGACGCCTCCAGGACGTTTCCCGGCCCGGGCTTTTCACTTGTCAATCGGGCTGACCGATCAGTTTCTCACCGGTGTTCCCAGCCCCAGTTCCGTCGTCACCTCCTGGAACACCGACAGCGATGAGCCATCCGACTCCCACAGCGACCGCTTCAGCCGTTCGCCGCTCACCAGCGGTCGCAGACCGAGCTCGTTCAGCTTCTTGCTGTTTGCCAGCGCTCCTTTGAACGCATCAGGGTCCAGCCCGAGTTCGTAGGCGGCCTGGTTGCGTGTGATGTCCGTCGTAAAGTCGACCGTCGTCACGCCCACCGGCTCGTCGAAGTCGTCAAACGATTTCCGGCCTTCCAGCGGTCCATTCGGCAGAAGGAACGGTTCGATCACCTTCTTCAGGGCGTTCGTGTACTGGTCCCGCTCA
>JAIXZD010000484.1 GCA_027489895.1 Planctomycetaceae bacterium
CCGAGCTCGAGCTGGAGCTGGCCCAACTGACACGTGACATCCGCGCCAACGAAGTCGAAACGGCGAGGCTGGGTCTCGCCCGGCGGCAGATCACCGCGCCGCTCGATGGCGTGATCGTCGAAAAGGCGCGGCAGGCAGGCGAGTGGGTGCAACCGGGAGAGAAAGTGCTACGGATCGTGCGGCTCGACCGGTTGCGGGTCGAGGCGTTTGTGCGGGCGACCAGCGAACGCCGGAAGCTGGTTGGTGCAGCCGTGACGTTCGAGCCTTCCGTTTCCGAGCGCGATGCCGCGGGGCAGGTCCGCGAGCGGGCGGGAGCCGAGCGGTTCACCGGACAGGTGGTGTTCGTCCATCCCGAGGTCGACCCGGTCAACGGGCAGATTCGGGTCTGGGCGGAGATCGTCAATCGCGACGCCCTGCTCTTCCCCGGCGACCGCGGCCTGCTGACGTTCGGGGCGGCCGCGCCGTGAGTGATCTCGCGATACCGCTTGCGCATCGGCCGGATATCGAGGTGACAACGCGGCTGCGTCGCGGCCAGCGCGTGCATCTGCTGCGCGATCCGCTCTCGCTCAAGCATTTCGAATACAGCGAGCCGGAGTTCTGTCTCTGGCGGCTGCTGGATGGCCGACGCACGTTCGCGGCGATCCGCGATGAGTTCGAGCGCCGGCAGGCTCCCTTGCGTCTTACCCGGTCGCAGTTCGAGCAGTTTCTGGCCGGGCAGCATGCCTGGGGGCTGGTCGTCTCGAATGGGTCGGGCCAGGCGGCGGTCCTGTCGCAACGTCGGGCGGAAGCCGTTTCGAAATCGCGGTGGGGGATGTGGCTCAATCCGCTGGCGATTCGGTTCGGGGGGATCGACCCGCAGCCGCTGCTCGATACGACGCGCCTGCTGTGGGGCTGGTTCTGCTCGCTGCCGATGCTGTGCGCGACCGCGCTGCTGGTCGTGCTGACGGCGCTCTTCGCGGCCGCGCGGGCGACGGAGATTTCTGCCCGGTTGCCCGACCTTGCGGCTCTTGCCCGCCCCGAGCAGTTGTGGCTGCTGGTGCTTACCGTGGGCGGCGTCAAGGTTCTGCACGAGCTGGCCCACGCCTGCGTTTGTCGGAGGCTGGGGGCCGAGTGTCACGAGCTGGGGCTGCTCTTGCTCATGGGCGTTCCCTGCCTCTACTGCGATGTCTCCGATGCCTGGCGGCTGACCCGTCGCCGCGATCGGATGGCGGTGTCGCTGGCGGGAATCTGGGTCGAGCTGATTCTGGCGAGCGTGGCGTTCTGGGTCTGGTGGCGGGCGACGCCGGGACTGGTGTCGCTCGTCGCCCTGAATACGATGGTGGTCTGCTCGGTGGGAACGCTCGTGTTCAATCTCAACCCGCTCTTGAAGTACGACGGGTACTATGCGCTGAGTGATTTGCTGGACGTGCCGAACCTGGCCGAAAAGTCGCAGGCGGCGCTGTGGGGGCAGCTTTCGACGCCGTTTTCCGTCGATCCTCTGGGGACGCGGAGGTCGCCGTTCACTCGCGGAACAGTGGGTTTGGCGGCGTTTGGCCTCGCCAGTCTGGTCTACCGGACGTTGCTCACAGGGGTGATTCTGTTCACGGTTTACAAGCTGTCACGGGAATGGCGGGCGGAAGTTTTGGGGTGGGCCGTGATCGCGCTGGTCGGCTTCGGACTGGTGGCCCGAAGCGTGCCCGGGGCGAGGCGGTGGTCGCAGCAGATTGCTGCTGGGTTCGCACCGTGGCAGACTTTTGTCTGGCCGGTCTTGTTGCTCTTGATTGCGACTGGCCTGCTACTGGTTCCGTGGCCTTACTCTGTGGTCAGCGTGGCTGCGCTGGAGCCGGCTCCTGCGGAACGGGTCTATGTGACGGCACCGGGGCGGGTGATCTGGGCGGTGGACGAGGGGGCCATGGTGGCTGCGGGTGATGAACTCGTACGCCTCGAAAATCGGGAACTGGAATGGGAGATCGCCCAGTTGCGAGGCGAGCTCGCAGTGGCAGAGAAGACGCTGGAGACGCTGCAGCGGCGTCAGGGCGACGACCCCGTTGCGGCGCGCGACCTGCCCGCAACCCGTGCTCGGGTGGTTGATCTGGGCACGCAGTTGGCGCAGCGGGAGGCGGATGCACGTCGACTGAATGTCCGTAGTGCGACAGCGGGCCGGGTCTGGGCGGGGGAGTATCGCCCCGTCGAACCGCTGCCCGAGGGGAGTGAACTGCCGGACTGGAGCGAATCTCCGCTGGCACCCCAGCGGCGGGGGGCCTGGCTGGAGACGGGGACGGTGGTGGGGTGGGTCGCGACGGGATCGGCGTGGGACGCCGTCGCCACGCTCCCGCAGGCGGATGTCGAGTTGATTGCCGACGGCGCGACAGTCCGCATTCTGGTCGAAACAGGGGGAGGCGAGATCGTCACGGGCCGCGTCGACTCGATCGCCCGGATGACGCGGCTGGAACCCCCGGCCTCGACCAGCGGAGTCGCGACAACGGCCGAGATGTCCGGGGGACCCGCGCCGAACGCGGCTACGCAGTCGAACTCGCTGGCGGGCGCACCTGCCCCATACGAAGTCCGGGTCCGCCTGGACCACCCTCCGCGCACGCCTCTGGCCCTCCGCTCGCAAGCCCGCATCCGCATCGACGCCGGTGAAGCGTCGTGGGCCTGGTGGGCGTGGCGCGAACTGCAGCGCGTTCTGGGCAGTCTCTAACCCCGGCGTAGGGTGGGCACTGCCGTGGATCAGAGACCTGGCGAGCCGACCCTGTCAGGGGTTGGTGGAACGGTGGGGTGTTGATGACGCGGGCAATCAGGATGTGCAATTCGCCCCTTGCACCATAGTTTTCACCGACCCCTGACAGGGTCGGCTCGCCAGACAGTCTCTCCAGGCAGCGACTCCACAGTCTCACCTGCGTGCGACCGCCAGCTACCGCTTCGATGGCACTCAACCCGCCACATCGAACCCGGCGACGCGCCAGGCTGTGACGGCACAGGCAACCAGTTGCGCGATCCAGACGCCCAGCCAGAGACCGCGCTGGGCCTCGGCCCGCCACATCCCGGCCGTGAGAACGAGACACCAGGGCAGCAGGAACTGCCAGAGTCGCGCCGCCTCGCCGCTGTTCTTGCCCGAGAGCCAGAGCACGCCGAACGTCACGACGGTCGCCACCAGCACGGCCCGGCGATTCGAGCGGGTCGCCGCCTCGGCCGCGTCTGCTGTCGACACGGTCTCTGACGAACGAATTGCGAGGAACGATTCGAACAGGCTCCAACCAAGCAGCACGGCTAACGGCAAACCGAGCGCGAAGGCCAACTCCACGGGGTTGACCGCCAGCCACGCCAGCCAGGTGCGCGGGTACTGGTCGTAAAACCC
>JAIXZD010000339.1 GCA_027489895.1 Planctomycetaceae bacterium
ACTGCGTTTCTCCGATGCGATCGGAGATGTCTCGCAGTTCCAGTGCGATCTCACGGGCCGCCCCCACCAGCTCCTGGCGAACGTCGCCCAGTTGGCGGGCGTGGTCGGCCAGTGTGGCGGCCATCCCTTGGCGGAGCGTTCCGGAGAACTCGCCCTGCTGCCGCTCGGCGACCTCGACCCAGCTCTGTCGCATCTCGTCCAGAGCCGCTTGCCACAAGCCCGTCTGTTCGGAAATCATCGCTCGGGAGTGCGCCAGGAGTTCGCTGGCGGCGTCCCGTTCGGCGGCGAGCATCGGGCTGGCGTCGACTGGTTCATCGAAGGCGCCAGCCAGTTGGCGAATGCCGAACTGCTCGACATCGGAGAGCAGGCCACCTTCCCACTTCTCAACCACGAAGGTCGCGAAGACGAGAATCATCGAGAGGGCCAGCGAGAGGGCCGTGGTATCGAACGCGACAGCCAGTCCACCGGTCACTTCGCCCAGGGCCGATTCGAGCTGGTCGGGGGTGATGTTCGCGATCGCCATCGTGATCCCGATGACGGTCCCGAGAAACCCGAGGATCGGAATTGCCCAGGTCAAGGTGCGGATCAGGGCATAGCTGCCATGGAGTTGTTCCGACCCGAGCTCGGCCAGATATCGCAGATGTTCTTCGAGGGACTTCGCGCCCGATTTGCCTTGCAGGTATTCCGAGACATCCGCCAGCCGCTGGGCCAGCAGGGTTCGGCGATATCCACCCGGCACCCGGTCGAGCGTCGCGTCGAGGCTGCGAAGATTTTCGCCGTAACTGCGCGAGGGAGACGTCAGCGGCGTCGGTAGCAGCGAGAAGACGCCGCGCTCGCGATTGAGTCCCCAGACCTTCTTGATCAGTTCGGCCAAGCCGATGATGAACAGGCCGGTCGTCGCGTATTCGATCCAGTGGCCTGCGAAATACCGGGCGACAAACTCCCGATTCAGCGGGAGATAAGGTATGGCCAGATAGAACGCGACCGTGGCCGCCAGTCCCCAGAGAACGGGCGAGGTCGCCACGGCGACGATCGGGTGGACCGGAGGAGCGTACTGCTGAGAGCGGTTTTGGAACGACATGCGTCCATCCTTGGCGAGTCGACTGGGCGACCACCCCGGAACCGGGGGATGCAAGACCCAACTTGTTTCCCGAAAGCGGGTTATGTCATGCCATGGCAACGGCCGCAAGACAGTCTTGGGGCGCGACACAATCCGCACAAACGGAATTATCGACCCAAATTACCACGCGGGTTCAATGAATCTTGCGGCCTGTTCGGCGCGGTCTGCCGTAACGCTCTCGTCAGCAGTGGATTACGTCAATTTTTGGGCCGGTTCAGGTTGCTCCCGGCCTTAGGTGCCTGGCCGACGTTACCGAAGGGATCAAGGCAACCGTTCTCATGGACCGGTGCGGTCGATCTGTTCAAGGAAGCGCTCGGCGCGCCGCGATCACGGTGCAGGCCTGGCGAATGCTTTGCGCCCATCGCCCCTCGTGCCAACTGGAACAGCGCGAAGTCCCCGTGCTATCCGCAGGCGGCGCTGTTCTTGTTCGGCGTGGCCGTGCGGACTTGAAATCGTTCTGCCGTGGTCCGGGGCGCCTTGCGGGCCGTTCATCGACAGGAAACGATCGACGCGAGGCCACCGGACCACCCTCTGGTGCTCGCGTGCCGACCTGACGCTGTGGGACAGTCTCTTTGCTCGAGCTGCCTGCGCCATTCGCTCCGCCATCGCGCGGTTCACATGCTTGCCCCGATATGGTTCAAGCATGGAACGCTCCGTGGCCCCATCGCGTCTGGTGCGTCTGTCGGACCAGCGCTCCTTGTGGGAGCGCGGTCGACGGGGCACGGGGCTCTAGGCCGCCCGTCGCAGGCGGAATGGCTCGGCGGCGGACAGTTCGCGCTTCTTCGAGACATCGCACATAAACTCGTAGATCTGGTCGAGTTCGCCACGCCAGTTCGAGTGGTTGAGGGCAATGTCCTGGGCCGCGTAGCGAGCAATCCGCCAACGTCGGTCTTCGTTCACCAGGGCCTGTTCCAGGTTACGGGCGAGGCTGGAGGCGCTCGCTTCGGTCAGCAGGCAGTTGACGCCATCCTTGAGGAACCAGGTGGTGGCCGGATTGATGTTCGTCAGCACCGGGCAGCCGCAGGCCATGAACTCGAACGGCAGGTACGAGGGGTGCCGCGTGAACATCATCACGCAACCGAGGTCGGTTTCGCGATAGAGTTCGGCGGTCTGCTCGACGGTCAGAATTCCGAGGTTGTTGACGACGCCTTGAAGGCCGAAATCGGCCGGGTCCCAGACTTCACCGGCGGCGTAGATTTCGACTCGATCGCCCATCCGCGCTTTGAGCTTGCGGAAGGCGGTCATGCCCATTTCAAACGCATTCCGCGGATTGTTGGGACGGCCGTAGAAGAAGAGGCGATAGGGGCGATTGGATGAATCGACCTTAGAGAAGTCGCGGGCGTAGAAGACCGCCGGGTCGACGGCCGGGACGAGATGCGTCGCACTGCCGCCGTACTCCGTCTCGTAAATCCGCCGTAGCGATTCGGTGTTGCACAGCCCGTAGAACCCGAACCGGTAGGTCGCTTCGACCTGACCGCTGGTGGACCCGGCCGAGTAGAACATCGGCTCGCAGTCCTGGACCATATAAAACTTGCGCTTCGTCCGATTGAACTTGAGGAGCGAGATCGCGGTCGTCCAGAAGGTGGCGACGCAAGCATCCGCCGCAGGCAGGTCGAGCACTTCCGAATCGGTCTTGGCGGATAGGATCGGCTGCTTCGCGAGGCCGGGGAAGGGCTTGGAGATGGCTTCCCGGGCTTTCTCCGCCGACAGGTCGCCCACGATGCAGAAGCGGTTCTCGACACCCTGCGTGAGCTGCAGATGATTGGCCAGCCGCAGGATCGTATGGATCCCGCCGTACGAGGCATTGTGGAATGACGGAATGAACCAGTTGACCGAGCGAATCCGGATTTTGTCCGGGAACGCAGAGACCAGCCGTCGGCTCGCTTCGAGCTCTTCGGGCTCAAAATCGTGACACTGGGCGAGCGCGTAGGCGATCGCGGTTGTCGGGTCGAATTTGACGCCCGACTCGCTGCGGACCGTGAACAGCACCTCGCCTTTGGAGCGGGGTTCGACTGCCTGTTGAGTGATCGATCCCCGAACGGCGTGGGTCCCGATCGCCGGCCAGCCGCTGGTCATCACGAGATTGCGGCCCAGGAACGGATCGCAGGTGCGGAGCGTTTCGGGAAGTCGGTCGCGAACGGCCAGAACATCGAGGTCGTGCCCGTTGATCGGCAGCGACGCGCCCAATGCCACGCGGAAGCGGGAGTCGGGGGTGTAGACCAGTCGCTGACCGGCGGCGAGCAACGCCTGGCAGAGTTCGACTTCGCCACCGGCGAGCCGGAAATCGGTTCGGAATCCGCCGTGGGCGAGGTAGGTTTCTTTACGGATCGCGAGGCAACAGGCGCTGATCGCGGAGACATTGCGATACCAGAGCGAGTGGCCGTTGTAACCATAGGCGTGGTCTTCACGACCAGCGAACATCGCGTCGAGTCGGCCCGTCGGCGAGACGGCCAGCGCCCCCAGGGCGAGCTTGCCATCGGCCGCGATCGCCTTGCCGCCGACCGCGGCGATTCCCGGTCGATCAAACCAGACGAGCAGATCATCGAGGGTGGTACTCGATTCCGGACTGAGAGCGTCTTCCAGGAACAGAAGAATCTCGCCCGAAGCCTGTCGTGCGGCAGCGTCCATGGCGGCCTGACGGGAGATGCACGGATCGGCGACGATGGTCACGCCGTGTTCGGCGGCGAGGTTCGAATAGAAGTCTTCGACCGGTTGCGTCAGCGTGCCGTAATGGGCGATGACGAGGTCCAGCGAGTCCCCCGGACGCGCGGACCGGCGGAGCTGCTGGAGCCTGTCGATCCAGGCGGGCAGAGTCCCCAGGTGACCTCGGGTGGCGAGGACAATCGTCACCGAATGGCACGAATCGGGATGCCGGTGAACGTGGAGCGTGGTGTCCGCGGCAAGTTCGACGGTCGCTTTGGTTCCGGTTCGGGCGAAGTGCTCTTCGAGAGAACGGACCTGCGCGGCAAGCGCGTAGGGCTTGGCACCAATGCCGCTGGAGACGGAACTGCTCCACAGCCGCCAGTGGTAGAGCACCTTCGGAATGTGGGCGATCTGCGAAGTTCGCTCGACAATCCGCAGGAAGTAGTCCCAGTCCTGTGCGCCGTCGGTGCATTCGCGGAAGCCGCCGATCTCGCGAGCGAGGCTGGTCCGCGTGATGCAGAAGTGCGTCAGATAGTTGGCCGAGAGCATCTGCTCGGGCGACCAGGCCGGCTTGAAGAGAGGACCGAAGCGGTGGCTGCCGTCTTCGGAAAGCATGTCCTTGTCGGAGTAGATGAAGTCGAGATCGCGATTGGCATTGAGGGCGAGTGCGACTTCATACAGCGCGAACGGGGCAATCGTGTCGTCGTGGTCGAGCAGGGCGACGAAATCACCCCGCGCTGCGTCGAGGCAGGCGTTCGAGTTATTGGAAATGCCGCCGTTCTTTTCGAGGAACGCGACGCGAACGCGACTGTCTTCGGTTCCAAATTTGAGCAGCGTCTCACGGGTCTCTGGGCGGGTCGAGCCGCCGTCCGCCAGGATCAGCTCCCACCGGTCGTACGTCTGGTCCTGCAGGGACCGGATCGTGGCGATGAGAATGTCGGGGGGCGTGTTGAAGACGGGCGTCAGGACGCTGATGAGCGGTCGGTAACCGAGGGCCAGCGACGTCGCCTTCTGTGCAGAGAGATCGGCCGGGGAGGGTTCGTTCTCGGCGATCCAACGGGAGAATTCGAGATCGGGGGGCGCGGTCAGCTTCCGAACTGGTTCAGGGGAGGCGGCAACTATCGGCGCCGGAGCTGGGGCCGGTGCGGGGGCGGAGACTGGAGCGGGGCTGATGACGAGTTGCGGTGCGGCGGAACGTGCGAGACGACGACGAGTCCAGCCGGCCGATTTGCGGAGCGTGGGAAGGACGCCTTGTCCGACGAGACTTCGCAGTCCTTTGACGACCAGGCGGGCGGCCCGATCGCGTTGCGTTCCGACCGGCGCGACGGCCGTCCGTAGGGACCTCAGGCGCCGGGCGACGGCCGCAGCGGCACCGGAGTTCGTCCGGATCAGTTCGCTCTGCAGAGCCTCGATACGGGCCTGTCCTGCGGCGATTTCGTTCTGGAGATGAGCCTTTTCCTGCTGCAGGCGGGCTGTTCCGCCCCGTTCGCCTTCGAGGGTCTGGTTGACGGCGGCCAGTTGAGCCTGCATCCGACTGACTTCGTCGCGGACCTGCGCCACTTCTCGACCGAAATGGGCGCTTTCGGCGGACTTCCGCTCGAGGTCCTCGCGGATCAACCGGGCCTGCAGCTC
>JAIXZD010000337.1 GCA_027489895.1 Planctomycetaceae bacterium
ATCTCCGCCGCGATCCTGGGGAAAGATGCCCCGGTGGCCATGACGAAACCGGTGGGCTGTTTCATCGAAGAGCTTCCGAAGGCCGATTCCCGAGCCGACGTGACGTACACCCGCGACATCGCCCCCATCGTGCAAACCCGCTGTCTCAACTGCCATCGGGACGGACAGGTCGCCCCGTTCCCGCTGTCCAACTACGAGCAGACGGCCAGGCATGCACGACAGATCGTGCGCGTGACCCAGGAACGAATCATGCCGCCCTGGATCCCCTCTCCGGGCCATGAGAAGTTCGTGGCCGAACGCTGGCTGACGGACCGAGAACTTGCGCTGTTTAGGATCTGGGCCGAGACGGGGCGAGCCCGCGGCGACGAGGCCGATCTCCCCCCACCACCGAAGTTTGCCGAGGGCTGGCGTCTAGGTGAACCGGATCTGATCGTCAAGATGCCCGAACCGTTCACCGTTCCGGCGGATGGGCCGGACCTGTTGCAGAATTTTGTCATCCCGCTCGATCTCGCCGAGGACAAGCTTGTGGCGGCGATGGAGTTCCACCCCGGCAATACGCGGGTCGATCACCACGCCGTGCTGTTCCTTGATCGCAGCGGAGCGGCCCGGAAGCTCGACCAGGCCACACCCGAGCCGGGGTATGCCAACTTCGGCGGGCCGGGATTTCTGCCCTCGGGGGCGCTCGGGGGCTGGTCGGTTGGGAATACCCCGAGACCGCTCCCTAACGGGATGGGACGGTATGTCCACAAAGGAGCGGATCTGGTCGTGCAGATGCACTATCACCCGTCAGGAAAGCCGGAAACCGATCAATCGGAAATCGGGTTGTACTTCGTCAAGAAGCCCGTGGCCGAATCGCTGAAGGAACCGGCCAAGCTGGTGGGCAGCATCTGGATGGCGAATTACGAGATGGAGATCCCAGCAGGTGAGAAAAGCTACCGGCGGTCCACGTCCTATACGCTGCCGAAGGATGTCATCCTGGTGGGCGTCGTTCCGCATATGCATCTGCTGGGCAAGTCGATGCGGGTGACAGCCCTGTTGCCAGATAACACAGTGAAGACGCTCATTGATATTACAAACTGGAACTACAACTGGCAGGACGAATACTACTACGAGCTCCCGTTCACGCTACCGGCCGGGACCCGGCTGGAGGTGCAGGCCGTGTTCGACAACTCGGCCGAGAATCCGTCCAACCCGAGTTCGCCGCCCAAGCGTGTGACCTGGGGCGACGGGACGACCGATGAAATGCTGTTCTGTTTCTTTCTGCTCTCCGCGGAAAAAACCGAAGACCTGATTCATGTCATCTTCGACAATCTGAAACACGATACAGAGCAGCCGCGCAAGGCGGTGCGGAAGTGACCGTCCTTCTGCCCGCGGTGCGACCGCCCACTAACGAGACCGAAAAGCGGCTGCTCGACGCCGCCCTGACGCTGTTCGCGGAGAAGGGCTACGAAGCGGCCAGCGTGCGGGAGATCATCGAACAGGTCGGCGTGACCCGTCCCGTGCTGTATTACTACTGCGCCAGCAAGGAGGACCTTTTCAAACGGCTGGTCCACTGGACACATGACGAAGCGTATCGCGAACTAAGTCGCATTGCCCAGGAGACGACCGGTTGCGCAAACCGGCTGCGGGCGATTATCCGGGGTTCGTTTGCGTTCTGTGCGGCCGACCCGCGCGTGCCGCGGGTGATGTTCCAGACAGCGTTTGGCCCCGTGATCCCCGGCATTTCCGAGTTTCTGTCGGAGTTGGCAACTCAGCGGTTCGCAATCATTACCCAGGTGATTCAGGATGGCTTGAATTCGGGCGAGCTCGTGTCGAGTGATTCGCGCGAACTTGCGCTGGCCTTTTGTTGTCTGATGGACCAGCACCTCCATATTCTAAGTCGGATGCCACAACCGCAGGAGCAGCTCACTCCGGAACGTGCCGACTGGCTGGTGACGCTGTTTCTGACTGGTGTGGGAACGGGAACCAGAGCACCGAACACCTCTAGCCCTCGGGGCCACTTATGAACTCGGCTGCCAACACCTTTCCCGGCTTCTGGGCGCTGTATCGGATCGAGCCCCTGGTCCGGGGGGCGTTCACCACCATGATGCTGGGGCTGATGCTCGCGGCCGGCATCTGGTGGGTGATTCAACCGCAGCCGAATGCCGTGCCCCAGACCGAGCCCTCGTTTGAAGTCCTGTATGCCCCCTGGATTTCCGCGGGGGGCGGCGTCCTTGCGGCTCTGGCCGCGAGCGTCCTCGTGTGGCGGACTCTGTGGGTGAAGAACGTGATCTGTCACGGCAGCGAGGTGCGTGGCATCGTCGAGCGGACGGACCATCACGACACAAACATGCACAGCAGCACGGACAGCGTGACCAGCACGATCCGTACGAAACCGACGTATGTCTATTACGTGACGGTTCGCTACGACGTTCGGGGTGATGAGCAGACGGTCCGGATCAAACTGCCCGATTCGCCCTTCACCTTCGGCATCCGAAAGGGTGAGGAGGTCGACCTGCTGGTGCTGGAGTCGGCACCTCACAAACCGCTCATTCGTGCGGTTTATCTGGGACGCAGGGACAACGGGCAGGCGGAATGACTTCGGGCCCTGCGGGGGTGGGGAACGCTTACGCGTTCCGCTACAAGGCCGTGATTTTCTCGACTTCAGCCCGACGCGTCAGCGAGGGGAAGTGCATCTCGACGCCGATAAGCATGAGAAATGTCGAGTTCTGCCTTTGAATGGAACGCTGGTCCACGTGCTCCCTCGCTGACGCGTCGGGCTACAGGTTGAATCACCGCCTCTACGGCGGTTTGGAGGCGGCGGTTAACGCTTCTTGGAGAGCCATTTGTCCAACTGGTTGGCGAAGGCCTGGCGGTCTTTGGGGCTGTAGCCCGAGGGGCCGCCCGTGACGAGGCCGGCACCGCGGAGTTCGTCGATCAGGTCGCGCATGGCGAGGCGACCGCCAATATTGTCGTCGGAGTAGAGCTCGCCCCGCGGATTGAGGGCGAGGCCGCCCTTGGCCACCACATCGGCTGCGAGGGGGATGTCGGCGGTGATTACCAGGTCGCCCGCCGAAACGAGTTCGACAATCTTCCGGTCGGCGACATTCATCCCCGAGGGAACGACGATCGTCGCGATGAACGGCGATTTCGGCGTGGCGATCGACTGATTGGCGACCACCGTCACCTGCACCTTGCGGTTGACCGCCGCCTTGAACAGCAGCGCTTTGGCGTCTCCCGGACAGGCATCGCCATCCACCCAGATCTGCATCGTCATTCCTGTTTGCGATGAATCGCTCGGTTCGCGTGATCATCACGGAATACCGATGAGCGATCCCAAAGTGGTTCGGTGGGAGACGTCCACCTGCGCTGGTGGGCAGTGCCCACCCTACTTCAGGTAGATGAACTCTTTGACGTTGAAGAGCACGTGGGCCAGTTCGGACCAGGCGGTTTCGGGGCTGGTCCCGGATGCGAGCTGTTCGGTAATGAATGCGACGGCTTCCGCGTGCTCACTCTCTTCCGGCGCGCGACTGAAGGCCGTGAGGAACATGAGCCGCACCTTCTCGGCGGGTTCGGCCTTGATGGCCGCCACCCGCTGGCCCCAGACGCGGGACTGGTCGAGCACAAACGGATTGTTGAGCAGCGCCAGCGACTGGGCGGGGACATTCGAGACACTCCGGCGGCCGATCGTGGCGAACGGCACGGGGGCATCGAACACGAGCAGGAACGGGCTCAGGAAGTTCCGGCGAACGTTCTGATAAATGCTGCGACGGCCTTCGCCATCGACGGGGCCTGAACCGCCCGGACGGCCGCGTCCCAGCATGAACGCGGTGAGGTGCGGCAGCGTGCCCCGACCTCCGCCGCGCTCACTGAGCCGCCCCGAAACCGCGAGCATGCTGTCGCGAATCGTTTCCGCTTCCAGACGGCGAATGCGGGCACGGGAGAGTGCGAGGTTGGCCGGGTCCTGTTCGAGAACGTTCGCGTCGGGATGGTGTGAGGCCTGCCGGTACGCGCGGGACAGCAGCAGCTCCCGCTGCACCGCTTTCAGCGACCAACCGTTGGCCAACAGACGCTGTGCGAGATAGTCGAGCAGTTCGGGATGCGTGGGTGCCCGGCCCATGTTGCCGAAATCGTCGGGCGTGGCGACGAGGCCCTCTCCGAACAGGTGTTGCCACAGCCGGTTGACGATGACCCGCGGAAGGAGCGGCGTCACCTGGGGGTCGACCATCTGCCTTGCGAGGCGAAGTCGGCCGGTCCCTTCGGCGGCGGGAACGACATCGTTGCCAACAAACGCTTCGAGGAACCGCCGGGGAGCTACTTCGCCCAGTTTCTTGTGATTGCCACGCAGGTGCACCCGCTCGTCTTCCGGAGTGCCATCGGCCATCGCCATCACCTTGCGGGCGTAGCGAACCTTCGCCCCGAGCGCTGCCCGCGCCGTGCCCGAAAGGTGTGGGCGGTCGGTGGCCTGCGGTGCCTCGGCCAGCAGAGCGCGACGGGTTCCGGGCAGCGCGTTCACGGTGGGCAGATCGCCCCGCACATTCCAGAACTCGGCCACAGCGGCGACAAGCTCTTCAACGCCTGCCAATGGTTCGGGGCGTGCGCCCAGAGCGACGGCCAGTGGCTCGATCCCCGAGGGCGGTTGCGGGCTGCTCGAGGGGATGATCTCGCCAACATCGATTCCGCCATCGCCCTCATCGATGAATTCGATGTAGGCGCGGTGACCGATCCATTTGCTGAGATCCTGTGCCGCCCACTTCCAGCCGGGCTCGTTGACGTGAATCGTCAATCCGCCATAGATCGGGTTCCGGATCTGCTGGAAGCCATCGAGGATCAGGTTGACGCGGCTTTTCTCGCCCGCGAGCTGATAGAGAATGAACGGCTCGCGAATCTCAAACGTGGGGGACCGCAGCGTTCCCTGAAACTCGTTCAGCAGCGTCCGCGAGGACGCGAGTCGATCCAGCATGGGGGGCGGAGTGATGCGGCCCGCAGCGATGGCAGGCACGGCCCACCACAAAGACCAGCCCGAGCCGAACGCTTCGCCTGTCGTGGTCCAGCCGGTGGGAATGCCCAAGCGGTCGCGCTCCCCCAGGTTCCAGGGGGCTTTCTCGGCGCGGCCAGTCCACTCGGTCTGGCGGGTGGCGGCAGCGCGGCAGTCCGTGTGAAAGGCCTGCCAGCGGGCAGGTTCGAGCGAATCGGCGGCGAGCAGTCGGGCCACCGGTGCCAGCGGACCACGGGCAAAGTCCGGCCCAGAGTTGGTCAGTTCATCCACCCAGCCGATCAATTCCCCTGGTGGCAAACCGGCCTCTTTCTCGGCCGCAATGCGGGCCTCGGCCAGATCTGTCCCGGTCTCCTTCGCACGCCGAATCGCCGCAATGGCGGCTAAGAGGCGACGGGCGATGGCGCCCTTCACATCCCGCTCGGCAGCGATCTTGCGGTCGTACTCCAGCGACTGCGCCTCGCTGGCGGAGATCTCGTTCAAAATCGCACGGCGCGGGGCGGGGTCGTCGGCACAGGCCAGGTCGTACCGACCGCTCTGCAGGAATCCGCAGAGGGCGTAGTAGTCCTTCGTCGAGATCGCATCAAACTTGTGATCGTGACAGCGGGCACAGCCGAGCGTGAGACCCAGGAATGTTTTGCCAAACACGTCGAGCTGGTTGTCGACGCGCTCGGCTTCGTCGCCGCGGACATCGACCGGAGAATGCTTCGACTCGCCGAGGAACCAGAACCCAGTGCCGATGACCGACTCGTTATACCCTTCCTCGGGATTGCGACGAGGCGTTTCGAGCAGATCGCCCGCGACATGTTCGAGTACGAACTGGTTGTACGGGACATCGGCGTTCAGGGCGCGGATGACATAGTCGCGGTACTCGTAGGCGTAGGGCATCTCGAAATCGAATTCGTGGCCGGCCGTTTCGGCGAACCGGACGAGATCGAGCCAGTGCCGTGCCCAGCGTTCGCCGTAGCGAGGAGAGGCGAGCAGCCGATCGACGACCTTGGCCCAGGCCTCGGGCGACTCATCAGCGAGGAAGGCCTCAAGTTCCGCGACCTTAGGCGGCAGACCCGTGACATCGAAGGTGACGCGCCGCAGCAGGGCCGCTCGGTCAGCGAGCGGCGCAGGGGTAAGACCTTCCGACAGCCACCGGGCGGCAAGGAAGCGATCGGTGGGGCCGTCGACCCAACCCGCGGGAAACAGTCCGTCGGGTGGGTTGGGGCTGGTCAGGGGCTGGAACGACCAGTGCGCCTGCTTGCGGGCCGCAAGGTCGAACTCGTCGACTTTTTTGCCTGTGCCAGCGCCCGGTTGAGGTTCCGCCGATTCTGGCCAGGGGCTGCCCCGGCGAACCCACTCGCGAATCGCTTCGATCTGCTCCTCGGGCAGTTTGGCCTTGGGCGGCATCTTGTAGTCGCCGGTGTACTCGACGACTTCGACAAGCAGGCTCGACAGCTCTTTGCCTTCGATGGCCGGGCCGCTGTCGCCACCGGTCAAGAGGGCAGCGCGACTATCGAGCCGCAGTCCGCCCTTTTGCTTCGCATCGCCATGGCAGGACTGACACTGCTCGATCAGCAGCGGCCGGATTTTTGATTCGAAGAACTCACGGTCGGCGGGCGAAATCTCTGCGGCTGGCCCGGTTGCCGGCACCAGTGCCAAGACCAGGAGCGCCGCGAAAAGACGCATCAGGCAAGACTTGGAGCGCGTGGTGCCGTCGGGATGTCGTCGTCCGTGGGAGAACGCGGGTGAGCCGTGGTGGGCAGTGCCCACCCTGCAGAGGGCAACCATCGGGTGCGGACTCCCGGAGTGGAGTTTCAATTGGCTGAAATCAGAAC
This sequence comes from Planctomycetaceae bacterium, assembly GCA_027489895.1. Lineage (GTDB taxonomy): Bacteria > Planctomycetota > Planctomycetia > Planctomycetales > Planctomycetaceae > JAIXZD01. The sequence continues at coordinate 6,802 of JAIXZD010000337.1, forward strand.
GTCAGCCTATCGGATCAGACGCTGGAGGGCACCTCAAACTCCTTGCGGTATTCGCGCCGCATCAGGGCCTGGGCGGCCGGGTTGCCAACAATTGTTTCGTTGGTTGCGTCGAACTCGAGGGCCGAGCGCGTCCGCCAGGCGATGTTGGCCAGGTGGCAGAGGAGGGTGCTCTGGTGGGCAATCTCGATATCCGCGTTGGGCTTCTCGCGCGTCGAGATGCATTTCAGGAAGTTTTCGGCGTGGGGCTGCTCGAGCGAGGTCCCTTCACGCTTGCGGACCTCTTTCTTGCCTTCGTAGATGGTCCAGCCTTTTCCGTGGGTCACCAACGTGGCCTTGCTGCCGTAGAACTCGACACCGAAGTTCTCGCCGTCGATCCCGCGATCGCTCCAGGTGCGGTGCTCCCACGAGATCGTGCAGTTGTCGTAATCGAAGGTGGCGAGTTGCGTATCGGGCGTTTCCTGATCGTCCTCGAAAAACCGCACGCCCCCACCACAGGTGACATACTTCGGAGCGCCGACGCCTAGCCCCCAGCGAGCGACATCGAGGGCATGAATCCCGTTGTTACCGCACTCGCCCGTGCCGTACGCCCACCGCCAATGCCAGTGGTAATGGACGAGATTTTTCTTGTAGTCGTTTCCAGGACCGGGACCGGCCCAGAGGTTAAAGTCGAGCGTGGGGGGCGGTGCGGTCACGACCTCTTTGCCAATCCCCGGGCGGACACTGTTGATCCAGCAGCGGGCATAGTTGACGTCGCCCAGTTCTCCCGAGGCGATCACGCCGGCAATCTCGGCGAGGTCGGTCCCGCTGCGGCGCTGGCTGCCCACCTGGACGACGCGGCCGTACTTGCGGGCCGCTTCGATCATCTTCCGCCCCTCATACGGATTATGGCAGCAGGGCTTTTCGACGTAGACATCTTTGCCCGCCTGGCAGGCCCAGATCGTGGCGAGGGCGTGCCAGTGGTCGGGCGCGGCGCAGATGAGAGCCGTGACGCTGTCGTCTTCCAGGGCCCGACGGAAATCGGAGACGACCTTCGGAGCCGGGTTTCCCTTGTCGGTGACCAGCTTCACCGCGGCGGGCAGGACGGTTTCGTCCGGATCGCAGAGGTAGGCGATTTCGACGTTCGGGAAGCCCTGGAACAGCGTCGTCAGAAACTTCCCGCGGCCGTTGACCCCCATCACCGCGAGCTTAACCGGCGGCAGCTCGGCTTTCTCGGCTGCGCCGGCGAACAGGCGTGGCTGCAGGGCGAGCATGCCCCCCGTCGCGGCCAGTGAAGAGCCGACAAACGCACGGCGAGAAAGACGGTCGGTGGGGTGGGACATGGAAACCACTCTCAAAACAGGAGGGGCTGGAACAGGACCGTCTCAACGGGAAATCCCGCGCTGCGGGCAGCTGGTCACCAGGAAAGCCAACGGATCGAACGCAACACACGTGAGCGACCACTGATGTATCATTCTCATCGGGGACGGGATGTTTCGCAATCACGGGGACCGGCATTCGCGGTCTCGGGACCGACTTTGAGGGCGAGATTGAAGTTTCTCAAGTCGGCAGGTCGATGATGACGAATGCCTGCCCCCCCGGTCTCCCCTCAGGTGATGACTGCCCTGGGATCCACGCTGGGTCCCTCGCTCACGCTTCGGGTTCCCATCGAGAATTCATCGGTCGTCTACATAAATCACAAGCTCGTCGTCGGGGGAGCCGGAAGCGTTAGCGCCCGGAGGGCAAGCGTTTCCCGATCGCGAGCATCTCTCGAACCGCTGAACAACAGCTCTCCAAGGGGCGTAGCCAGGAGGCCGACATGGAGGGAATCCTGCGCGGACTCGCGGTGCTCGTGCTAGGGCTGTGCGGCTGGCATGTCTCGTTCCGCTCGCCAGAGGCTGACCGGCTGAATCCGCCGGTTAGCAGCGTTTCCGCCCCGAAACCTGCCTCCCTGTATCAGCCGCAGCCAGGCCAACTTTATCGGGCCGTTTTGACCACCCGCGCCCTGCTACCCCCGCCTCCAATGGGATGCGCCTGGCGAATCGCCGTCGTTGGCCCGGGATGTTGTGCCGATCGATCGCACGTCACCATGGCGCCGGCGAACGGTTCATCGACGTCCGGGGCTGGGGCGTTCATCGCCCACCGGATCTCCCCAACGCACCGCGTCTCGCGCTCCGTTGGTCGCCGGGATGCCCCCAAGTTGCAGGCCAGTCGGAACGCGTCTGTACCCGACTCATCGTTTGATCGAGACGGGCCCGAGGTCGATCTCCACGTCCACGAGACTGCTCCGAACGATCCCCGTGGATACGTGGCGGTGAAGACGTACGTGGCGGCCCAGACGCCCCTCGTGCGCGTGCTGGTCGATCGCCAACTTTCGACCAGCGACCTTGCGCCGGGGCTGGTGGAAGCGGTGGTCGCGGCCTGGACCAGCGAGATTCAGCCCACGCTCGCCCGCCAGTTCGAATTGCCCGTGCTGGCAGGCCGAGTCGATCTGGTGATCTCGCCGCTGTTGAGTCGTTTTCGCGGCACCGTCTCGCTCGATGGAATGGTCCGGCCCGACGATCTGCGCACCGATCTGGCTCGCCCGTTCAGTGCGGGGCGAGAGGTGGTCTACCTCAACAGTCGGCTCCGCCCGGGCGACACCTTGCGAACGGTTCTTGCCCATGAGGCGACGCACCTCGCCTGCCTGCAGGTCCGGCGGGCGACGATGATGTCGTCAACCGGGGCAACAACAGGGGCCGCGTCCGTTGCGATTACTCAGGCACCCTGGCTGAATGAGGGATTGGCGCATTGGGGAGAGCGACTGGTTGCACCGGGCTGGTCGAATCTGCAAAGTCGCCTGATCGCGTGGTCGGAGAATACCGCGGTCGCACCCGTCTGGCTCGACCCCGAAATCAGTCCCGACCGCTGGCGCGATCCCGCCAGCCGGGCTGCGGCGTACCTCTTCACCGACTGGCTTGGTCGTCGGTACGGCCCGGGGTTCTGCGAGGCGGTCTGCCGCTCTCCTACCGAAGGGGTCGACAGTTTGGAATCGCTTCTCGGGGAGACGCCAGCCGATTTGCTGCAAGAGTTCGCGTTGGCCTGCCTCCTGGCGGATCGTCCCGACCTGGTGAGGCAGCAGGGGGGCGTTCCCCTCGTCGACCTGCCCGCGGTGATGCAACCGCGACGGCAGCCAGTCACCGGCGTCGCCAACTTTGCGCTCGACGGTTCCGCAATACTGCTGCTGGAACCGACAGGAGAAGCGGGTGGCTGGCAGATCGATTTGACCCTGCCCGAAGACGAACCGGCCGCAATGCTGGCGATTGCCGTCCCTAACACTGTTTCTGACCCCGTGGACGTCAGGATGGGCCCGCAATCAACGACCTTCCCTTGATTGGCGACGGAACGCATGATCGAGAGACCGTGAGATGATCCTGAGGGGGGAACGGCCGTGTGGGCGGAATCGCCCAAAGGGGGACGCCCAGGGCCGCGAGTTTGCCGGTTGTGACACCCGTCGCGGCCCGGACGCTGCCTGTCCATCCCGGCACCGCGAAAGGTCGATCCTGAATTGGTCGCACGAAAAAGCGAATTGGACGCGAACCAGCCGCTTGCGGCCGCTCTCCCGAAAAGATACGCTTTTGAGTCCCACCAGCCCAGGTGGCGAAATGGCAGACGCACTAGGTTCAGGTCCTAGCGGGAGTAAAATCCCATGGAGGTTCGAGTCCTCTCCTGGGCAATTTTGACGTCGGCACGCGGTCGCAACGCGGTTCGGCAGCTTGCCAGGCAGGCCGAACTGCCGAAAATGGTCCGAAGAATTGGCGGGAATGTTGCAGGCCGCTTCGAGGCGATGACCAGCCGCAAGCTGTTCGCTCCAAGCCCCTTAGTCATACGAAAAAGTGAAACATCGGCGAAGTGACCCCTCGACGACTTGTCGATGACCGTTTGAATCTGGCACCATTTGACTGTCGCACCGGGGTGTGAAAGCCCGCCTCGGTTCCGTCGAAAATGTTGGTAAAGTTGGAATCGGAGAGATCGAAGGCATCCACTGCCCAGAGGTTCCCCGAGAAGCCATCCCGGAGAGGTGGCAGAGTGGTTGATTGTACCGGTCTCGAAAACCGGAGTCCCCGCAAGGGGATCGAGGGTTCGAATCCCTCCCTCTCCGCATCCAACTGAGGCCCTCAGCGTAAGTCGCTGGGGGCCTTTGTTTTGAACCGTTCCAAACGGTTGGGCTCTCCTGAGAGTGAGAGAATTTTGCGGAACGAGTGCTGCGGCGGTTTAGGGTGCCGTTGGTTTTGATGGCTTCGTGGACGCGTCGCGTGCGGGGATTCCTTCCCCTCCGGGCGCTAACGCTTCCGGCTCCCCGGATCGCGACTGTTGGCCTGGAATCGGGGATGGCACCGATCGGAACGCGTTTGACTCAGCGGTCCTGAGAAACGCCTCTGGCCCGACTGCGACACCAGCCACACGAGTCCCAGTCGGGTGACGGCCCGTCAGGCGATAACTTCCCGCGAGGCGTTTTTGTCGCCGTCCTGTTTGAAGAAGTACCGCAGGTCGACCGGACTGCCGGGAAAATTCCCCGTCAGTCGGCTCGTGACAACTCGGCCTGAGAATTCTTCAATTCAGACCAAGAGTCCCGCGGACTTCAGGGCGTTCGAGAATGCGCCGCAGCCAGCGGATCTCATCCCTGGGCTGGAGAAACGGATGATCG
>JAIXZD010000492.1 GCA_027489895.1 Planctomycetaceae bacterium
CGCGTGACGATTGCGAATGGGCTGGATGCCGATCGTCTGCGGGCGCACTGGCGGGAGATCGAGCGGGTTCGCGCGAACTACCCGCAGATCAAGGTGCTCAAGGGGATCGAATGCGACATTCTGGAGGATGCGACGCTGGACCTCTCGGATGACGTGCTGGCCGAGGCGGATTGGGTCATTGCCGTGCTGCACTTTGGTCTGAAGCAGACGCAGGCCGAGATTCATGCCCGATTTCTGACGGCGATTCGCAATCCATACGTCGACATCATCGGTCATCCCACGGCCCGCATCGTCGGCAAGCGCCCCCCGGTGGCGGCGAACATGGATGAGATTCTGAGGGCCGCGGCTGACCACGGCGTGCTGATGGAGATCAACGCCAGTCCCAGTCGACTGGACTTGTCGGATGTGCTGGCGGCAGCGGCGCGGGACCTCAAGATTCCGCTCGTCATCAGTTCCGATGCACATTCGACGGCGGGGATGGATGTTCTCACCTGGGGAGTGACTCAGGCACGACGGGCGGCGTGTGAGGCGAAGGATGTGGCCTCGACGCTGCCGTGGTCGGAGTTTCGGGCGCTGCTCGAACGGAAGCGACCGCGGGGGGAGTGAGGTGGAGTAGTGATGGGGGGAGTCGAGTGGTGGCGGCCGCGGTGCGGGGGAAGCCTCACGGCTTCCGCTACAACGTTAGTTGGGCGATGGATTGGGATGTGCGATGGAACGGTTGTTGATTACCGGGGCGACGGGGCTGGTGGGCAGTCATGTGGCCCAGCGCGCGGTGGCGGAGGGAATTCCCACTCGGGCGCTGGTTCGTGTGGGGGCTGATACGCGGTTGCTCGCAGAGTGGGGCGTGGAACTGGTCCGGGGCGACCTGTCGGAACCGGATACGCTCGCGACGGCTGTGGCGGGCGTGTCGCACATCGTTCACGCGGCGGCGAAGGTGGGCGATTGGGGGCCGGTCGATGGGTACCGCGCCGTCAACGTGCGGAGCCTGGCGCATCTGATCGAGGCGGCGCAGGGGTCGGGTACGCTGCAGCGCTTCGTTCAGATCAGTTCGCTGGGGGTGTACGAGCCGCGCGATCATTTCGGCACCGATGAAACGACCCCTCCGAGCGCGACGGGCCTCGATGGTTACACGCTCTCCAAGATTGAGGCCGAGGCACTGGTTTTGGAGCAGTTCCGAAGTCACGCTTTCCCAGTGGTCGTTTTGCGTCCGGGGTTCATTTATGGCCCGCGCGATCGGACGGTGCTGCCGCGACTGCTCGAGCGGTTGCGAAAGAAACAGGTGCGGTACTTCGGGTCGGGAGATCAACTGCTCAATCAGACGTTCGTGCGGAATCTCGCGAGCGCGATTTTTCTGGCACTGAGATCAGACCAGGCGGCGGGCGAGGTGTTCAACATCACCGATGGGCACCTCGTCTCGAAGCGCACGTTCATCGGGACGGCGGCGCGACTGGCGGGGTACCCCGAGCCGACCGGCCGCGTTCCACGCGGCGTGGCGCGGCTGCTCGCCAAAGCGAGTGAGGGGCTGTATCGACTGCTGGGGAAGACCGAGGCACCGCTGGTTTCGATGGCCCGGTACAAGTTCCTGGGGCTCAATCTGGACTTCTCGATCGACAAGGCCCGACGGGTGTTGGGGTACGAGCCTGAGGTCGGTTTTGAAGCCGCGATGGCCGAAACGATCGACTGGTTCCGGTCCCAGGGCCTTCTGAGTCTTTCGGGTAATTTGCCGTAACATGTTTTTCTGTAATGAGTTGTGTGTCTTCGTCTGGATTGGTGGCGATTGGAGAAGTGTCGGGGATTCCGACTTTTCCGATTTCTCCGGAAAAACTGAAGGTGCGGACGGGAACGGTCGATAACTCAGGTAGAGCAGTCGTGCGCCGCTTGGCCGTGGGAGATGTTTCCCCGGCTTGAGTGCTCCGCCGTCGGTCACTTCCCGAGAGAAGGGTTTCCCATGTTCGGCCGTTCGTTCCGCCCGACCCGTTCGTCGCGAGTTCTCCTGACCCTGGTAGGCGGCCTGTCGCTGGCCGCCGTCGGCACTGGTTGTCAATCGACGATCGGTGGTCAGACGCTGCCCTCGGCGTACTACCTTCGGGACGACATCCAGTACTTCCCGGCCGGTCCCGAGTTCAAGCTCTCCCGGCAGGTGGAAGCCCTCGAAGAGTACAAGCTCCGGCAGTTGGGCGTCCCCGACGCCGCCGAGTAGTCGGCCCGATGTTGCGACGCGCCACCCGGTCGTCGCGGCTTCCGTCCCTCTTCGATCGCGCGAGCCTGTCATGCTCGAATTGATGCATCTCAATACCCACCAATCCCTGCACGGACTGGTCGAAGCGATCCTCATCTGGATCGGTTTCGGCGTTGTCTGCGGGCTGGCGGCCAAGGCGATTCTGCCAGGACGAGATCCCGGCGGAGCGCTCACCACGCTGGGCTTAGGCTGCGGCGGGGCGTTCATTGGTCTGGGTGTCTTCTCCCTGATCACCAACATGCGGATTCGCGACCTCATCTCGCCGATGGGGTTCGGGTTGGCGATTGCCGGCGCGATTGTCCTGTTGATCGCCCATCGCGTGCTGAGCGGGCGGCTGGGCGGCGGCATTCCGACGTACGTCGAGCAGGTCTATTCGTCGCCCGAACCGCACTACACCCGCCGTCGTCGTCGCTACTCGAACGACTACGATTGAGCAACGACTCCGATTGAGTGATGCAGGCATGTCAGTTCGCCCCGCGGGCGTTACGATCCGGTCCGACCGTGTGATCGTTTCCGCCGTGCTGGTTCTGCCGCGATGACCCCCCCTGCCCTCGATTCTCCGCTCGCGCCGCTCGAGCCTCTCGACCCGCAGTTGACCTCGATCCAGCCTGGTGGCGGGGTCTGCATGTCGCTGGAACTGGCCTGGGGTCGGTTTCGACGGACGTGGCTCAAGACGTTTCGTCCCGGGTATGTTGCGCGGATGGCGGCGCTCCGCAAGGGGGTGCCCGGCCCGTACCCGCACGAGATTCTCGACCCGCGCGATCTCAAGTTCTATCGCAACCAGACCGGCTACTGGTGGGACCCGGCCGACGACCCGTTCGCCTGGCGCGACCGCCTGCCGTTTGCCCGCGCGGGACTGACCGAGCTGTGGCTACTGTCGGGCGCGTTCTTCGCCATCGCGGCCGCGGCGGGCTGGTTTCACTGGGCGCTGGCGATCGTACCGGTATTCCTCGGGCTGTGCATTGTCTGGTTCTTTCGGAACCCGCGGCGCGTCATCCCGGCCGATCCGAATCTCGTCGTCTCACCGGCGGATGGGACGGTCGTCGAAATCAAAGAGGTCGACGACGACCCGTTTCTGGGGGGTCCCGGCGTGCAGATCGGCATCTTTCTGTCGGTCTTCAACGTCCATATCAACCGCAGTCCGTTCGCGGGGCGGGTGGTCGGGTTGACCTACCGGAAAGGGAAGTTCTTGAATGCTCTTCTGGCGGCGAGTGCTCGCGAGAACGAGCAGCTCGCGGTCCGGTTGCAGCAGACGACAGCCCCCTATCGCCGGTTTGTCGTGCGGCAGATCGCCGGGGCGATCGCGCGGCGGATCGTCTGCTGGGTGAAGCCTGGAGACCCGCTGGCCGCAGGCGAACAGTTCGGCATGATCAAGCTCGGTTCGCGGACGGAGCTGCTGTTTCCGCGTGAGGCGGGGCTGGAAATCCGCTGCCGGTTGGGCCAGAAGATCAAGGCGGGCTCGACCGTGCTGGCAGCGTTTGAGGGGGAACGCCGGTCGTGAGCCTCCGGGCGCTCACGCTTCCGGCTCCCATGGCACGCTGTAGTGTGGGCACTGCCCACCACCGCTCACCCGTTCTCAACGACCACGCGACACACCCCCGGCTTCAACAGGTCATCGATTCTTGAGTCAGACGGCCCGGGGCTGCGTTTTGGTCGTTGCCGCTGGCGCGGTGGGAAGCGTCACCGCTTCCGCTACAGTTGAGGGGGCGGGGCCTGTTCGATTTGGCTTGTCTTGTGGAATTGCGGTGGGGTGTTCGATGGGGTCTTGCTGGAGTTCGCCTGTGCCTGCCTGGCTTGTCGCGGTGGTTGCCTCGCTCTCGTTCCTGTGGGCGAATGGTGGTGGGCTGGCTCAGGCGGCGGAGTTGCGCACGCCGACCTCACGGCATCAGGTCGTGGTTTACGGGGGCACTTCGGGGGGCATCGTGGCCGCCATTCAGGCGGCGAAGATGGGCAAAAGCGTGGTCCTTATCGAGCCATCGAAGCATCTGGGGGGCTTGACCTCGGGAGGGTTGGGGGCGACGGATATCGGCAACAAGGCGGCGATCGGCGGCCTGTCGCGCGAGTTCTATCAGCGGATCGCCACCTGGTACCGCGACCCGGCTCACTGGACCCGTGAAGCCGCGGAGACCTACCTCTCCAAACGCAAGGCCCCCAGTGAGAACGAACTGTGGATGTTCGAGCCGCACGCGGCGGAAGCCGTCTATCGCCTCTGGCTGGCCGAGTTCCCCGTGGAGGTTGTTCAGGGGGAGCGGCTGCTGTTGGGGGAACCGCTCAATGGGGCGCCGCGGGCCAGCGTGCCCGGTAGCGGCGTCACGAAAAACGGTGCACGGATCGTGTCGATCCGGATGGAAAGCGGCCGGGTGTTCGCGGGCGACATGTTCATCGACGCCACCTACGAAGGCGATCTGATGGCTTACGCCGGGGTCGCCTATCACGTGGGCCGCGAGGCGAATGCCGTCTACGGGGAAACGCTCAACGGCATTCAGGTCGCGCGGGCGACCAAGCATCAGTTCATCAAGGAAATTGATCCGTACGTCACCCCCGGCGATCCCCAGAGCGGGCTGCTGCCCCTGGTCTCCAAGGAGCCGCCCGGCGAGGACGGCGCGGGCGATCAGCGGCTGCAGGCCTATTGCTTTCGAATGTGTACGACCGATGTCCCCGAGAATCGGCGGGCCTTCTCGGCCCCCGCAGGATATGACGCTGGCCGTTACGAGTTGTTACTGCGCAACTGTGATGCGGGTGACCTGCGGATTCCCTGGAATCCGATCTTCATGCCCAATCGCAAGACCGACACGAACAACAATTTCGCCATCTCGACCGATTACATCGGGGCCAACTACGACTACCCCAACGGCAACTACGCCCAACGCGAAGCGATCTTTCGTGATCACCTCGCGTACCAGCAGGGGCTCTGTTACACACTCGCCACCCACCCCCGCGTGCCCGCGAACATTCGCGAAGAGTTCAATCGGCTCGGGCTGGCCAAGGACGAATTCGTCGAGACCGACAACTGGTCCCATCAGATGTACGTCCGCGAAGCACGTCGGCTCGTCTCCGAATACGTGATGACGCAGGCCCAGTGCGA
>JAIXZD010000420.1 GCA_027489895.1 Planctomycetaceae bacterium
GGACCGTGACAGGCGAAGCAATGATCAGACAGGATCGGCCGGATCTCGCGATTGAAATCGACAGGGGGACGCTCTGCTGTCGAAGGTGCGGTACCAACCGGTTCGGCCGCGTTGAGCGTCGCCGGGGCGAAGGCAGCGGCCAGTGCGATCAAAAGCAGAAGAGGCCGCTGCATGTGTGCTTTCCAGTTGCAATGACGCCACCTGCCGACACGGCCCCCGCGCAGAAAGCGATCAAGTCTCTGGACGCTGTGCCGGGTTTGGGCCGTGCCGATTGAAGGCTTGCATCGTAACCGCTTGATCCGTCCCCCGGCCATGCAATGCACGACGGCCGACAAAACCCGGCGCCGTCCGGTAGGCGATTACCCCACTGGTTGGCCACCCGTTTTTGACGTAGCAGGCCGGTGTATGTGTCATGAACCGCAGCGACAGATCCCCAACGGCGATCGAATGCGATCAGACGAGAAACGGAGAATCCACTCGCGGATCAGCTCATCGCCGCGCTCACGCGATTCACGCGCACCCCACTGGGCGCAGCAGAAACCGTCGCCGTCGAATCAGAAGCGGGCCTGTCCCGTTGGTTTGTGCAGGGACAAATGCGCCTTAGCGACAGGCCGAGGCACGGAGACGCATCCCAAAGGGACAGGGCATCAATCCGCACCGGCGAAGTGTGGTCGAACCGGGGTAATCGGGTCGGTCTCACACTTTTCTTCGGGTAGACGCAAATTGCGTCTCAGTAACACGTTACATTCAGTGGAGGATAGCGGGATCGAACCGCTGACCTCTTGCATGCCATCCACACCGGCTGAATCGCAAGAGCCGCACAAACCCCCGAGAAAACACGCGTTTTCTTGGGGTTTTCTCGTTGTCACGGGACCGCTTGTTTTGGCCTGAATGTTGCGTTCTGAAGCATGCCGGGAGCGCCGGTGGCTCATCCGGTGGCTCATCGCTCACCAGGCCGCTTGGCCTCCGTTCCGCGACCCAGCTTGGCCACCAATCAAGGGGCGGCGAAGCGGTTCGGAAGGGGTCCCGAATTTTTTCAAAGATTTCCTAGCGACATCCAGAGCAGTTCTGGCGACACGGTGCGCAGTTCCAGCGACACGCGACTTTTGAGAGGGGTTGCCGACGCAAGAACCACCTTTTCTCCGCTGTTTTTGCGGTATTGTTCCCCTCGTCGCCAACGCGACACGATGCGACAAGAGCATGCGAGGTGGAACGATGGCCAGCACAGTTGCGACAACGAACGAGTCCGAAGCCGACAAACGTTGGGGATTCCAGTTCGGCGTTGACGGGCTGATGACGGTCAAGGAAGTCGCTGATCTCCTTCGCGTTCATCGGGCCACGGTGTGGCGTTACATGAAGAACGGCGTGATCCGAAGTGGAAGCACGTCACAGAATCGCGGGGGACGCGCCCGCCTCTGTAAGCGGTCAGTGATCGCTTATGCCCGGTCGCTGGAGACGTAACTCCGGCAGCCAGTTCTTGAGTTTCTGACCGGCGATTTTCGCGACCGGTCAATGTCCACGGCGAAGGTCTGCGCACCCGGTGCGCGCCGAAAGGGGGAGAGATGCATATCAGTGTCGTGAAGGCAATGCAGGTGATTCGCGATGAGGCCAAGTGCTTCCAGAGGGCGGAGGTCGCACCGCTCGTGGCGGCAGCAGTCGAGGTGGCAAATGCCTACGAGGAAGAACTCAGCCGATCTTCGGTTGTGTCGATCATCTCGGGGCCCACCATCAACGCGGACGAGATCGCGGAGAAGGTCTCGGCTCGGTTGTGGGCTGAAGGCAGGCTCGTAAGAGGCATGGCTCAACCTCTGGGTATGCCGCCCACTCCGTGGCACATGGCTGACTTCGATCTTGTTCGCGACAACGCCGGAAACACCGTGCTGGATGTCGACGAGATTGGGGTGTCCCTTCCGCAGAGCGTCAGGCGCATTACAGCACGTGCCGTCGTCGAAGCGGTCAACGCCTACTTCGCCCGTGGACTGCTGCCCCACCCCCCGGCCCAGGCGGCGACGGCGAACTCCGAGACGCAGCTGCCCGACACGGCGGGTTATCCGGTGGACATCCCGGCGGCGGCCGAAGTGCCTGATCGAGCGGGAGAGAAGCTGCAGAAGGCGTTTGACTGCGAGGCCATCTCCGTCGTCCACGAGGCGTACGTCAAGGCGCTCAATATGGCGAGTTGCAAGGAAGAGAGGGTGGCTCTCTCGCTTGAAGGGATGCGGTTCGCAATCGCCGTGCTGTGGATGGAGGCGCAGTTGCCGGCGGGCGAGCTGCAGCCAGTCAACGAGGCTGTTCAGACCTACGCGGCTGACCTGGTTGCGAAGGCCTATCGCGGTCATCGGGCAGGCGAGTCACCGAACGCAGCGTGAGGTGGGTCATGGATGACAACCGGAAACGGCTGTGGGGCGTCAAGGGCCTGTGTTGTGAACATGCCCCTTACATGAACCTCGCGATCGCCGTCGTCGAGCAGGCTCTCCAGGACGTGAGAACCGCCTCGCGACTGTTTGCGAAACACGGGGAGCAGTCGTCCCCCTGGGTGATCACGCGAGCCGCGTTGGCGTGGCGCTGGATGTCAGATCCCAACATCGAATGTCGCCGGTTGTCGTTCCGCGAGATCAGCGACGGGTGTGGGACGGACTGGGAAGTGGCTCTCGATCGAGTGGATGAGCTGGCCGAGACGTTTCCGGCCGGGTTCCGTCGGCGCTTGGAGTCCGAGCTCCGCCGCCTCGACATCGAAGCGCGGAAGAGGGTTCCAAAACTCAAGATCAAACGGAAAGTCGAGGTGTCAGGTGGTTGAGCGATACGTCTCAACGCGATGCGGTGTCATGTTCTGCCTGACCAACCCAAGGTCGCAGGACGTCCGATCTATCGATATTGCTCACGCGCTGTCGCGGATCTATCGGTTTGGGGGGCACACGTCCCGGCCTTACAGCGTGGCCGAGCACTCGGTTTGGGTCTCGAAGCTAGTGCAGCCGGAGCATCGCCTGGCAGCACTGCTGCACGACGCTGCCGAGGCGTACGTCGGTGACATGGTAGCCCCTCTCAAAGCGATGTTGCCGGGGTTCTCGGTGATCGAGCGTCGCATCCACGAGGCGATCTGTGAACGGTTCGGCATCTCACCCGAGATCCCGGAAGAGGTGCATGCGGCGGATCGGGTGGCGCTGGCCACTGAAGCCAAGCAACTTCTCCCGCTGGGCCTGAATTGGGACTGCGGCGCCAAGCCGCGGGACATCTCGTTGACAGCTATGTGGTGGTCGGAAGCGAGGTCGTACTGGCTGCGATCGATGAAGGACTGCATGCCCGAGGGCGCGGACTGGTTTAGTGAAGACGACCTGAAGTGGTTCGAGCAGAAGCCCAAGCGGCATCTCGCCAACGCTTGGGAACGGGACGGCGAGTGAATCACACGCAGGGAGGTGCAGGAATGTTGGTGCTCGGCAGGAAGCGCGACGAAGTGGTGCGGATCAGAGACGACATCGTGATCAAGGTCGTCGAGATCCGTGGCGACAAGGTCCGCTTGGGGATCGTCGCTCCGGGAGACATCCCCGTGCATCGGGGCGAGGTCTACGACGCGATTCAGGAGGAATTGCGGAAGGCGACGCCCCCTGGGCCGCCGCCGTTCTGAGTGTTCTGGCTGGTGCGATCAGGGGCGAACTCTGACACGGCCGAGGCGGTTTTTGGATGTGGACCACCTCACTTCGTGAGCCCGCCCGGTGTGAATCCGGGGCCAGCCCTTTTCTGAGATCGATGGTTCGAAGGGGATCAGTGTGAAAACATCGGAAACGATCGCGAACCTCGCGGCCGCATTGGCAGCGGCGCAGGCGGAGATCAGGGCGGCCGAGGAAGACGCCAAGGCGCTCGTCCAGTCGGACAAGGCGAAGTACTCGTACGGGTACGCCACGCTGGCGAGCGTGTGGGACGCATGCCGGGGTCCGCTGTCGAAGAACGGCCTATCGGTCATCCAGTCCCCGGAGACGACGTTTGCGGCGTTTGCTGCTGACGATAGGGGGCAGCAGAAGTTCATTCCACCAACCGTCAGAGTGACGACTCGCCTGATGCACAAAAGCGGCGAGTGGATGGAGTCGGACATCACGTTGAGGCCTGACGGGGATACTCCCCAGAAGATCGGCAGTGCGATCACCTACGGGCGACGCTACGCCCTCTCGGCAATGGTTGGTGTGGCACCAGATGACGACGACGGGAGCGACGCCTCAGGCGTGCCCACCTCGTTTGAACAGCGGGGACAGCGCCAGCAACCCCCAGCCCAGAAGCCAGCGCCGACGCAGTCGCCAGCCGCGCAGCCAGGCCCGCCCAGTCCGACCCCGTGCAACGAACTGGCATGGCTCCTCCGTGATGAGTGTGGGTGCAAGAGCAAGACGGACGCTCTAGCTGTGCTGCGGTTCGTGCTCGGTGACGAGTGGAGCAAGCTGCCGCTGGACTGCAGCCAGGAAGAAGCAAAGGACGTGATCGCACGGATGCGGAAGTTTGCCAGCGAGCGTGGACCACTGGCGAGTGTGCTCGAACAGGCGATGACCCCAAGTTGAAAGGCAGGACATGACGAAGCGAACGACGAAGAAGGATGACCAGAACGCGACGGCCGTGGCGGAACCGCCAACGACGGAACCCGTGGTGATGTCTTCCGAGGAGATCGAGGCCATCCGCAAGGAACTGGCCGACGCGAAGAGGAAACTCCGCGCGATGGAGAAGCGGAACAAGGCCATCATCGACGCGGAGAAGGCGGTCGACTCGTGGAAACGCGATCTGGACAACCTGACCGCCGAGTTGAACGACACACGGAAGTCGTGGAAGCAAGCCGTCGAACGACTCCAAGCGGAGATCAAACGAAACGAGCGGCAGGGCGAGCTGGAGTTCGACGGCAAGCCCGCGGCAACGGTACAGCCGGCAGCCGCCTCGGAAGATCCCAAGAACCCGCCGATCGATGCGGCAGTCGCCACGAAGCTTTCGGATGTCCCTGGGTTCACCGACTCGACCCGGGAAAAGCTTGCGTCGATCGATGTGTCGACCGTCGGCGAGCTCGAGCAGGCGATGCGTGAGGGGAAGATCGTCCCCGGCCGCGTGAAGGGCCTGGGCGAGAAGATCATCGACAAGATCTCGGATGCGCTGAGGGCGTTTCGCGAGGCGAACCCGGTGGAGCGTGACGATCGCCCGAAGCGGTGCAAGAAGCCCGGTTGCGGCGTCGAGTACCCGGGCGAGCTATCGGCCTGTCCGACGTGCAACGAGACGGTCTACGAGCGGGTCGAACCCGAGCCGAATCCGCCGGCAGCCGAGCAGGCCATGGCGGAACAGGCGGCGGTTGAACCCGAAAGCCCGGCAGATCAGTCGGGCACGGTGTTCGATCCCCAGACGAGGTCGGCAGCGTGAACACCGCTTCCATCAAGCTTCCATGGCCACCGAGCGTCAATCACTACTGGCGCTCGTTGGTCATCGGTGGCAGAGGCCGAGTGGTGATCAGCCAAGAGGGCCGAGCGTTCTGCCACCAGGTGCAGCATCTCGTCCGGCAACGGTGGCCATCGCTGAAGGCTGCGACGCGTCGGCCGGTTGCTGTCCTGATGGTGTTTTCGCCGCCGGACCGCAGGGAACGCGATCTCGACAACCTGTCAAAAGCGACGTTCGACGCGTTGACGAAGGCTGGCGTTTGGGCCGACGACCGGCAGGTGAAGTTTCGGATAGACGTGTTCGCGGACGTGGTCAGATCCGGAGAGCTGGAATTGTGGTTTTGGGAGTTCGATCCGCTTCGGATTGCGGACTCCATGGACAACGCAGGGGCGATTCTGAATGAGCACTATCGAGCACCGCGACCCAAGGTCGCTGAAAAATCATCTGGTCAACATCGAGCTGTACGGGACTGACCCGCGGCCCGAGTTTGTCGAGTCAGTCCGGGCGCACGGTGTGCTCGTCCCGCTGATCATCACGCAGGACGGCATGGTGATCTCCGGTCACTCGCGGCGGGCGGCGGCGATCA
>JAIXZD010000551.1 GCA_027489895.1 Planctomycetaceae bacterium
GCCCGGTGATTCCGTCCACCACGTCCATACCAGCCAAAAGCAGGTCAGGCCTGCCTGACACCATCACTTTTGCCTTTTGACTTTTGCCTTGCTCTCTCCAAACAGCACCAGCCACCCGGCGACTTACCAGAGCCTTAGCGGTTGTAGCCGAGGCTGCGGACCACTTCGAGCACTTCGCTCCAGGTCGGAAACATCCGGCCGCTCCGACGTTTGTACTCGTCCATCGCCTTCATGAATTCGATCTCATCGTCGGTGTAGTCGCGTTCGCAGGTCGTCGGGTCGATCAGACGTCGGCGTTCGACTTTGCGGCGTTCGCTCGTCCGCTTCTCTCCGTCGGCAGTCTTGGCCGTCGGAAAAGCGTTCCGACGCTCACTGGGTCCGCGGCGTTCCGCCCCCCGACGATCGGTGATCAGTTCCGCTTCCAGTTCGAGATCAATCGCCATTCGCAATGTCCTTCCGAAGCCCGAGAGGTGGTTCGCCGCCCCGAGGAGAGGGGCGGTGGTGGTGGCGGCTGGTCCCGACTGCCCTAAGTCTTGTAGCCCGCGAGCGATCCATTCCCGTGTGGACGTTTCGCAACAACAGGACAGGTCGGGTACGACCGTCACAAGTTCCCGTTTCACTCTCAATTCTGCGCGACAGACGCTCCCGTGACGGTTGCGGGACATGAGGAAATCTAAACGACCACGGTCCGCTTTCCTGCCAGTCCACCTGTAGCGAATGTCGCGGCCAGAGGAGCGCGAAGTCGAAAAGCAACAGGCAAAAGAACTGGATTTCTCAAAAACAGTGCGGATCCCCCCGTCCCCTCGCTGCGCCACTCCAAAAACCGCCCCAACGAGGTAGCGGAAGCGGTGACGCTTCCCCCTCCGCCCTCCCCCCTTCGACAGCCTTCCCCGCCCCCGATACCATCCCGTTTCCGCCGTGAACCATCACCCATCTCCCGTGCAAAGCGATCTCCTCGATGTGGGTCCCCCTGCTGCTCTCGATTTATTGCATTCTGATTGCACTCGCATCGCTATTGGGCGGAGCGCTTCCCAGCCTGGTGCATCTCACCCACCAGAGAATGCAGCGGCTGCTCAGTTTCGTGGGTGGCCTGATCCTCGGAGTGGGCCTTCTGCACCTCATTCCGCACGCCACCGTCACCCTCCGCTCGCTCGACCTGACCATGCGGTGGGCGCTGGGCGGGGTGCTGACGACCTTCTTCCTGATTCGCGCCTTCCACACCCACAATCACGGCGACATCGACGGTGGCCATTCGCACGACCACGGTCACTCGCACGACCACTCGCACGATCTCGCCACCCCCTGCCAGCACGATCACTCGCATGATGTCGCCCACGACCACTCGGCCTCGGGTCCCGCACTCGTTGCCCTGTCGATTCCAGGTGGGGCGACCGACTCAGGACGGGGCGATTCCCCAACGCCTGCGGCACCGGCTGGCAACACGTGGAACTGGGTGGGTCTCGCCCTCGGACTGGCGCTGCACACGTTGATCGACGGGATCGCGCTGGGGGCGAGTGTCGCGGCCGAGGCGGCGCATCTGGCGGGCACGACGGGCCTGTTCGCGCTCGGGACGTTCCTCGCCGTGGCGCTGCATAAGCCGCTCGATTCGCTCTCGATCACGTCGCTGATGGCCGCGGGCAACTGGCCCATGAAATGGCGCTGGATCGTCAACGGGTGTTATGCCCTCATGTGTCCGCTGGGGGCGTTGCTGTTCTACTACGGAGTTCGCCAGGCGACCGACCTGCAGGACTATTTCGTTGGCATTTCGGTCGCCTTCGCGGGTGGCGTGTTCCTCTGTATTGCGGCCGCCGATCTCCTGCCCGAGATTCAGTTTCACGCCCATAATCGCGTCCAACTGTCGCTGTTGATCGTCCTCGGGGCGCTGGCTGCCTATGCGATCGGATTCCTGGAACCCGCCCATCACCACGGCCCCACAGGCAGCGGTCACGGGGGCCACTCACATGGCGACCATTCGCATTGAACGCGAATCTTCATGACCGATTTTCAAGGGTGACAGAGCGGGATGGGCGCTGTGCTTGTCTCCGTGGGTCGATCATGGGAAGATTCTGGTTCAGAACAGCCGAGTGAGCCGATCACGGGTCTCGACTCGTCACTTTGTCCACCAATTCGGGGAGCTCGAGCGTCATGCCCGATCCGCAGGAGCTGCAACGGAACTACAAGGAATTTCTGGATCTGTTGCCGTTGACCCTCGCACTGGCCGGCCTGCCCGAGTCCGAGCGCGGGAAGTACTTCACGGAAGAGCAGATCGAGGCCCGGACGTTCACGCTCAAGCACGCCTACAAGGCCGCCCGGCAGGCCGCGCGTGACGCCATCAACCGCTAGCCGCTCGCCGCACAGGCCGTACCACGGCCTGTCTCGCCAGCCTGCCAACGCTAGCAATCACGCCGTCTCGGCTGGGGTGTTGCCCGTTCGGGAACTGTCGGGAGAACTGGCCCCGAATCGTGGTCGGGCCACCGCCAAAAAAAGCCGCCGCAACTCCTTACTAAAAAATGCGTTACGCCATAGTGAATCCTCGAATGTCGAGGACCATTGGGGCCTGCGGAAGTTCTTCGCGAGCGGATTGAGCCGGACCAAACTGGGCCGCGACCTGTTCCAGGGCAGCTGGGTGCTGAAACGAAATCGCCTTGCGGGTTGGGTAGACGGCGAACAAACGGCTCGTTCTCTGGGCCATAACCGGAGATTCTGCCAGAAGTTGCATCCGACGAAACCCGCTGGATTCCGGTCGGGTAGATCGTGGTGTCGGGACAGGAGGGCGAGGTGGACGACGAACGCGAACTCGTTCGCCGCTGTCTCGCGGGAGATGCCGAGGCTGTCCGGCAACTGATCGAGCGGTTCGAGCACGTCGTGTTCGGCCTCTGCTTCCGGATGTTGCGGCACCGTCACGACGCCGAGGATGTCGCGCAGACCGCCCTGTTGCGGGCCGTACGGCATCTGGGGGGGTGGGATGGAAGCCGACCGTTGCAGCCCTGGATTCTCACGATTGCCGCGAATCGCTGCCGAACTCATCTGGAACGGCAGCGGAGACTTCCCCGTCCAACGGACCATGCGTTCGACGTGGAGGCCTCACCCGCTGCCAAAAATGAAGGGTTGGCCGAAGTGATGGAGGAGTTGCTCGGAACGCTGCGCGAGGAGTACAGAACCTGTTTTGTGCTGCATCACCAGAGTGAATTGGGTTTGGCGGAGATTGGTGAGATTCTGGGATGTCCGGAAGGAACGGTGAAGACCTGGCTCTTCCGGGCGCGAAAGGAACTGGCAGAGAAACTACGGGAGCGCGGCTGGGATCCCCTCCAACCCGACGCCTCCCTCCCGGGCAGTCGGCCCGACGAACGGAAAGCGAGTGACCCATGACCCGGCCCCACAAATCAGATTCCGACGAGTCTTCGTTTCAGGATCCGTTGGTCACAGACTCACCTGCCCAGGATTCAGAAACTGCGGACTGGAATGCCGATCCGCTCCTCGCGCGGGCGATCGCCGATTGGAAGGCGGCCGTGCCACGGGTCGCCTTGGCCGAACGGGTTGTGAACCAGTGGCAGGCCGACCGAACTCTGGTCCGACGGGGCGGGTCTCTGGTTCGCTCGCGGTGGCTCGTCTGGGGCGTGTCGGCGGCCGCCTGTCTGGTTGTCCTGATTGTTGTGCAGGCGTTGCAGCAGCCCCCGGTGCGACCAGGCGAGTCGAATCCGTCCCTGGCCAGTCGACCGACCGTGACACCCGAGAATGCGAACGTTCCGGCCGTCCGGCCAGTTCCATTCTTGGAGACAGCCCGATTGGACGCCTCTCCCTCGGACGCGATCCCGTCAGACGCGGTCGCAACGGGTTCTGTCACGACCGAACTCGTTGGCGATGTCCGTGCTGCTGTCCGCGGTTTGACAACCGATGCAGCCGCCCCTGTGGCCGATTTGCTGGCGATGGCCTGGTCCAGTCCGAAGTCGATCCCGTCCCCTGAAGCGGTGGACGGAAGGCAGCGGTGGAAGCTGGTGGCACCGCCGCTGCAGGAACTTGATGAGGGCCTGCAGCCGATTACCCGCCCACTGGGGGCCGCCTTCGACTACCTTCTGGACCGGCTCGACGACGATGAGCGCGGCGCATCATGATCTGGACCATCCTTCGCCGTTCGCGGAACGCTCGTATGCCCTCCCGATCTGTCGATACCCGTTCGTGCATCCGAACTCCCGGCCGCGGTGGGCAGTTCGGTCTGGTATTGCTTGTGGCCGTGCTGCTGGGGGTGGGGCGTGCGTCACTCGCCCAGGACGCCTCGCCGGCGAAAACTGCGGAGCGTTCCTCTGCGGCGCTCGAGATCGTCGTCCGGGACGTGAAGCCACTGTTCATGTCGGTCGCCAACGCCCCGTGGGCCCAGCGGATCGCCAGCTCGGCGCTGTATCGTCGCTGGATTGGCTCACCCGCGTTTCAGGCGGCACGGGCGACGATCGGAAAGATCGAGGAGGCGTTCGGTCAGCCGTTGCCGAAAGTGCTCGGCGAACTGCTCGCGGGTGGGGTGTCGATGACCGTCGACCCAACCGAGGGCGAGGGTGCCGACGTGGTCGTGGTTGGTCTGGCGGAGAACCGCCAGATCGTGGAGCAGACGATTTCGCTCTGGAATCGGCTGGACAACGTCACGTCCCAACCGGTTGCGGGACCGCCGAGTGAACCGGTCGTGTACGAGCGCAGGAAACCTGGAGAAGAGCCGGTCTTTTATGCGACAACGGGTCGTCTCTGGCTGGTCGGCAATCGCCTTGGGGCGGTCCAATCCAGGTTGCAGGCGGGCGTTGCAGGCCTGGAGCGAGCGCTCGCCAGTGAATCGGAATCACCGCCATTGGTGTCTGTCCGGATGCGGACCGCAGCCTGGAATCAGACATTCCGACTGGAGGAAGGGCTGGCGGCGGCCGATCCGTTCCAGCGCTGGTTCGCCCAGCAGTGGAGCGCTCTTCGGGAACTGACTGGCGAGATTGACCTCCGTACCGGTCCCGCCGTGCGAATCACCGCGAAATGGGACGCCGGAAAGACGTCCGCCCGCTGGCAAGACTGGGTGCGGCTGGTCACCGGTTCGCGAGCCGAGGTATTCGATCGAGCCCCTGCGGGAACACTCGTCGCGATTGGTGGGCGGATTCAGCCTGGGCTGGCTTTGCAGTTGCTGCCCGCTCCAGAAGACGAGGCCGAACGGCGCGAGCTGCAGAAGCTCCGAAAGGTTCTCACAGGGGTCTGCCTGGGGTTGGATTTTGTCGATGACATCCTGTCGAAGGTGTCGGTCGACTGGGGGCTGTACGTGCTTCCCCGTCCGGCGACAGAAACCGATCTGTTGCCCGTGGGGATCGTGTTCGCCTGGAAGATGCCGCCGGCCGCGCCGGGCGACCCGCGTGGTGGGCAGGTGGGCCGGGCGCTCACGAATGCGCTGCAGGCGGGACTTTCGGTTTGGGCGACGGTTGAGAACGATCGACCCGATCGCGGGCAGGTCGCGGTGCGGCTGACGACCGATGTCCAAGGTCCAGAAAGCGACGAGTTGTTGCATCTGGAAGGCCTGGACTGGGGCCAGCCGGCGTTTTCCCTTACCGACGGCTACCTGGTGATCGCCTCGCATCCGGGGTTGGTTCGCGAGTTTGCATCGCCGTCCCAGGCCTCCGCACGACTGGCCGCCCGCCTGGAGCGACTGTGGCCAACGGAACCGGGCGTCACGCTCGATCAGCAGGTGCTGGCCCATATTGGGGTGGGGTCGATCCGAACGTGGCTGGCAGCCAACCAGAGTGACATCGCCCGCGCGATCGCCAAGGCTCGGGGGACGGAAGCCGAAAAGGTGGAGCGAGGGCTCGAACGGCTGTCCGAATCGCTAGAACTGTGTGATGACCTGCTGCTGGGCCTGCAGTTCGCGCCGGAATCCGTCTCGACGGAGTTTCGCTGGGTGACCGCCCCGCAGTAGCGGCTGTCATCTCTCGTGGGATAGGCTTCCAGCCTGTCATTTCCCCTCAGGAAAGGCAGGAAAACGGACAGGCTGGAAGCCTATCCCACAGTTTTTTCACAGCCCCGTCTCGGACAGGCCAGCGCTACCGCGGACGGCATCAGATCCCTCGGCGAGCCCCTTTTTGTTGGCCAAAATGCCGGGTGAATCTCACCGAAAATTCTCGGCCACGCGGCGTCTGTTGATCACGTGCGCGGAGCGTTTGACTCCGAATGACCACGGATTGGACAAAATGGGAAAATCCCGCCAGATTCGGTTTCAGCCGGATTATCGGGCGAGCCGAAGTACGCGATGGTCTGACTTGGAGAATCGGGGGGGAGTAGCGCTTGACAAGCACATACCCCTCCGATATTCCACCGACAAGTCACGAGTGGATGGAGAGTTGCAACGAACGGTCGACTCCGTTTGGATGAACTGAGAAAAACTGCGATCGTGAGACGGGGGCGCATGGTCCCTTTCGATCGATCGCTGAGAAGCGAATCAGGCAAGGGACCAATTTGACATGGGGACGGAACGTCGCCCGACCACGCTGGTCAAGCCGACTGCGTGGAAGACCGACCGTCCTGCTGTCGAACCTTTTAAGCAACCGAGGATGGATTTCATGGCTTTGGCGAGTGTGGACATCTCGGCCGCTGGGCGGCGGGAACTGATGGCGTTGGCTCCTTCCACGGAAGGGCTTGCGTGGCTGGGCACGGGCGCCGCTCTCCGAGCCGCGCGGAAGAAGGAAGACGACGAGGAGGCAGACGTCGGCGCGGATGACGTCGACGACGAGGAAGAAGAACTCGAAGAGGAAGACGAAGAGTTCGACGACGAGTTTGAAGACGAAGAGTTTGAGGACGAGGACTTCGAAGACGAAGACTTCGAGGATGAAGATTTCGACGACGACGATTTCGATGATGACGAAGACGAGGAAGAAGAAGAGGAAGAAGAAGACGAAGAGTACTAACCCCTCAGCAGCGCTGTGATGGCACTGTGGGGAAGTCGCCTGGGAGTCACGGCAACGTGTCCTGAAGGCGAACTTCTCGACGTGTTAGCGCACAGCGGTTGGTTCCGTCGCGAAGGGGACTCCTTTGAGGTGGCCTCTGCGCGACTCATGAACCCGGGAAGCGATAGCTTGAAATGCTCGCGGGCCACTGTCTGGTGACAGTGGCCCGCGTTGTTTCTGGGCTGGGGGTCTGGGGACTCAACGGGTCGCGCGGTTTGGAACTCTCACGAGTTCCGCTACCACCTAGTGCGATCGCGTTCTGATGGTGCCGCGCTAGCCCACGGCCCCAGCCAGCGGGGAGGGCGGGGTGGCCGAAGTGGACTTGCCGGACTCGCTGTCGGCGGTGGGGCGGCGGACCTTGGAGTCGTACGTCCGACTTGGTTCCGCGGCGATCAGGTCGCCCTGTGGTACGGCCCGCGATTCGTCGAGCGCGATCTGGTACAGGCGGCGACCGGCAGACGTTGGGTAACGCCCATCGATGCAGGCCTGGCAGATCGAGTCGCGATCGAACCCCACGCATTTCGCGATCGATTCCAGCGGCAAATACTTGAGCGAATCGGCCCCGAGCGCCGTCGCCATCGCCTGCTCGACTTCCGGGGTCAGTGGCCCCCCATTCAGAAATCGCGGGGCGAACAATTCGTCGACGGTCGACATATCGATCCCGTAGAAACACGGGGCGATAATCGGCGGACAGGCCACCCGCACGTGAACTTCGCGGGCTTTGCCCCGCTCGCGAATCTGCTTGATCAGCGCCTTCATCGTCGTCGAGCGGACGATCGTGTCCTCGACCAGCAACACCCGCTTTCCCTCCATCACCTCGGCCAGCGGGGTGTACTTCAGGCGAACCTTGTCGGCCCGGCTCTTGTTCCCCTCGATGAACGTCCGCCCGACATACCGGTTACGGATCAAACCTTCGAGTGAAGGAATGCGCAGCTTGTACGCCATCGAGTCGGCCGCGGCCTTCGCGGTATCGGGAACGGGGACGACGATCGTGTCGTCCGCTAGCGGATCAATCGTGAGCGGTTCGAGACGGGCCAGTTCTTCGCCCAGCCGCTTGCGCGACACATAGACACTGCGGTCATCCAGCGTGCTCGCGACGTTCGCGAAGTAGATCCACTCGAAGAAGCAGTGGGCCTTGGGACCATCGGGGGCAAACCGCTCGATCCGCAACTCATTGTTGCGAATGATGATCACCGTGCCCGGTTCGAGGCTTTTGATCTGATCGTTGGCGAACCCGAGGTTCGCGAGTGCGACACTTTCGCTGGCCGCGGCGAACAGGGGCCCATCCTGGGCGTAACAGAGCGGTCGAATCCCCAGCGGATCGCGGGCGATGAACATCTCGCCCAGCGCATTCAGGTAAACGATGTTGTAGGCCCCGTCGAATCGTTCGGCGAGGCGGGACATCATCTGCGTGAACGTGGGCTTGCGGTCCCCCGAGATCTCCTGGCTGAGCGCATGGAGAATTACCTCGGTGTCGGTTTCACGCGAGAGATGGAAGTTCGTCTGCGACAGCAATTCCTGCCGAAGTTCCGGATAATTGGCCAACTGCCCATTGAACCCGAAGCTGAACCACTTGGTTTTTTCGACGTGAGCCCGCTCGAACGGCTGGGCGTGATGGCAGTCGTCTTTGCCGCAGGTGGCGTATCGCACGTGGCCAATCGCGGCCGCACCCGCCAGGCTCTCCATCCGCTTTTCAAATTCCGCGGACTGATTGAGGGCGAACACCTCGGTGACGCTGCCCACGTTCTTGTACGTGTGCAAAAGTTCGTTGCGTTCCGAGTAATAGCTGGTCATCCCCGCCGCAAGTTGCCCGCGGTTCTGGATATCCAGCAGCAGGCGCGGCACGAGACGAGCCGCGTACCTGGCCTTGTGGACGACCTGCCCGTTCGCTTCCTTCACGCGCGGAACCATCGGGCTGACGGTGTCTCCGGCGAAGTGATAAACGGCCACGACTCCGCATTCATGATGCAGTTCGGCCATGAGAGCAGGTGACTCCGCGTGAGAAAACGAGTGGGCGGTCGTCGATTGGCGTTCCCGGCTGCCTCGCCCAAAGCGTCGCAACCGGGTGGAACACGCTCTAACTTCGGATCGCCGCCTGCCCGCACTTGTGCTGCGGGCAAAAAACGACGAGCACGACGGTCCGCCAGGAGCGCCTGCGGTGTGGTGCTGGAGATCATCATAGGCGAAGCGCCCGCCAGAACAATCCTGGGGCAACTCCGGACTCGGTCAGCCGGGGCCGGCGATTAACCCAGACCGGTCGACACAGACGACTCGCACTGCTCAGTACGAGAGCAACACGCGGTTCATTTCCTCGGGCGTGGTCTGGCCATCGAGAATTTTCTTGATGGCGACCTCCTGCATCGTCCGCATACCGCGCGATCGCGCCAGTTGCATCAGATGGGCGCGAGGCTTGCCTTCGAGGATCGCCAGGCGAATCTCTTCATCGAGGACGAAAATCTCGAAGATACCCGTTCTCGACCGGTAGCCGGTGTGGAAGCATTCGTCACAACCCCGGCCGCGTTTGAGCATCACAGGCTCGGGCGGGTTGAGGTCGAGCCCCAATGTGGCAAGCGTCGTGACATCAGCAGCGTACGATTCCTGACAGGCCGTGCAGACTTTCCGCAAGAGCCGCTGAGCAACAATCGCGACCACACTGTCGGCGATGAACATGGGGGGAACGCCGAAATCGCGGAACACATCGATGACGGCCGAAGCGTCATTGGCGTGCAGCGTCGTGAGGACGAACACCCCGGTCCGGCCCGCGCGGACGGTGATCTGGGCGGTTTCGGGGTCGCGAATTTCGCCGACCATGATGACGTTCGGGTCCTGTCTCAGCACCCCGCGCAGCGCATCGACAAAATGAAAGTTCATCTTGGGTTCGATCTGAATCTGCGTCGTTCCCGTGATCCGCCGTTCGACCGGGTCTTCGATACTGATCAGGCTGCGATACTGCTCGTTGAGCATCTCGAAGCAGGTGTACATGAGGGTGCTTTTTCCCGACCCGACAGGGCCGGCGCTCAGCAGCACCCCATGCGGACTGGCGACCATCGAACGAATGATTTCGAGCTGCTCGGGTTCGAATCCCAGCTCCTCCAGGTTGTGGAGCGACGAACTGTCGGCCATCAGCCGAAGCACGAGCCGTTCGCCATAAACACAAGGTCCCGAGGCGACACGCACATCCCGAGACAGGTCTCCATTTTTGGTGGAGATGTGACCATCCTGGGTGGACCTGCGCTCGGAGATGTCCATATCGGCCAGCAGCTTGATGCGGGAGATGACCGGCGGCATCTGGGCGAGCGGCACATTGAGCACATCGTGGAGCATGCCGTCGACCCGCATCCGCACGCGCAGACCCGTGGCGGTGGGGTCGAGGTGAATGTCAGTCGCCCGGAGTTGAAACGCCCGCTCGATGAGCAGGTCGACCATGGGGACCGGCCCGACAAGATCGAGCAGTTCGTTCAATTCTTCCTGGAGCGCTTTACGACGGGCTTCTGAGCGGGAGAACGCAGGCACGATCGTCGAGGACATCAACGGGGCTCCGGAAAGAAGTCTTGGTTAGGATGCGAATCGGTCGACAAGAGCCAGATCGTGAACGGCGGACCCCACCTCAACCGAGCAGGGTTCCGAGCGAACAGATGCAGGACTCAGGATTCCGACTCGGGAGATACATCGGTCGGCTCGGTTTTGCCAGAGGGACTTTTGCCTTCGACCGGAGAATCGCCCTCGGCCGGAGTCTCGGTGGTACTTTCTACTGATGCTGGAGCGACTGCGGGTAAGCGCGACCACTGCATTACCCCCATTCCCCCCAGAACTGCCGCCGCGATCGCCACCCCGAAACAGATCTGCCGGGCGATCCCGGAAGAAAGGGCCGCCGTCCAGATCGCGTTACAGGCTGCGGCAATCGCCAGCAGCAGTTGCAGACCGATCACGATCCGCGATGACCCGAACGAGAAGAACTGGCCCACAGCCAACAGCAGGAAGGACGCGAACAGAATCCCGAGGCACAAGCGAACCGAATCCAAACCCTGTGGGACGTCCGTGTCTTCGATATCGGTGGAGGTCTCCGACCGGACTGGAGCCGCCACCGGCGCGCGAACTCCCAGTGCCGCGAGCGCGATTTCGCGCTTGGGGCAGATATCCCAAATGCCCTTGAGGCCGGCAATCGAAAGGACGTCCCGCACGACGTTCGATTCGTACAGGACGGCAATCCGACCATTCACAGGCTTCAGCGCTTTCCAGACCCGCACCAGCAACGCAACCTGCGAACTGCCCATGTAGTTCAGATGACTGAGGTCGACGAGCAGTTTGTTCGTCGAGGACTCCTTCAACTTGGCCAGCACCGCCGATCCGACTTGCTCGACATCGCTCCAATTCGCCTCGTTCAAACCCGGCAAGAGTATCAGTTGGGCATACTCCGGGAACGATTTCAGCTCGAACGTGGGCAGCGTCTCGACGAGCGTGCCCGGCATTCGCGACGCCGGTGCCGCACCGGCCGGTGAGGGCCCCGTCGATTGAGCCACGGGTTGAGCGGTGGTAGCAGGAGCTTGACCGGCCGGCGGAGGAGTCTCTCGGGACGTCCCGTCGGCCTGGGATGAGTGATTGGGACCGCGCGAACTATAGGGAACGGTCGACATTCAGGAACCCCCGGGTAAGGCACTTACCGCGCTACGAACCACTTGGCCAGCAGCCGGCTGCCGCATCAGATCGACAAGGCGAAACAGACATTTCGGGCTGACCGAATGGCCAGCACCCGACCGACAAAGGCAGGAATGTCGGGGCAGGAAATTCCGGCCAAGACAATCCCTTCCCAACCGTCAACATAGGGTGAACGCAAGGAGGCCATTCGACCAGCGGATCGCCGTCGGATCGTAGGAATTACGCAGCTTCTTAATGCAAACTTAGCGATCGACGACGGTTCCGAGAGGTGGGAATCACCCGGCCGCCCGAAAGGCCCGGCGATCGCTTCGTTCAAGAGGGTGTTAGCTGCGAGGGGACACTCGTCGTGACATGCTTGCACCGTTTCGGGGCAAGCATGGCAAGTGCCGGGATGCGCGGCCCTCACGAAAACCGCGTGCTCTCTGGTTCTCGACTGCGAAGAGAGTCGAGAGCCGCGCATGCTTGCCCCACAAAGCCGGTGCAAGCATGGCACAGCAAATTCACCCCATTGCCCCCAAGTTCAACCGGGCGGAAGCCATGCCGACTGGCGTTGCCACCGGTGAACCCTCGACCGAAGCGTTAGCGAGGCCACTCGAACGCCGCCATCACTCCGACCAGAAATCCCGCAAGCGCCACCCCGAATCCGATGATTCGGGCCGCGCCAGCCGACTGGGTCGCCGACCAGACGGCCAGAAACACGGCGCCGGCCGACAGCGCCATCTGCGTCGCCAGCCGGGGAAGCGGGGAACCGGGCCAAATGCCTGCCTGCCCAGCCACAAACACTCCGGCCGCAGCGGCCAGCGTGACCAGGGCGAAAATCGTGGGCGTGAGGGCCATTTGCCGCGCGCCGCCGGAGCGGAGCCCCAAGGCCTTATACGCGGCGTCCTGCGTCGGCACGATGTCCCAGAGCGTATGCAGGCCGGCAATCGTCAGCACCTTGTGAACCACATCCGAATGGACCTGGACGACCATTTTGCCCTCGCGAGCCTTCAACATCTTCCAGACACGCACGAGAAGCGCCACCTGGGCGCTGCCCATGTAATTGAGGGTGGACAGGTCCACCAGCAGTTTGTTGGACGGCGCGGTCTGCAGTCGCTCGAGAATCGTCGTTCCCACGCGCTCGACGTCGCCCCAGTGCACCTCGTTGAGCGCGGGCATCACCCGCAGCACGCAATGATCGTGGGAAGTGAGAAACTCGAACGTGGTCACCGGAGTCGCCCCCGCAGGAGCGGAAGCACCCGCAGGCTGACCGGGGGACGACGACGAGGCTCCGGAGGGAGACGTGGTCGGTGACAGCCTCTGCGGAACAGTCGACATAGACAACACCACATCGAGGGGAGGGAGGAATCTGCCCCCGGAAAATCTCGGGCAGATCGTTTCGGATTCTAGCGGACCGGCCGGTTTCCGCCAAACATCAATCCACCGACATCCCGGCAAGCGGTGCCGCTTCGTGACACCGGGAAGGCTAAGGGGTTCGGGTAGCCTTTGAGGCTTTATATCTGCCTGAAACTGGACCGTTGACAGGCCCAGTGGAACCGAAGAATCGATTCCATCACCCTCTTATTGCCCCGCTTGAACAGCCTGCACGCCGTGACAAATTTGCGCAAACCTTCATGCGGTCGTGGCTGGTCCACTTGGGGAAATCACGCAGTCGTTGGGATCGACGGGCGTCTCGGGGGCCACATACGCCCAGGCGATCACGGCCCCATCCTGCCAGAGCGCCAGCACCTTGGCCCTTCGGTAGTACGGTCCGACCAGCGCGTCAGTTGGCAGGTCTTCGAGTTGATCGATGTCGCGCAGGACCGCGTCGAACTGAGCCGCCGCGATCCAGAACAGCTCCCCATCGATCGTTTCGCCCGTCGCCGGCAGGGCCGCTGGGAAACCATGGCCGGCCACTCCGCGCCGGAATCCTTCGACCCGCGCGGGTTCGCACCGCTCGAACCGGCCCTGAAGGTAATGATGGTTTGAGTGGCCCCGACGCAACGTCCCAAACACAAACAGCGGCAACAGTGACATCGCACGGGGCCTGTGAGGCGAGCGAACTGCTTATTGTCTTCGGGTGGGCAGTACCCTCCCGAAGACGCCGTGATCTTTCAGACGGACATTGAACTCTCGATGGAAACCCGAGGCGTCACGCCATGGCGGCGAGCACCTTGGCGCCCATTTCCTCGGTTCCGATGGAATGTTTTCCTGCCGCGATGTCGCGGGTGCGATGACCGGCGGCCAGGACGGCA
>JAIXZD010000475.1 GCA_027489895.1 Planctomycetaceae bacterium
ACCAACCCGCCCCACTTTTGACTTTTGCCTTTTGACTTTTGCCTTCGCACGGCGCGCCCACGAAACCCACCCACACCAACAGCACTAACCTCCGCACACCGTCACTTCGCCGTGCGCAGCACATCCTCCACGCTCGTCACCCCCTCAACGACCTTGGTCCAGCCATCCATGCGCAGCGTGGTCATCCCCTGCTTCAGGCAGTGCGACCGAATCACACTGGCGCTGGCCCGTTCCATGCACAGGTGCCGCACGCCGTCATCCGTGTGCAGCAGTTCATAAATCCCAATCCGCCCGGCGTAGCCCGTACCCCGGCACTCGCGGCAGCCATTCGGTTCATAGATCACCTGGGGATAAGGCTGCGGGAAATCGGCCGGCAGATCGAGCGTCGTCGGGTCGACCGGCGTCTTGCAATGCGGGCAGAGCCTTCGCACCAGCCGCTGCGCCAACACACCCTCCACGGTACTCGCCACCAAGTACGGCTCGACCCCCATATCGACCAGCCGCGTGAACGCCCCGGCCGCATCGTTCGTGTGCAGCGTACTGAACACCAGATGCCCCGTCAGCGACGCCTGAATCGCACTGTTGGCCGTCTCGCCATCGCGGATTTCCCCAATCAGCACCACGTCCGGGTCGTGCCGGAGAATACTGCGGAGCCCCGCGGCAAACGTCAGCCCGATCTTGCTGTGGACCTGAATCTGGCTGATCCCGTCCATGTGATACTCGACCGGGTCCTCGACCGTGATGATCTTCGTCGTCGGGCTTTTGATCTCATTGAGCGCGCTATAGAGCGTGGTGGTTTTCCCGCTCCCCGTCGGCCCCGTCACCAGCACGATGCCGTGCGGCATGGCGATCAGATGGTGGAACGGATTGTAGATCGGGGCAGGCATCCCCATGCTCGCCAGGTTGAACACCATCCGGCTCTTGTCGAGCAGACGCATGACGATTCCCTCGCCATGCAGCATTGGGATGATCGACACACGGACATCGATCTCTCGCCCCTTCACCCTTAACTTGATTCGCCCGTCCTGCGGCAGCCGCTTCTCGGCAATATTCAGCCGCGACATGATCTTCAACCGGCTGATAATCGCCGATTGAAAATGCATGATCTCGGGCGGCACCGGCTGGACGCGCAGCAGACCATCCACCCGAAACCGCACGGTCAGCCCGTGCTCCTGCGGTTCCACATGAACGTCGCTCGCCTTCTGGTCGAGCGCTTCGATCAACAATTCATTGACGAGCCGCACCACCGAAGCCGCCTGGGCTTCTTCAGCGAGCTCGCCATCCTGGGCTTCGATCCCTTCGAGCAGTTCGATCTCTTCCTCGGCCCGCTTGGCGACCAGCTCGCCGATCGTGTCGCCGCCAACGCCCAGCCGATCGCGGATCAGCCGCGCGATCTCATCCTTGCGGGCCAGCACCGGTTCCAGGTGGAACCCGGTCGTCGAGCTGAGTTCATTGAGAGCATCGAGATCGAACGGGTCGCTCGTGGCGACCTGCACCGACCCGTTCCGTCGGCCCAGTGGGAAGAGCGTGTAGCGAAACAGATCGCGGGCAGGAAACCGAGCCAGTAGCTCAGCCTCGACAGTCGTCTCTTTGAGTTCGAGATAGGGCAGCCCCAGTTCCTCGCCCAGCACGCGCAGCAGCGCATCCTCCTTGACCACGCCCAGCTCAACCAGCGCGCGATCCAGCCGTCGCCCGCCCGCCTCCGCCAGCGTCCGCGCCAACTGATCCGCCGTAATCACGCCACGTTCCCGCAGCACCCGCCCCAGATCCATACCCCCGCCAGTCCTACTGATTCACCACCAAGGCACCAAGACACCAAGGAATAAGAGAAGCCACTTCGTCCAAACAGAGTCTCTTGGTTAAAACGCTCCGGTCACGATCCCGGCCTCCGCACCGGCAAACTCCTTTAACCCTTGCAAGCCTTGCGCAATGGCCACCCCTCGGAACCAACTCTCCCCAACAACTTGGTGCCTTTGTGACTTGGTGGTGAAACCCTACTCCCGGCGGCGACGTCCGGACCCGCTGTCTCCGCCACTCGGAAAACCGCCACCCGGGAACCCTCCCCGGAAGCCGCCGCCTTCCATCATCCGCTCCCGCATCCGCTGTTCGAACATCGCACGAATGGGGTCGGCACCTCCATCGCTTCCCGAAGGTGGGCTGAACGACCCACCACCCGATGATCGCGACGAACCGCCGGAACCGTTCGATCCACTCGGGATCGCACTCGAACTGGTCACCTTGATCTTCGGGACCATCGCCCCCAGCGCCTGCGAGATGATCGCTCCATTGGTCGTCGTCAGCGGGACCACCCGAACCGTCGCCTTCGCCTCCTTGGCCGCCAGGTCGATCGTCTTGACCATCGACTCAACCTGTTTGAACAGCGTTTCGCTCGCCGACACGATCAACGTATTCGTCCGGTCATCCACCGCGAGCGTCATCTGCACCTTGGGAGCCTTCTGGTTGCCCCCCCCGGCCATCCCGCCCATCATCATCGCCAGCGGATTGAACCCGCCGCCTCCGCCGCGGTTTCCTCCCCCGGCCAGCGCCGCCAGCGGGTTCACCTCGAGTTGTTCCTTGTAGACCTCCTTGACCACCTCGGCCACTTTCTCCACATCGGCATGCTCGACTACGATCTGCCGCGGCACCCGCTCCCGGAACGACTCGGGCAACTCGTTCGCATCGAGCACCTTGAGCGTCGCTTCGATCTGATCGACGGTGTCGGCCGGACCCGCCACAAACAGCGCATTCGATCGCGGCTCAGCCACGATCCGCAGCGCCTCACTGCTGTTGCTCAGCGAGTTGAGTCCCGTCATCGCCCCGACACTCGACCCCAGCGATGACAGGCTGCTACCCAGCCCGCCAAACAGACCCGAGCCCGAATCCGATTTACTCACCGTCCCCTGAGGAAACAGATTGCCGAGGATCGTCGCGGTCTCCGTGGCATCGGCCGTCCGCAGGTAGAACACCGTCCACTTCGTGCGGGCCGGAGCCGCTTGCAGCAGCGTCCCAATCAGCTTCTCGACCCGATCGAGTGCCGCTTCGTCATCCGAGGTGACAATCAGGCTGCCCCCATTCGGAGCAATCACCACCGGGGAGCCTTCGCCAGCCGCCGGCGTGCGAACTACCTCAGACTCCATCGCCGCGTCTTCCGCAGGCTGACCGGCCGGTTCATCACCCAGGAGCGCCTTGAGCTCATCGGCTAGCGACGGTTGTTGCGCCGCCAACGGTTCCGCATCACTCGTCTCCTCCAGTTCTTCTAGCTCCTCGGGATTCGAATCCTCTTCCGCCCCGTTCTCAGCGGAGGGGCGATCTTCGACGGGTTCAGTCCGACGCTCCACCGGAGCAACAATCGGTTCCGGTGTCAGCACGCGGCGGATCGGTCCACTCGGCTCGCCTTCGTCAGAACGCATCCGTTCACGCCGCGCCCCATCCCGCGTGGGCGACAGAGCCGACGGAACAACAATCCGCAGCGGGCTGGCCTCTTCCTTCGGCCAGAGCTGTTCCAACAGCGTCAGCACCTGTTGCGAATCGCGGCCACCCAGAGGAATCGTCCGCAGTCCCCCTGCTCCACTCCCACCCGACGAGGTGCCATCTTCCCCCATCTGTGCCAGCAGCGCCTTCACCTGCGACACCTGGTCGGACGACCCCCGCACCATAATCCGCCGGCCCTGGGCATCCGCCTCGATACTCGGCGCATCGCTGCGGTTGCTCGAGAACAGCGACTTGAGGCTCTGCGCCGCGGCCACCGGGTCCAGCCGACGCAGACCAATCACCGTGACGTTCTCGCTCGCCGTCCCATCGAGTTGTTTGACGATCTCGCGTACCTGGCGCTGTTCGTCGGGCAGGGCAAACACACTCACCCGCCGCGACTTCGTGTCCTCCGTCACCTTCATGCCCGGCAGCAGCGTGTTGAGCATCTCGACGACCGACCGGGTGTCGGCCGTCTGCAGCGGATAGACCTCCAATTGCGCCTGTCCCGCCCCGCCCCGCGATCCCGGCACATCCAGCGTCTTGATCGCCTGCTCCACCAGCACCATCTCTTCGGGCTTCGCCGTCACCAGCAGACTGTTTGTCCGCGCATCGATCGCAATTTGCATCTGGTCGCGATTCATCGACTGCGGGAAACCCGGCGCCTGACCTGGTTGACCAGGCTGCGGCTGTTCACCCCCGCCCCCTCCTCCGAAGCGGCCGCGGTCGCGGTCCTCCCGACCACCCTGTTCAGGCCGCCAGTTCGGAAACACAGGCGCCGCGACCACCGCCCCGGAAGCCGTGCGTGCGGGCAAACCAAACAGGTCCCGCAACATGCGATCCGCTTCGAGCGGCGTCACCTCTTTCAGCGTAAACGAACGGAACGTCCGCGAACCGTTCGACACACTCCCCGAAGCGCTCAGCAGGGCATACATCTTGCGAAGATTGCCGCCGATATCGGTGATGAACAGCCGATTCGTCTTCTTGAGCGGCACGACCTTTCCCTGCGGCCCCAACAACTCCTTGATGTCCCCGGCCGCAGTCTCCGCATCGGTCCCCTCCAGCGGCAGCACAATACTGATCAGCTCATTCTTGCCCCGCGTCTCCAGCTCTTCGAGCGAAACCTGCGGGATGAGATTGGGCGGAATCCCGTTGTCGATATTCAGCGACACCAGGAACCGGTCGCGCCGGACGAGAATATACCCCTTCTGCAGCAGATACCCATTCAGCACATCCAGCGCTTCGGTGACCGTGTACTGCCCGTTGTCATAGTAGTTGAACGTGCCGGGCGGCGTCGCGCTCAGATCGAGCGTGAGATCCGCCTGTTCGGCAAACCACTTCAGGACCAATTCCCATGGGGCAAATCGGAAGTTGAACGTCAGCTTCTTCTGACCATCGACCACAACCGCGACCGGCGGCGCCGAATCGGCAGGGACTGGCTGGCCTGGAGTGGAGGCCGGGACGGAACCAGGCTCAGCTCCAGGAACCGTGCTCGGTGCGGCTGGCGTGGCGAGCGGCGCTCCGGGTGGGGTGCCGCCTGCTGGCGGGAACCCAGCAAAACTACC
>JAIXZD010000399.1 GCA_027489895.1 Planctomycetaceae bacterium
ATCGCGGGGACGACGCTGGCGTGGACGCTCCGGGAGCGGCGCGTCGACTTTCTACTGGTGGATGATCGGCCGCAGGTGTCGAGCTCGCGGATTGCGGCGGGGCTGGTGACGCCGATCACGGGGCCACGGCTGGCGGTTGCGTGGCGGTGGGAGGAGTTCTGGCCTGTCGCGACGGCGTTCTATGAGGGGGTGGCGGCGCGGATCGGGGAACCCGTGTTTCACCCGCGCCGCATGGTGCGGCTGTTCGCGAACGCAGCCGAGGTGGGCTTGTTTCGAGAGCGGCGTCTGGTCGATGCGGCGCACTTGGTGGCCCCGATCGAGCCAGCGCTGGGGGCACCTTATCGAGTACCGGAGTTGGGCGGGTTTGAGATGCCGGTGGCGGGGCAGCTCGATGTGCCGACGTATCTGGATCGCTCGTGGGAGGTGTTCACGGCGGAGGGGCGTGCGATTGGTGCGCGGATTGATCCGGCGCGTCTGGTGGCGACGGCGGAGGGGCTTCTGGTTCCAGAGCTGGATGTTGTCGCCGGGAAGATCGTGTTTGCTGAGGGGTTTACCGGGGTTGTGAATCCGTGGTTCCCGGAGGTGCCGTTTCGGCCGGCGAAGGGGGAGATTTTGACCGTTCGGATCCCGGGGCTTGTGGATTCTCGGATCGTGCATGGGGCGGTCTGGCTGGCTCCGCTGGGTGAGGAGCGTGCGCTCTGCGGCTCGACTTATGAATGGAAGGAGTTGGACCAGCGGGTGACCGAGGCGGGCCGGGCTTCGATTCTGGAGCGTTTGGAGCGGCTGGTGGAAGGGCGGGTAGAGGTGCTGGACCAGCGGGCGGCCGTGCGGCCGGCGCTACGGCAGTTTCATCCGGTGGTGGAGCGGTCGGCGCGGGAGGGGCGACTGTTCGTGCTGAATGGGTTGGGGTCGAAGGGGTCGCTGCAGGCCCCGTGGTGTGCGCGGCAGTTGGCGGGGCATCTGCTGGAGGGCGGGGCGCTGGGGATGCAGTGAGCGTTGGGAGAGTTGATGGGGGGGATCGCTGACGCGATCACTCCTTGGTTCGGAGTTGGTTGAAGCAGGGAGAATGGTCGTTTGGAGGATGGTGGCGGGTGAGCATTGGTGGGCAGTGCCCACCCTACGCCGTGGTCAGCGCTGGAGGGCGGCTAGCAGGTCTTCGCGCAGCGCATCGAGGCGCTTGTAGGCGAGCAGGGGGGCGGGCATGGTGCGGAGGTCGCGGACCAGTTCGGCGCGGAGGTCGGGTGACTGGAGCAGTTTGGCCCAGGGCATCTGATGGATACGGATACCGAACAGCACGCCTTCCGAGCGGGGCAGCTTGATGAGCAGTTGTTCTTCGCGGCGGAGCCAGGTCTGGTCGGGCTGGAAGGGCGGGGACAGCGTGGGGAGGTGGCGATCGGGATGCTGGTTGGGTTCGGGGGAGGCGGCGAGGCCCCAGTTCCAGCGGCGGAGGGGCCGGTGGGGCTTGAGCCCTGCGAGGAGGCGATCGAGCAGGCTGGCGAGCTGGTCGTTCAGGCCGGGAACTGGGTCGTGGACCATTGCCAGGGGGAGGTTGAGCTTGTCGGTGAGACGCCAGTGGGAGGGGAAGCAGACGACTCCGCCGACGACGATCCAGGTGGCACTGGTAGATTCCGGGACAAGCCAGACGAGATCGGGGACGAGGCTGGCACCGAGCGCCAGAAGGCGGGCGTGACGTTCGGGAGCCGCGGCGACCTGAGGGGGGAGCCAGTCGGCGAGGATCTCGAGTGTTTCGTCGAGGAGGGGATCGCCGGGCGGGAGGAGGGCCGCGTAGGGGGAGGGGTTGTCGCGGAGGTCGGCCGAGCGGAGGGCGAGGAGCTGGTCGTCACCTGGTCTGGGGGCGAAGAAGGACGCGAAATCGGTGGGAGAGGAACCGAGGGAGAAGCGGTAAGGGGAAGAAGTCACGCCGCGATTCCGGGAGGGGCGAGGCGGGGGGGGAGCCTTACGGCTTCCGCTACGAGCGGTGGAATCGCGTTCAGGACATGCGGCTGATAACGAACGAGTGCCAGCCGGTGGCGTAGGTCTCGTAGCCTGGCGAGCGGGCGTGACCAATGACGGTGCGTCCGTCCGATCGATCGAGCACGGCAAAGCTGCGGGGACTGGACATCAGTTGGGCGAGTTCTGCGATGTCGAACGATTCCCCGAAGCAACGGTCGGTGTCGGCGAGGATGCGGCCGCGCGGTTCGATAATCAAAACTCGAGCGTTGGCTTTTTCGTCCGCGTTGAGAGGGGTGCGTTCAACGATCGTCTGGGCGAGGGCATCCCATCGAAAGATCACCCCCAGCACGCCGGTGGGCTTGCCGCGGAGCTGTCCCTCCTGGCGGACGCTGGCGGAATAGACGAGGCAACGCTGGTTATTGACGAGAGAGCTGGTGTTCATTCCGCGGAACCCGAACTGATCCCCCGAACCACAGGCGAGCGCGGATCGGAACCATTCCTTGTCGGCGTGGCAGGAGCCCGCGGAGCTGAAGAGCTGTGGCCGTCCATTGGCGATGACGCGGCCTTCGAGATCGCAGAGGACGATATCGAAGTAAACGGTGTAGGCGTCAAGAATCTGACCGAGACGCTGCGTGACATGCTTGAGAGACGACTGAGTGGGTGAAGCGCAGGCCTCGACGACGCTGGAATCGGTAGCCCACCAGCGGACGTCACAGGTTCGCTCGTAGAGGTTCCGGTCGATCAGATCGATGTTGACGAGGGCGAGGTTGGCGAAGCGATCGCCCAGGACCGTCGTGGCCAGCGATTCATTGATCTGCCGAAGCTCAACGACGGTCTGATGGGTTTCTTCGGCGAGCGTGGTGGCCACATCGGCGGTCTGTTTGGACACCTTCTGGATGGCCTGGGCGACCACGCCGAACGCACGGCCCGCGAGGCCCCCAGCACGCATCGCCTCCATCTTGGCGTTGATGGCGATGAACTTGGTTTCGCTGTTCAGGTTGCCGATCCGGTCAATCGCCTGCGACAGACGATCGTCGAGATCTGCGGCGAGTTGCGTGATCCGCGCAGCCGAGGGCGGTTTGTCGCTGGTGGTTGT
Source organism: Planctomycetaceae bacterium (assembly GCA_027489895.1). GTDB lineage: Bacteria > Planctomycetota > Planctomycetia > Planctomycetales > Planctomycetaceae > JAIXZD01. Next base: position 3,050 of record JAIXZD010000399.1, read on the forward strand.
ACGAAGCTTTGGGTCGGCGGCAACCATGTCTGTTCCGTGGCGCTGGATCTGGGGTTTGTTGTCTTGCGGGGCGCAAAACTGTCAGGACACACGGCGCATCGGTCAAATCGTCCAGAATGATCCCACGGCTGAACTGGTTCCCTGGAGGCCAGCCGAAGTTACGAGAGTCGCTGCCAGGACCGCCTTGCATAATCGATACAACCGGACGAACGGCGGGGAGTCTGGTCAGTAGCCACGCCCGCAGAGGCAGTGGGAGTCATCGCGGCAGATCGAAGGCGAGCTGTGCATTGCGATGGCAGGCATCCGCACGGAGTGGCTGGTTCATCACCAGGGCGAGGCCGTGTTGGTGAACTCGGGCGTGTTGAACCCGGCATTGTCGAACCTGGGGGTTGACGGCGAATCGGTTCATCGGAGCCGCTTGATAAATCGCCGATCGTCCGGTGTACTGCTGATTCTGCGCGATTCGCGAAGCCCCGGTGCCAAGGGCTGATCCCGCGAATCGACGCTGCCCTGGAGATGCGCATGCACGGTTTTGAGACTCAGGACACGCCCGGTTCCCCGCCCGCCGATCCGAACCTCCCCTGGTGGAAAGACCTCAACAGCTATCACTGGTTCGTGCTGATTGTCGCGGCCCTCGGCTGGCTGTTCGACACGATGGACCAGCAGTTGTTCAACCTGGCCCGCCGACCGGCGATGCAGGAACTGCTGCTGCCAGGACAGGATGTCAACTTCTGGGGCGGCGTCGCCACCATGATCTTCCTGATGGGCTGGGCCATCGGGGGACTGGGGTTCGGCATTCTCGGTGACCGGGTCGGCCGTGCGAAAACAATGCTCTGGACGATTTTGATTTACTCCGCCTTCACGGGCCTCAGTGCCCTGTCGGTTGGGTTCTGGGACTTTGCGGCCTACCGTTTTCTCACCGGACTGGGTGTGGGCGGGGAGTTCGCCGTGGGGGTCTCGCTCGTGGCCGAAATCATGCCCGCCCGGGCGAGGCCGTTTGCGCTGGGCCTGCTGCAGGCGCTTTCTGCCATCGGCAATATCACTGCGGCCCTGGTCAGTATTGTGCTGTTTGAAATGGAAGAAGCCGGGACGGTCGGCAGTGCCTGGCGGGTGATGTTTGTCGTCGGCACGCTTCCGGCCCTTCTGGCCATTTTCATCCGCCGTCGCCTGAAGGAGCCGGAACAATGGCAGGCGATGTCCGGCGAAGAACTGAACAAGAAACTGGGCTCTTACAAGGAACTGTTCAGCCCAAAATGGCGGTCGAATGCGATTTTCGGGATGCTGCTGGCCTTCTCGGGCGTGGTCGGTCTGTGGGGGATTGGATTCTTCAGCATCGACCTGAACCGCAGTGTGTTCGAGCGGAAGTTCAAGACCGACTACCGGGCCGCGGGCGAAGATGCCCGCAACCTCGAATTCGTGCGGGCGATCGCTCACCAGCCGACGCTGCTGGCGGAGGCCAAGCAGGCCCTGGATGCAAAAACACCCAAGGTGACCTTGCCCGCTCCCGCACAAGTGCTGGGTTCGGCGGAGTTCCCGGCTGATCTGGGGGCGATTTTCGGGGCCGCCGTCGAGCTGACCACAAAGGGCACAGAGGTCTCTCCCGAGGCGATTCTGTCGGCCCTCGATGCCGCCAAGAAGCCCCAAACGGCGGACGAGAAAACCCGTCGTCTGGCGCTGCTCGGGGCCGCACCCCAGGCGATGACGGCAGAAGACGCGGCCGCTCATGCCAGCCGGATTTCCCTGAAAGCCAAGGAGCTGACGGGGGAACTCGGGTTCTGGTCGGGGATCACGTCGATCATGCTGAATATCGGTGCGTTCTTCGGGATCTATGCGTTCACTTACCTGACGCATGCCCTGGGGCGGAAACCGGCGTTTGCCATTGCCTATGTCGCCGCGATGCTCAGCACCGCGCTCGTCTTCTCCCAACTGAAAGAGTACCACCAGGTTTTCTGGATGATTCCCCTGATGGGGTTCTGTCAGTTGGCTCTGTTTGGTGGCTACGCGATTTACTTTCCGGAACTGTTTCCCACCCACCTGCGCAGCACGGGAACGTCGTTCTGTTACAATGTGGGTCGATTTGTGGCGGCCGGTGGGCCGCTCTCCCTGGGCTATCTCTCAGCCACGGTTTTTGCCGAATCGGTTGAACCGATGCGACCGGCCGGGCTGACCATGTGCAGCGTGTTTCTGCTGGGGCTGGTTGTGCTCCCGTTCCTGCCGGAAACCAAAGGCAAACCTCTGCCGGAATAGTTGATTATGGACTCGGTTGATCCACTCCACGGACGGGAACTGCTGGTCGGTGTGACCGGCGGCATTGCGGCTTTCAAGGTGATTGACCTCGTCAGCAAGCTGGTGCAGGCGGGGGCGCAGGTCTCCGTGGTGATGACGAAGGCGGCCAGTCAGTTCGTGCGGGAGACTTCGTTCGAAGCGCTGACGAACCGCCCCGTTTACAACTCGCTGTTCAGACCCCGGGAGCATTTTCTGGGTGAACATATCGGTCTGGCGCGGCGGGCCGAACTGTATCTGATTGCGCCTGCCAGCGCGAACACGCTCGCCAAGCTGGCGCACGGGTTCGCGCCCGACCTTGTCTCCACGCTGCCCCTGGCGATGACCGGCCCCGTGGTCGTCGCTCCCGCCATGAACAACGAGATGTGGAGCAAGCCTGCCGTCCAGCGCAATGTGCAGCAGTTGCGAGACGATGGCCTGCAGATCATCGAACCGGCGGAAGGCTGGCTCAGTTGTGGTGCGGTGGGGCCGGGACGGATGGCAGATGTCGACACGATTCTGGCGACGCTAAGGACTCTGGTTGCAGCTCGCGTGGCCCAGTGACTGTGATCTGTCCCTTACATTCCTCTTCTGTCTGGCGAGCCGACCCTGTCAGGGGTCGGTGGTGTTCCCGCGCTCTCGGAATCCTCGCCTGTTCACTTCACACCGTGTGTTTCGCCGCCCCCTGACAGGGTCGGCTCGCCTCTCGTTGTCCTTGCACCGCGCGTTTCGCGGTGCTGCGCCTGCCTTGTGATTTGCCGACGATGTCGACCGAACGTCCCCCCGCGGATCCCTGTTCTGCTTCTGGCGGTGGATTATGTGCTCCCTTGTGGCGGGTCAGCCTGCTGACTCCGCCCGGCCGGGGGGCGATTGCAGTGGTCGCCTTCACCGGCCCTGCCGATGTCCTAGACTGTCCCACCTCGGCCGATGGGCGGGCTGGTCCGCTGTTTCTGGCGGCGCGGGGCCTGCCTGTGGCGGCTCTCCCGCTGGTCACCCCCTGCCTGGGGCGCTGGGGAGCGCCTGGGTCGGCCGCTGAAGACGTGGTCCTGGTTCGCCGGGCGGACAACCGGTTGGAGGTGCATTGCCATGGGGGGCGGGCGGCGGCGGAACGAATTCTGGGCGACCTGGAAACTGCGGGAGCCGAGGTCGTGTCGTGGTTCGACGATCTCGTGGCGTATCGCGGGTTGATTCACGCGGAGCTGGTCGAGGCGCTCTCCCGGGCGACGACCTGGCAGGCGACGGCCCGGCTGCTGACTCAGCAGAACGATCAGTCGGGCCTCGTTGCCACGCTGACGGCGGTCCGGGAGGCACTGCTCTCGAAGCAGACTGCGGAGCTTGGTGTGCTGACAGGGCGGCTCCAGACGATTGTTGCACGGGCTGCGTTTGGAGAGCATCTCGCCCAGCCGTGGCAGGTGGTTCTGGCCGGGCCACCCAATGTCGGCAAGTCGAGCCTGCTGAACGCCCTGCTGGGCTATCACCGGGCAATCGTCTCGCCGATCGCAGGGACCACGCGCGACGTGGTCACCGCGGAGACGGCAATCGAAGGCCTGGCGCTGCGTCTGGCGGATACGGCGGGTCTGCGGGAAACGGCCGAGCCGCTGGAGCGCTCGGGGATCGAGCTCACGCGGGAACAACTCGTCACGGCCGACCTGACGCTCTGGCTGGTCGATCTGTCGATTCCAGAAACATCGAGCGAGATCGCGTTTCCCGCCAACACGCGCGGCCCGGTGCTGGTCGTGGCTCACAAGTGCGATCGCCCCGCACTCCGGCCGATTCCTGATGGGGCGGTCTGCGTGTCGTCGCGGACAGGTGCGGGCATTCCGGAACTGCTGACGGCGATTCATCGGGCACTGGTTCCCATTGAACCCGAACCAGAGTGCGCGCTGACGGCATTGCCCGAACAAACCCTGCGGCTGAAGCAATTGCTCGAGCAGGTCGTTCACGGGGATGACCGCGCCGCCCTTGAGCTGTTGGACGACTGGTTGCTGCCGCGCGGTCGGTCGTCGTAGCGGAAGCCGTGAGGCTTCCCCGGCGTGGCTGCGGCATGTTTCGCGTCGCCCGGGGGAAGCCTCACGGCTTCCGCTACACTCGATGGCGTTCCTGCTTGTCGAAGGTCGCAACTGATGCGAGTGATTCCTGTTCTTGATCTGTATCGTGGCGTGG
>JAIXZD010000241.1 GCA_027489895.1 Planctomycetaceae bacterium
GAGGACCTGTCCGTCGCAGGCGGTCCCCGCTCCGATGCCGATCGTGGGGATTTTGAGTGTCCTGGTAATCCGCTCGGCAACGGCGGCCGGCACGCATTCGAGCAGGACGGAAAACGCACCCGCCTGCTCGGCGGCGATCGCCTCGGCCAGCAGACGATCGCCATCACGCTGCATTTTATAGCCGCCCAGTTTATGGACATTTTGCGGCTTGAGCCCCACATGGGCCATCACAGGAATCTCGACCCGAGACAGGGCGGCGATCATTTCCGCCTGATTCGCACCGCCTTCGAGTTTGACGGCCTGAGCACCCGTTTCTTTGAGTACGCGGCCCGCACTGCGGATCGCGTCTTCGGTGGAGGCGTGGAAGGTCATGAAGGGCAAATCGACGATCACCAAAGCGGAACGGACCGCGCGGCAAACCATCTCGGCGTGATAAATCATCTGGTCGAGCGTGACAGGCAGCGTCGTCGTGCGTCCCTGGACGACCATGGCAAGGCTGTCGCCCACGAGAATCGAATCGACCCCGGCTTCGTCGAGCAGGCCCGCCCACAAATGGTCGTAGGCCGTCAGCATCGAGAGCGGTTCCGCACGTCCCTTGGCCGCCTGGAACAGGGGGACGGTCATCACGGGGCGAGTCGGCGTGGAGCCAGTCTGTGGGGAAGTCCCAGAGGTGCGACCGGCGGGTGTTGGCGTGGTGGACATGGGACGCAGTCGAGCGGGCGGGAGGTCGGAGGAAACACGGAACTTACTTGGCCTTGTCGCGGGCGAGAAGTATCCTGATCAAAGATGGAGCAGTTCGCTCCGGGAACGCCGGCCTACGATTCCGCCGCCGACGTCCCTCCATTCCGCTTGCGGACGCCAATCGGCTCGATGAGGAAGACCATGCTGGGTGCATTCCACCGGACTCTGGGCTGCTCTGTTTCCGGGCTTTCTGCTCGGGCCGTTTTACGGGCGTTGGTGTTCCTGGCGTTCGGGCTGGACGCATCTGGTTTCGCGTCATTCCGGTCGGGGTCGTCCGGGGTGGCATTTGCTCAGGCGACAAAATCGAAAGTGGCGGCCGAGACGATCAAGGGCAAGGTGTCGGCCGTGGAGGTGAAGGGGAAGACCGCGAAGGTGACGATCAGCCGCGAAGACGGCGACGATCTCGATGTGCTCGTCACGCCGAAGCTGGCGTTCGGCGTGGAGGGGAAGGGGACTTTGGAGTGCCTGCGTCCAGGCGTGGTGGTGTCGACTGACGGGACGCTTTCCAATCAGCAATTGTTCTGCAGCGAGTTCACCGCTCATATCGGTGGAGTCATCCCTCCCGCAGGCGCGGTGCAAGAGCCTGGAGATGACACCAGCTGGAAAGTGGTTGGTCAGATTCTGAGTGGTGACGAAATGGGCCTCAACTGCAATCTGGGCGCGGGCGGTCAGAAGCGACTGCTGTTCGATACCGCGGCCCCCACGACCGTGAAGGTCATTGTGGCGGACGTCAAGTTCCTCGCGGTCGACCAGGAGGCCGAGGTGACTGGGACCATGCGAGGCACGAAGTTCCTGGCCTCCGCCCTCAAGACCACGGCCGAGAAAGAGTTCACGCCCGATGATTTGTTTGGGGGGAACAAGGTGGTCAAGGCGAAGGTGCCAAAGGCTGCGGCGAACGCGAAAAAGACAAAGGGCGATGTCGAAGGCGACGCCGGCCCGGCTGGCGAGTCGGCCGATCCGTTTGGCGTGCTGAAGAAAGACGCCAAGAAACCGGCCGCAAAAAAGCCCGCCATGGCGGAATGACCGAACAGGTTCGAGAGGGTTGGTCTCTGTCTCGTGGTTGTTCGGCTGCGGGTGCGTGTCTCGCGACAAAGCCGGTCTTGTGTGATGTTTCCGTGCTGGATGGTCCCGGTGTGGCCCGTTGGCGAACGTGAGGTTTCGGTTGGAACTGAGGCCTTTTCGCAATAGCGATCCGCCCGCCGTGTGCCGGCTGTGGGATGCGTGCGGCCTGGGTCCCGGTGCGTCCTCGCGCCTGTCGGTGGAAGAATTCGACTACTACGTGCTGTCGCAACCACACTTTGCGGCCGAGGGACTGATTCTGGCGGTCGAGGACGATCGCGTCATCGGCGCGGTCCATGCCTGTCTCCCGATCACCACTCCGGGGTGGGAACCCCGGGGGTCTCAGGGCGTGATCTCGCTGGTGCTCGTCCATCCGGCGTACCGCCGCCGGGGAATCGGTCGCCAGTTGGTCGATGCGGCCGGGGAGTATCTCTGCGGGCGCGGTTGCCGAGAGGTTCTGGCGGGTGAGACCCACCCCACGAATCCGTTCTACCTGGGCCTCTACGGTTCCGCGGCAAGTGCCGGATTCCTGATGAGTGATTTCGCCGCCGAACCGTTTTTCAAGGCCTGCGGCTTTGGCGAGTACCGCCGCTGGCAGGTGTTGGGGCGGTCTCTGGAGCGGGCGTCCGAGCCGTTCGATCCGCGCGTGGTTGCCAATCGACGCAAATACCATCTCGACTTGCGGGATCTGCCTCCCAATGCGACGGCTCGGTGGGTTTCTCGAGAGGGACGACTGGAAGGGCTTTGGGCGGGATTGTTGGCGGATGGCGATCCGCTGCCGGTCGCCAGTTGCACGGTCTGGCCGATGCGGGTGCGTTCCGAGTCGCAATGCGGACGGGTGATGGGGGTGACGGAACTGTTCGTCCCGGCCGCGCACCGCCGGAAAGCGCTGGCGAAAACGCTGCTGCTCGATCTGTTCCGCGCGTTGCGGGCCGACCAGACGACGGCCGTCGAAATGGTGGTACCGATGGAAGACACCGCGACAAAGTGCCTCGCCCAACTCCTGGGATTCACGCCCGTGGACACGGGGATCGTGTATTATCGACGGCTAACGGAGATCGTGACTCCGTCGGTGGAGTAACGCCTCGGACGCTCGATTCGGTTGAGCGGTCTCGGTTGGCCCGGGACGCGACCGAGCTGATGTCATCACAGGCAATGTCAAAGTGCGGTGCCCAGAACGCGGCTCGATGAGGGACACCCCGAAGAGACTTCAGGTGGCATGGCTGGAAACAGGTGAGGGCATGAAAAAGGTCAGAACCGGCGGCGGGATTCCCGCGATCTTCTACACCTTCAATAAGGCCCGCGAGGCGGGGGGGCTCTGGAAGCTCTGGAAGGCGATGCGGTCGAAGAACGCCTGCAAGACCTGCGCGCTGGGGATGGGCGGCCAGAAGGGGGGGATGGTCAATGAACGCGGTCTGTTTCCCGAAGTCTGCAAGAAGTCGCTGCAGGCGATGGTGGCCGACATGCAAGGCGCGATCAAACCGGACTTCTTTGCGACCTATTCGACGGCGCAGATGCAGCAGTTCACGCCGCGAGAACTGGAGAACTGCGGCCGCATCACCCAGCCGCTCGTCTGCGTGCAGCCCGAACAGTACTACCGGACGATCTCCTGGACGGAAGCGTTCGAACGGATTGTCGGCAAACTGAAGGCGACGCCCGCGGATGAAACGTTCTGGTATTTCAGCGGCCGCAGCTCGAACGAAGCCGGGTTCCTGCTGCAGGTGTTTGCCCGCGTGTTCGGGACGAACAACGTCAACAACTGCAGCTTCTACTGTCATCAGGCAAGTGGCGTGGGGCTGGCCAGTTCTCTGGGGACCGGGACGGCGACCGTCGTGCTCGATGACGTTGAGCAGGCCGACTGCGTGTTCGTGATCGGTGGCAACCCGGCGAGTAATCACCCCCGGCTGATGTCCACGCTCAAGCATGTCCGCCGACATGGCGGCGAGGTGATTGTGATCAACCCGATCGTCGAGACGGGGATGGTCAGTTTCAGCGTCCCCAGCGATCCGATCAGCCTGCTGTTCGGAACGAAGATCGCCTCGCTGTATGTGCAGCCGCATATCGGGGGCGACCTCGCCCTGCTGACAGGCATTGCCAAGCGACTCGTCGAACTGGGCAAGCAGGACGAAGCGTTCCTGACCGCACACACTTCGGGGTGGCCGGAACTGAAGGCGCGGCTCGCGGCGGTCTCGTGGGACGAGATCATTCGCAAATCGGGAGTCAGTTCCGAAGAGATCGAGAAGATCACGCTGGCCTA
>JAIXZD010000164.1 GCA_027489895.1 Planctomycetaceae bacterium
AAGGAGAAGGAGCGGATCGCCGACCTGATCAAGGACGTCAACAAGCTGATCGGCGAGCAGAAGGGTGCCCGGCAACTGTCCGAAGGCGGCCCGACCGACAAGGCCCGCGACGCGCAGGAAAAGGTCGCCAAGAAGACGGGCGATGTCTTGAAGAAGATCGACGGTCAGGACGCCGAGAAGAAGGCGGCGAAAGAGGCGGAGGCGAAGGAAGGCCAAGAGGCGAAGCCGAGCGACCCGATGGACGGCAAGCCGGCCGAGGGCGACCCAAGCGAGACGGAACCGAAACCAGGCGATCCGAAAGAGGGCAAGCCCAGCGACGGGAAACCCAAAGACGGTAAGCCGAAGGACGGGAAGAAGCCTGAGCCGGGCGACAAGCCGGGTGAACCGCAGGAGCCGTCGGAGTCGAGCCCATCCGAGCCGAGTCCATCGGAAGCCGAGCCTTCAGAGTCGAAGCCCTCGGAATCGAAACCGGCGAAACCGTCTGCATCGAAACCTTCCAAACCGTCGCAGGGGGGGCAGTCGTCGCCGCCGATGGGGGAATCGGAACCGGGTGAGCAGCCCGAGGGGGAGTCGGAGCAGAGCGAGCAGACGCCCGGCCGGGAGCAGTTGGAAGAAGCCCGGCAGGAGATGGAGAAGGCGATTGAAGACCTGCAGCAGAAGCAGCCTCAGAAAGCGGGCGAGAAGCAGGACGAGGCACTGCGGAAGCTGATCGCGGCCAAGGAGAAGCTGGAGGAGATTCTGCGGCAGTTGCGCGAGGAAGAGCGCGGGCGACGACTCGCGGCCCTGGAAGCGCGGTTCCAGCGGATGCTGGCGATGGAACTGAAGGTGTACGACGGTACGGTCCGCCTCGGAAAAATTCCGACCGAAGTCCGCGAGCCACGGCATCGAGCGCTGGCACGCGATCTGGCGTCACAGCAGGACGAAGTCGATCTCGAAGCGTCGAAGACGCTCAATCTGCTGCGGGAGGAAGGGACGGCCGTCGCGTTCAAGGAGGCGGTCGAACAGATGCGTGAGGACATGCGGCTGGCGTCAAAACGACTGGCGCAGGAGGACGCGGGCGACCTGACGCAGGCGGTCGAGAAGGACATTATCGACGCGCTGCAGGAGATGATCGCGGCGCTGCAGAAGGAGATGGAGAAGCAGGAGCAGCAGAAGCCGCAGGAGGGTCAGCAGCCGAGCCAGCCTCAGGAGCCGGGGCTGCTGGACAAGATCGCTGAGCTGAAGATGCTCAAGTCGCTGCAGGTGCGGGTCAACCAGCGGACGAAACGGCTGGGCGCGATTGAACCGGGGGAACAGGCGGTCGATCGCGATCTGCTGGACCAGTTGCGGGGGCTTTCGGAGCGGCAGGCGCGGATTCAGCGGGCGGCGTATGATCTGGCGACGGGGAGGAATGAGTAGGAGGAGGGTAAGTCAAAAGTCAAAAGTCAAAAGGCAAAAGTGAGGGGTGGTGGGGGAGGCGGGTGAGCGGAAGAAATGATGCGTGGTTGATGAGTGCGGGTGAGCAAAGGTGGGCAGTGCCCACCCTACGAAGAGTTCCGGGGAGCGATAGGCATGAGCGCGGCGCGTGGGATGCTGGTGGTGGGTGTGGCCCTGGGGGTGGGGGTGTGGCTGTCGGGGTGGGCGGTGGCTCAGTCGCCGGCGCTGCCGCTGGAGGGGGCCGCTAAAGCGGGCGCGGCGGCCGAGTCGAAGAAGGTGCTGGGGCCGATGTCGGTGGCGGCGGCTCGCCAGCAGAGCTTTGCGTGGCTGGCGGAACGGGGCGTGACGATCGATCCGCCGGGTGCGGAGCTGGTGGCGATCTGGGGTCCGCTGGGTGAGGGTGTGGCTGCGGAGGGAACGGGCCCAACCGTCGAGGCCGAGCAGATTCTGGATGCGGTCGTGGCGACGGTGGCGCTGGCCGACCAGGAAACGCGGGACTTTTTGCTGGCCTGTCTGCGTCAACCGGCCCCGGTCAATCCGCCCTCGCTGCCGGTGGGTGTGACGGGCGGGAGCGGGTTCATCTCGGCGAACGTCAAGCTGTATTACGGCCGGTATCTCGTGTCGCGAAACATGATTGAAGAGGCGAGCGAAGTGCTGGCCGCGACGCCTCTGGCCGATGTGGTCGACCCGGCCACGCTGCTGTTTCTGCGGGCGGTCTGTCAGCACCAGATGATGGAGAAAGAGGCCGGGCTGGCGACGATCGAGATGCTGCTCAAACGGACGACGCCGGTGCCGGTGCGGTATTCGGCTGTGGCCGAGCTGATGAAGTACGACCTCGAGCAACTCTCACCCGATTCGCTCGATGAGATCGCGCGGAAGATGTCGGATGTCGAGCGGCGGCTGCAACTGGGACGGAGCGGGTCGAAGACTCAGAAGAAGGAAGACGAGATCGTCGAGGGGCTCGACAAAATCATCAAGAAGATGGAGCAGCAGGCGCAAAGCAGCAGCAGCTCGGGCGGGGGGTCGGGGGGCGGGTCGCAGCCGGATTCACCGGCCGATGACAGCCGGGTGAAGGGTGAGACGGCTCCGGGCGAGGTGACGAAGAAGGTGTTCTCGAAGAACGGGGCGTGGGGGATGCTGCCCGATAAACAGCGGGCGAAAGCGAAGGACCTGATCACGCGGGAATTCCCGGCGCACTACCGGCAGGCGATCGAAGAGTACACGCGAAAAGCGGCGGCGCGGTCGGCGGGGAAGTAGGTTTCGATTTTCACCACCAAGGCACAAAGGCACCAAGAAGAGAGTGAGTGCTTTGGTGGGGAGGGAGGGGCGGGGTTCGTGGGTGGTTTTGTTCACACGAAGACGCGAAGACTCGAAGGAAAGACAGGTGGAAGGGCCGGAGCGGTTGTAGGCGCGGGTTGGACCGGCGTGAGTGGTGAGGTGGTGGGTGATCGGTTTTTGATTTCTTGGTGCCTTTGTGTCTTGGCGGTGAAGCTCCGGTGGTGAAATCTGTGGAGGTCGGGCGGATGGGGTTTAGTTCGATCCTGCTGGTGTGCTGTCTGGCGGTTGGTCAGGCGGAGGGGGCGAGTGGGCCGGGGGCTGGTGGGCCTGCTGTCGTGGGGACGACGCTGGCGGGGCAGACGGTGGAGGGGGAGTTGCTGGGGCTGGCGGAGGGGGTGGTGCGGCTGGGTCCCGCGGGGACGCCGAAGGAGCTGCCGGTCGATCAGTTGATGGAGCTAAGGCCCAGCGCGCGGGTGGCAGCGCGGGCGGGCGATGTCCGGCGGACGGTGGTGACGCTGGTGGATGGCGGGCGGCTGTCGGGGGCGAGCCTGTCGCTCAAGGGCGCGCAGGGCGAGCTGACGGGGTTGGGGGCGAAGCCGGTGGTGGTGCCGGTGTCGTCGATCGCGCATGTCCTGTTCGCCCAGCCGGCGGGGAAAGCGGCGGAGCTGTGGGCGGAGCTCGTGGCGAAGGAGTCGCGGAAGGACCTGCTGGTGATCCGCAAGGGGGAGACGGCGGATTATCTCTCCGGGCTGGTGGGGGACCTGGGCGAGAAGCTGTTGTTCACGCTGGATGGCGAAGAGGTGCCTGTCGCGCGGGAGAAGATTCTCGGGGTGATTTACGCGCGGAGGGCCGCGGTGCGGACGAAGTCGGCGTGCCTCGTCCAGTTGGGGGCGGGGGATCGACTGGCGGCGGTTTCGGTCGAACCGGCCGGGGAGCTGGTTCGGGTGAAGACCGCGGGCGGGGCGAGCGTGTCGGTGCCGTGGAGTCTGGTCGAGGTGCTGGACTTCAGCGCGGGGAAGGTCGATTCGCTGTCGCGGCTGGCGTGGCGGAGCGTGCGGTTTGTGCCGTACTTCGACTCGCCGGATGATCGCGAGTACTTCCAGCCGCGAAAGGACTCGGCCCTGGGGAACCTGCCGCTGCGACTGGGCGGGAAGACGTTCCGGCAGGGGTTGTGGATTCACTCGAAGGCGACGGTCAGTTACCGGCTGGGGGGCGAGTACCGTCGGCTGCAGGCGGTCATGGGGATTGATGACCAGGTCGAGGAACGGGCGGCGGATGTGGATGTCGTCATCAAGGGTGATGAGAAGGTGCTGTTTGAAGGCGTGGTGAAATGGGGTGATGCGGCGAAGGCGCTGGACCTCGATTTGACGGGGGTGCGCGACCTGGAGATCTCGGTGGGATTTGGGCCGAGCGGGTATGGGTTTGGGGACCAGTTGGTGCTGGGGGATGCCCGGCTGCTGAAGTGAGTCGTCTGGCGGCGGGGGTTCTTTGTTAACCACCAAGGCACAAAGGCACCAAGGAAAGACAGGTGGAAGGGCGGGGGCTGTTGGAGGCGCGGGTTGGACCAGCGCGGGGTTATGGGGTTCGACTGGATTTTGCCTTTCCTTGGTGCCTTGGTGGTGAAGTTCTTGGTGGTGAGTTTTGGAGGCGGGGCGGATGGGGTTTAGTTCGATCTTGCTGGTGGGCCTGCTGGCGGTGGGTCAGGCGGATGGTGTCGCTGAGTCGCCGGTGGCGCGGGCGGATCGCGAACGGGTCGAGGTGGTGGCGCGCGTGGCGCAGACGGTGGTCGCGATTTTTGGGCCAACGGGCGGCGGGGGCGGGTCCGGGGTGTTGATCTCGCCCGATGGGTTCGCGCTGTCGAACTATCACGTGACGAGCGCCTGCGGCACGTTCATGAAGTGCGGGCTGGCGAATGGCGAGCTGTACGACGCGGTGATCGTGGGGATCGACCCGACGGGCGATGTGGCGCTCCTCAAGCTCGTGGGTCGCGATGATTTTCCCGTGGCGACGTTTGGGGACAGCGACCGGGTGGCGGTGGGTGACTGGGTGTTTGCGATGGGGAACCCGTTTCTCCTGGCGACCGATTTCACGCCCACGGTGACGTATGGGATTGTCAGCGGGACGCATCGCTATCAGTACCCGGCCGGGACGTTCCTGGAGTACACGGACTGCATTCAGGTCGACGCGTCGATCAATCCAGGGAACTCGGGCGGGCCTTTGTTCAGCGCGAGCGGGGAGCTGATCGGGATCAATGGGCGGGGGTCGTTCGAGAAGCGGGGGCGGGTCAACTCGGGGGCGGGGTATGCGATTTCGATCAATCAGATCCGGCATTTTCTCGACCATCTCCATTCGGGGCGGATTGTCGACCATGCGACGCTGGGCGCGGTGGTGAGCACGCGGGATGACGGGACGGTGGTCGTCGATCAGATTCTGGAGGAGTCGGAGGTGTATCGGCGGGGCCTGCGCGAAGGGGATGAGATCATCGGGTTTGCGGGCCGGTCGATTGGGAGCGTGAATCAGTTCAAGAACATTCTGGGGATCTACCCGACGGGATACCGGCTGCCGCTGACGTATCGGCGGGAGGCGTCGACACGGGAGATTTTTGCGAGGCTGCGTCCACTGCACAGCGAAGCCGAGCTGATGCGGTTTGTGGAAGGCCCGAAGAAAGAGCCGAACCCCGAGGGCGAGAAGAAGGGGAAGCGGCCGGGGGGAACGCCCAAGCCCGAGGAACCGAAACCGGATGGCGAGTCGCCCCCCGAGAAGGTGCCAGAGGGCGAGCTGCCGCCCGGGCATCCGGGTGAGGAGGAGGGTCCCAAGCCACCGGAGAGCGTGACGAAGCTCTATGAGAAGCGGGCGGGCTATACGAACTACTACTACAACCGGCTGCATCAGACGCGGGTGCTGGCGGGGCTGGCTCCGCTGGGGGATTGGTCGCAGGCGACCGGTCCGTGGAAGCTGACGGGGACGTGGCAGCCATTGTCGGCCGAGGTGACGTCGCCGTGCGTACTGTCGTTCAAACCGGCGGGTGTGGCGATGGAGGTGGCGAGTGCGCCGCCTGAGGTGTATGGGCAGTTCCTCAATGAGGGGGCGAAGTGGGAGGACGAGCCAAAAGGTTCGGGGGGGATGCTGCTAGCGCTGGAGCAGTTGCGACGGCTGCTGACGGCGGGGGCCAGCGGGTTTGACGAGCTGTCGTACCTGGGGAGCGAGCCATTGGACGGGGTCGGTCCGCGGGTGGATGTCCTGGTGACGACGTGGCGGGGGATCGAAACGCACTGGTGCTTCGCGAAGGAGTCGCCGCGGCTGGTGGGGTGGAACATGTCGCGCGGGGCGGATGGTGACCCGTGCGAGGTGCGGGTCGAGGGTGAGCCGGCAAACGTAGGGCGCGGTCGGCTGCCGGGGATGATGACGGTGTCGAGCGGGGGGGTGCTGTTCGGACGGTTGGCGGTGACGGGCGGGACGGTCGAGTAGTGACACGAAGTTTTAAACCACCAAGGCACAAAGACACCAAGGAAAGACAGGTACAAGGGTCGCGCGGTTGGATGTGCGGGTTGGACCATCGGTTGTTGGGAAGCTCTTGATCCGATGTCTGCCTTTGCTTGGTGCCTTTGTGCCTTGGTGGTGAGAATGAGTCGTCAGGCGGGGACGGTGATTTCGGCGATTTCGTGGTAGAGGCCGACGGTTTCGTCGAGCATGCGGTCGGCGTTGAACTGTTCGCGGACGAGGGTGCGGGCGTTCTGGCCCAGGCGCCGGGCGCGGTCGGGATCGGTGAGCAGATCGAGCATGCGGGCCGCGAGCGGTTCGCTCTGGGAGGGCGGGACGACGAGGCCTGTCTCGCCATCGCGGACGATGCTGTAGACCCCGCCGACCCCTGAGGCGATGACGGGTCTGGCGAGGGACATCGCCTCGAGCATGACGGTGCCGAGGCCCTGCTGGAGCGAGGGGAGGACGAACAGGTCCATCGCGGCGAGGGTGCCGAGAAAATCGAGCACGTACGGAACGAACGTGACATGGGCAGAGAGGCCCAGTTCGCGGGAGAGGCGGCGGAGGTTGGCTTCTTCGGGACCAGACCCCGCGACGAGAAACTCGACGGACCGACCGGCGGCGAGCACGCGCTGGGCGGCGCCGAGGAAGTAAGGAATCCCCTTCACCGCTTCCAAGGGGCCGGCGGTCCCGATGACGGGCGTATGGCCTGGGTCGAAGGGGAGGACGGCCTCGAGGGCGGGATCGGCCTCGACGCCGCCGACGATCACCTCGATGAAGGGATCGGGGAGGCGCGAGTGGCGCAGGAGGTCGGTCTTGATCGACTCGCTGACGGCGACGAGTCGTTGGACCACCCGGCGGTCGAGGCGGACCCGGTCACCGGGAGCGAGGTGATGATGGGCGGTGGCGATGACCGGGACGCGCAGCGCGCGGCCGAGGATTGTCGCCAGGGGCAGCATGCGGCGGGTGGGCGCGTGGATGAGGTCGGGCGGGTTGCGGCGGAGTTCGCGGAGAAAAAGGGCGAGGACGAGCCGGCCCAGCAGGGGATTGTGGAGCTGGGGGAAGCAGGTCCAGCGAAGATCGGGCGCGGGACCCAGTGCGGGAGGGCGCGGCTCGGAACTGACGACGTGCAGGTCGATGCCGCGAGCGGGGAGCTGGCGGAACAGCCGCATCGCATAGGAGGAACTGCCGCGGGCTTCGAGGCGGGGTGCGACGAGCAGGACGGAGAGCATGAGGAGTGGTCCGTTGCCCTGGGAGATGAAGGGGGCGAGCCTTGGATTCGGCCCCATCTTCCACCGACCCCTGACAGGGTCGGCTCGCCTGTCTTGCCTGTGGAACGTGAACGGGTTGAACAGGTCGCGCGGGAACGCGAGTGGTCGGTGGCTACTGGCCGCGGGCGTGGGATTGGGAGCCGTTGCGGTTGCGGTCGGGGAGCGTGGGGCGGGTGAGGATCATATTCATGACCATCGCCTGCTTGATCGAGACGGGGTTGCGGAACATGCCCAGGAGTGCGTCGCCTGCGGTCTGGGACTGGGTCGCCTTGCGATCAGGCTCGGTCATGGCCCCGGCGGCGGTGAACAGGCCAAGGTGTTCGTTGACCGAATTGGCGATCTGCGGGGCCATGTCTTGTGAGACGGTCCGCGAGAGGGGCTTGGAGGTGATGTGCTCCTGGACGCTGTCGCGAACGCCAGCGCCGAGGTTGGAGGTCTGCACGTGGCGGGCGGAGATCGTGCCGCCCACGGGTCGACGGGCCGGTTCCTGAGGGGGGGGTGGCGGCGGCGTCTGGCGGGCGGCGGGCTCTTTGCGCTGCCGATCCTGGCTGCGCTTCCGCTTGCGGTCGGTCCGCTGTTCCTGGAGGAACGTATCGATCTCGCGGGTCAGGGGATTTTGCT
The DNA here is from genome assembly GCA_027489895.1 of Planctomycetaceae bacterium. Classification (GTDB taxonomy): domain Bacteria; phylum Planctomycetota; class Planctomycetia; order Planctomycetales; family Planctomycetaceae; genus JAIXZD01. The sequence goes on from JAIXZD010000164.1 coordinate 8,067, forward strand.
GCCGCTGGGCCTGGGGCGGCGCGGGCGGACGCGGACGGGGGGGCGGGACGACGGGCTTTTTCTGCGAATACTGGTTGACGATGTTGATGATCCAGCCCGCGATGGTCACGGCGAAGATGATCAACCCGACCAGACTTTCCCCGGCGGCGAGAAGAGCGATTTGCATGACAGGCGACCTGGGTAGAGGGTCGGTTGAAGCCGGGGGAAGGGACGAAGGTGGTTGGTGAGACAGTCAAAAGTCCAAAGTGAGGGAGTCGGGCAGGCCCGACCTGTTTCTTTTAGATGACAGACTGGAAGCCTATCCCACCGATTTCTTGAGTCCCTACGAGGAGCGGGCGCCGAGCATGGCGCCGTCGCCGGCGATGGTTTGACGCATTTTGGTATCGGCTTGCACGTTCTGGAGTTCGTAGTAGTCGAGCAGGCCGAGTTTCCCGGAGCGGAACGATTCGGCGATGGCGCGGGGGACGGCGGATTCGGCGAGGACGACACGGGCGCGGTTCTCTTGAATCCCGGCGATTTTTTCCTGTTCTTCGGCGAGGGCCTCGGCCCGGC
>JAIXZD010000067.1 GCA_027489895.1 Planctomycetaceae bacterium
GGGCGAGTCGCGGTCGGCCACGACCTCTTCCGCAAGAACCCTGCCCAAGGCATCTGCCAGAGGAACGGTTTCCGCCGCCAGCGTTTCGACCTGCGCCAGGATGACAGACAGGGCGTCACTTACGGAGAGCATCGGCTGGCTCCCGATTGCCGTTCGAGAACAACGGGCAGCCCGCGCTCGGAATGACCGGCGGTGCGTTGGTGGGAACACATTGGGGGGCGGGCAAAAAGAGAGAGCAAAGAGGGATCAGATGGTCAGGAAATTGTGGAGCAGGTCGATCCCCCGCTCGGTGAGGAAACTCTCTGGATGAAACTGCACGCCGTAGACGGGATACCGCTTGTGCTTAAGGCCCATGATCTCGCGCGGCTGGCCTTCGTCCTGCGTCCAGGCCGTCACCTCCAGATCCTCGTGCACGCCATCCGGCCGAACCACGAGACTGTGGTAACGCGTCGCGATCATCGGGTTGGGCAGGCCTTTGAACAGCCCCTCGCCGTTGTGATGAATGGGCGATGTTTTGCCATGCATCAGCCGGTCGGCTCGACCTACCGTCCAGCCATACAGTTCGCCCAGACATTGATGCCCAAGACAAACTCCCAACACAGGTCGCGTCGGGCCGAACTCTTCGATCACCGCTTTGGAGATCCCGGCCTCGGAGGGAGTGCACGGACCGGGCGAAATGATGATCCGTTCGGGATTCAGCGTCCGAATTTCGTCCAACGTGATTTGATCGTTCCGCACCACGCGCAGGTCGAGCGCGGGATCGATTTCGCCGAACCGCTGCACGAGGTTGTAAGTGAACGAGTCGTAGTTATCGATCAGCAGAATCATGAATCCGCAGTATCCCAGAACGCAGCCGCTTCAAACGCAGTCTTCTCCACCGGGGCAATCCGCGCGCCCAACGAAATCGCTGCGTTCACACCAGAATTTCCTGAACGACCCGCGACTCTTCGACTCCTGTCAGCCGGACATTCAGCCCGCGAAACTTGTGGGTGAACCGCGTGTGATCGACCCCCAGACAGTGCAGCATTGTGGCGTGAAGGTCCCGGAGATGCACCGGATTCTCGGCCACGTTGTAGCAGAAATCGTCGGTTTTCCCGTACTCGATCCCCGGCTTCACGCCGCCGCCGGCAAGCCAGATCGAGAAGCAGCGGCCGTGATGATCGCGGCCCATTCCGGGATCGCCAAACTTTCCCTGGCTGAAGACCGTGCGGCCGAACTCTGTCGCAAACACCACCAGCGTGTCTTTGAGCAGGTCCCGCTGCACCAGGTCGCGAATCAGGGCGGCGGTCGCCTGGTCGATGTCACGACACTGGTTGGGCAACTGCCGCTTGATCGCGATGTGCTGGTCCCACCCGCGATGGAACAACTGGACAAACCGCACACCCCGCTCCAGCAACCGCCGCGCGAGCAGACAGTTGGCCGCGTAGCTGCCAGGACGCTGGACTTCAGGTCCGTACGAGTCGAGCGTGGCGGCCGTTTCGCCCGAGACATCGGTCAACTCGGGCACCGAGGCCTGCATGCGGTAGGCCATCTCGTAGGCTTTGACGCGGGTCAGCGTTTCAGGGTCGCCCAGTTCCTTCGCGCGGAGTTCGTTCAGAACCGCCAGATCGTCCAGCAGGTCGCGACGTTGTTCGCGGGTGACGCCCGGGGGATTGTCGAGAAACAGCACCGGGTTCTGGCCCGGACGCAGCCCGACCCCCTGGTGAGACGACGGCAGAAACCCGCTGCCCCACAGCCGCGAGTAGATCGGCTGGCCCGGATTCTTGCCCGTTCCCTGCGACACCATCGCAATGAACGCGGGCAGGTTGGCGTTCTCGGTCCCCAACCCGTAGCTGACCCACGACCCCATGCTGGCATAGCCGGGCTGCTGGTTGCCGGTATTGAAGTAGGTGACTCCCGGATCGTGATTGATCGCCTCGGTATGCAGGCTCTTCACGATGCAGAGATGCTCGGCCACGCCCTGCAAGTGCGGGAGCAGATCGCTGATCCAGGTCCCTGCTGGCCCGCACTTCTTTCCGGGCAGCAGTGGCGGCAGAACGGGATAGCCCTTCTGGCCGCTTGTCATCCCGGTGAGCCGCTGCTCGCCTTTGACGCTGGGTGGGAGATCCTTGCCTTCAAACTCGTGGAGTGCGGGCTTGTCGTCGAACAGGTCGACATGCGACAGCCCTTCACTCTGAAACAGGCACAAGACACGCTTCGCCTTCGGTGCGAAATGCGGCAGACCGGGCAGACCACCGACAATTCCCGCCCCCGCGTCGGCCCCGCTCCGCGCCGTCTCCCCATTCGCCGCCCCGGTCAGAAAACCACCGAGAGCAATTCCGCCAATCCCGCCAACAGACTGACCCAAAAACGTGCGGCGGGTCTGGTGGGCGAGTGCCTCGTAGTACGGATGCATGCGGAACCCTTTTCTTGGATCGTCGGCGTGGCGGCCATCGGGAGTGCGGATCGTCGGGATGCGATGCACTCCTCATCCACCCAAGCGACCATGGTCGACGTTGCGGCCCCCCTTCGCAAGGCAATCCCGGATCGCGACGTGGTTCGTGAAACCCGCTTGCCCGAACGATGGCCAGGGTGAGTACTTGCCAACGCGAGCAGGCGGTAGCAGCCGTAGCACGTCGGGGAAGCCTCACGGCTTCCGCTACGACGACATAGGCCGCGTCTTTGCTGGTCAGGGTTGGCCGGTATAGAGCGGGATGGCGCTGCCTTGCAGGAACTCTGGACGGAGCGGAGCATCCCCTCGGCGAATGGTTTCGCCCTTGGTATCGATTGTCTGTACCACCAGGGTTTGGAATGGATCGCCCGAATAGCAGACTTCGCCAAGTGTCACGCTGAGTGCGGCGTCGCGCGCGGTGAACATCGGTGCCAGTTGTCCCATTGTTGTCGTGTACGACAGCCCCCCGATGATTTCCGTCTTCCCGCCTGCCCGAGTCTCGACCAGCGTCCCGCCCCGCTCGGTCTTGAGGCCGAGAATCCAGAGTGCGCCGCCGTGATTCACCGCGTGCACGCCTTCGCGTTCGGTATTGAACTGTCGGCACCAGGTTCTGCCCGTCCCGAATTCCCACTCGCCGACCACATTGTCGAGGTAGACATCGGCAGGGCCGGTGATCAGTCCCTCGACGCCCATCGTGTCTCGGGCCACGATGGGGCGACGGCCCGCATGCTGGATCGCGACATGCCCTGAAACCTGCTCGATCACCAGCGGCTGATCAGACTCTTCCGCGATGACAAAGCCAATCCGATCTTTTCCCGAGGCCCTCAAACCGGCGAAAAAGCCGACGATGCGAACCACCGACGTCGGGAGCTTCACCGGTTCGCCCAAGGTCAAGTTGACGCCCCAGGGCCAATACAGCGTGCCGGCCCCAGTCGCCGCGGCACGGACGAACGCAGCCGAATCGTCCGGGTCGGTCACCTCGCGATAGTGCAACACATTCGCCCATTGAGAGAGGGGGACGACTGGTGACGCGGGTGTCTCGCGAATCGGTAGATTGAGCGACCGGCCCTTCCCGGCAAACCGCGAGATCACCGGTTGCGAGACGAACTCGTCGACCTTCGGGCCGGTCACGTCTGCCGTGCCGCCCTCTTGCTGGTTATCGATCGCCTGCGCATATCCTTTCGTGACCAGGTTGCGGGCAAACAGCGTTTCGCGGGAGCGCACCGCCACTAGATTCTCTGCGGCTCCCGTCGCACGAAACGTCGAGTCGATCAACGCGACCACGCCAAACTGACTGACAAAGCCCGGCCCGCTCGATTCAACGTCGAGCTTTCGCAGCGACAGGCATTGCCCCCGATTCTCGAACCCGACCGCGGTCGCGCCGCGGATGCGAATCTGTTCGAGCGTCTGGCTGTTGACCGTCGCTCCTGTCAAGACACCGGTTGCAAACCCGGTAATCTCGATCTCTTTGGCGAGGCAGGGACCGTTCTGATCGGCATACCCGAGGTCGAGTCCAATCTGTCCTTGTCCATCGCGCGACAGGATCTCCAATCGCCGGGCACTGCCTACGTTGTTGGAGTAGTACCGCAGTCCGATCGCGCCGGGGTTGTTCGCTCCCGTATCGATCGTGAGGTCCGCCACATTGTTGTTGAACCAGTCGGCATGCACGCCCGAGCCATCGGGACGCCCGTTGAATGCCAGATCAATCACGGCCCGAGGCTGTTTGGGATCAGTGCAGGTGCCATCTTTCAGGCGGATCGTCGTCACGCCCCGACCAGCTCCGAACAGATTGTTATCGCCGTTTCCTTTGCCAGGCTGATACGAAAGTGGCGTCGTAATCAGATAGGTCCCCTTGGGCAAGAACACTGTTGCCCCGGTCCCCTGCCAATCGTTGATCGCCAGCTGGAGCGCGGCACTATCATCAGTTTTGCCATCGCCCTTGGCGAGATACGGCGGCTGCGTCACGTCGATCCAGCCCGCATCGAACGGGACGTCCATGACGGCGCGAAACGGCGTTTCGGACGGAGTTTTCGTTTTGCTGTTCGCGAGGGCTGCTTTTTGACCGATCGGCTCACCAAAGAACCAGACCTTGCCCAGCCCCGCGAGATCGGGCTGGCCACCCCCGCGATGCGTGCTCACACAGAGCATGCGGAGATGCCTCGCGATCACCGGTGCTTCCAGCGGGTACGACTCGCCCGTGTAGTCGTCGCGGCCTGGTGCGATCGCCAAAGTCAGTCGTTGACGAACCGTGCTCCAGGCGATTCCGTCTCGCGAGGTCAGCAGAATCACCTGGCGAAAACCGCGGTGCGGGCTGCCGTTGTGATTCCAGATGTGCAGCCGACTGATCCGGCAGGCCTGCCCGAGATCAAACTCCACCAGAGGGCGTTCATCGGGTCCGCCCGCCAGGTAGTTGCTGTGCCAGCAGTTGCCCCCCTCGGCGTACCCGTTGGTCGTCATCTGGAACGATCCGCTGCCGGCGGGCACTTCTTTCAGCCCGGTCATCGAAACCAGATTCTCAGGCCCGAACAGCTTCTCGACCTGGGTGCTGGTGGCCTTCGCAGTCGCGCCGCGTAACCAGCCGTCTTTGGCCAGCGCAGGGCTCCCTGGCGACATCATCCACAGTCCATAGAACAGCCCGATCAGGAACAGTCGCATCGCACGGACCTCTCTCATGGTTTGCTCGAACAAGCGCGTCCCACAACACCTCGCCAGTGAGATTACCCGTGCCCCCTGAAGGTGTTACATGACGTTCAAAATGTGGGCCGCCAGCACGCCCGGCGCGAGGTGACAAAACCCCGCTGTTTTGCGTGTCGTTGTAACGTTTACAACCCGCTTGAAATTCTTTCCAACACCCCATTGACGGTCCGGCGTGAATCAACAGAATACCGCCCGCACTGACCGACCAACGACTGACGGGTTCGGCCAGACGCAATGAAGACAACGAATCGAATCTGCAATGCGGCTGGTCCCCACGGACTGGTCTCTGGCTCTCGCCCGAGAGTGCATCGCAACCAGCCTGAACCTTGCCTTTCCCTTCGCGATGCCATCCCGGTTCTCGGGTCGATCATCGCCGACGAAGATTGAAGCTCCCTCCTCCTCGAATCCCTGTCTGCGAGACATGTCGCCGGAACGGACTCTGGCGAATGACTCTGGTGCTACACCGTCAGGATCGAGATGAACGTCGAAGCGGCGCACGGACGCTAACCGCTTCGACGTGATTTTTCCTTCCCTGCCCGAACCATCGTGCCGCGTTTCTCTCACCGCGGCTCGGGTGTTCGTCGCCGGGATCCCCACCCGTTGTCTCCCCCTGGTGATCTGCCACCGAACATGTCTCACGGTCTCGCCACGCTCCCGATCAACGTCAACTTGCGGCGGATCTTTCCGTCGGCAAGCTTCGTTGGCTGTGGGGACTTCGTGGTGAGCCATGTGACCGATCGCGCGGCTGATTGCGAACCGGGATCGCTGTTCGCCGTGATTCGCGGCGTCCATGTCGACGGGCACGCCTTTATCCCCGAGGCACTCGCCGCTGGGGCGCTCTGCCTCTTGGTCGAACGTCCCCTCGCGGATGTCGCGGCCAAACAGTGTGTCGTCCCCGACGTGCGCCGCGCGTACGCCGAACTCTGCTCCGCCATTCACGGGTATCCTTCCCGTCGACTGGCGCTGGCCGGGGTGACGGGAACCAACGGCAAGACGACGATTTCCTGGATGATCCGGGCGATCTGTCAGGCCGCACAGAAGCAGACCGGTCTCCTCGGGACCGTGGAATACAGCGACGGGGCCTACGACGAGCCCGCGTCGCTCACCACGCCCTGTTCCGCGACACTCTCGGCCTGGCTCGGCTCGATGGTCCGCCGCGAGACGACCCACGCCGCGATCGAACTCTCCAGTCATGCACTTGACCAGCGTCGCTGCGCGGGAACGTTGCTCGACTGCGCGATCCTCTCGAACATCACCCAGGACCATTTCGATTACCACGGGACGTTCGAGGCCTACCGCGCTGCAAAGCTGCGGATCCTCAACCTCCTCAAGCCGGCCGGGCTGGCCATCCTCAACATGGACGATGCGGGCAGCCGCAGTTGTCTGGAGGAAGCACCGAGGCGCGTGCTGACGTACGGTCTCGAACAACCCGCCGACCTCTCGGCCACCATCCTCGACGAGTCGCTGTTCGGCACGCGGTTTCGCGTATCGTACGGTGCCTCGAACCAGATCATGCAGACCCGCCTCCCCGGGCGGCACAATGTCTCGAACGCCCTGGCGGCCATTGCGGCCGGTCTTCACTTCGGCTTTGACCTCGAAACGATCGCGACCGGACTGGGTCGCCTCGATTCAGTGCCCGGTCGGGTGGAAGCGATCGATTGCGGCCAGCCGTATCACGTGTTTGTCGACTATGCGCACACCGACGACGCCCTCGCCCGCTGCCTGCGGTTTCTCCGCTCGCACTGCGACGGCCGGATCCATTGCGTGTTCGGTGCCGGGGGCGATCGCGATCGCACCAAGCGGCCGCTGCTGGGGAAAGCCGCGCTGCTGGCCGACCGCGTCATCATCACCAGCGACAACCCCCGGTCTGAGTCGCCCGAACAGATCATTCGCGACATTCTGACCGGAATGTCCGACCCGACCAGCGCCCACATCGAACCCGACCGCCGGGCCGCGATCACGTTCGCACTCTCGAGGGCCCGTCCCGGTGACTGCGTTCTCATCGCCGGAAAAGGCCACGAAACAACACAGATTATCGGTGCGGAACGCCAGACATTCGATGACCGCGAAGTGGTCCGCGACTATCTGACCCCGCATCCAACGGTTCAAGAACCGCATCTCTGGCATCGCGCGGGACGACTGACCGCCGAGTCCCCCTGAGATCGCCTCGAATACAGACTCTCGCCTTTCTCGTTGACTCCAATCCCACGTTCGTTCTGTTCTGCCGAGACCTTTCGAGGCCCCGGTCACCTCTCGTTGTGTCATCATGGATTCCGTTTACCTATCGCAGTTGCTCGGCGCGACGCAGGGGACCGCAGTGCGGTTCGATGCGGACGAGTGCGCCTTCGACCGCGTGTCGACCGACACGCGCTCGCTGCGTCAGGGTGACGTGTTCTGGGCGCTGCGAGGCGAACAGCATGACGGTCACGACTACGTCGACGAAGCGTTTCGCGGCGGGGCCGCATTTGCAGTCGTGGATCACGACGACGAACGCTTCACAGGCCCTGTCGTCCTGGTGGATGACACTCTGAAAGCACTCGGTGATTTTGCCCACTGGTACCGGCATCAGCGGGAAGCGCTGGTAGTCGGGGTGACGGGCAGTGTCGGGAAAACCTCGACTCGCGAGATGATTCACGCGGTACTCTCGGCCCGGCATGACGGCGTCCAGAGCGTTGCCAACTTCAACAATCTGATCGGTCTGCCCCTCAGCCTGCTGCAACTGGAAAGCGGTCACGAGTTCGGTGTGTTTGAGATGGGCGCCAGTCGCGTGGGCGACATCCGTCAACTGTGCGACATTGCCTATCCCGAAGTCGGCGTGATTCCCAAGGTCGGACTGGCGCATCTCGAGTCGTTTGGTTCGCCGGAGAACATTTTCCTCGGCAAAGGGGAACTGCTCGAGTCGCTTCCCAGCCATGGATTCGCGGTCCTGGGTGGCGACGATGAACGGATGCGAGCGATGGCCGCTCGGGCCGTCTGTCAGACGATTCTTGTGGGCGAGAAGCCGGGCAACCAGATTCGCGCGACCGAGATCGAAGTGACCGCCAAATCGCTCCGCTTCACCGTGGACCGCAAGAAGTACGAAATCCCCGTCGCCGCCCGCCATTACCTCACGGCGGCACTCTGTGCCTTGGCCGTGGGCCGCGAAATCGGCATGGACCCCGGTGCGATCGCCGCGGGATTTCAGAAATTCAAAGGCCAACCCGGCCGGTTCCGTTCACAAACGGTCGGAGCCTGGACTGTTATCGACGACACCTACAACGCGAATCCGACCTCGATGCAGGCCGCGTGCGCGGGCCTCGCCGAGTTTCCGACGACTGGCAAACGGATTCTCGTTGCCGGAGACATGCTCGAGCTGGGCCCGGCGGCTGGAACCTATCACGCCGAACTCGGGGCCTTCGCCGCGGAAAAACAGATTGATGTCGTTATCGCCCACGGCACCTTCTCAACGGAGATTGCCCGCGGCGCGGTCGACAGCGGGATGACGATTCATCGCCTGGCGGACTGCCCCACCTTCGACACGCTGGAGCTGGCCCTCGATTGCCTGCTTGCTCCAGGCGATGTCGTGTTGGTGAAAGGGTCGCGGGGCTCAAGGATGGAACGCGTGGTCGACTGGCTCAAAGAGCGGGCGGGTCTGCAACCGAAACCCTCCACACCGCCCAGAAAAGTTGCCTGAAGCAGTTCCAAAACACGAAGTTCAACACCACCGACTTCAACAACACAGGAGTGAGTTTCATCTCGTGCTGGACGGATTTGCGGGAATCCCACAGCGAGGTTTGAGCAATCAAACTGAGAGCACTACAAGTTTGTGGATCGTGATTACTGGGTCGATCACCCCACAAACCGCTGCGTGATGAAACTCTTCGCCGGACGTCGGGGCCTCTGCCTCGACGTCCGGCTTTTTTCTTTGGTTTCGTGCCTCGGCATTGGCTGGCCGCCTGGGCTTCGTTGTGCAGGCCCATCGCTGATGGAACGGATCGGGCGGCACTGATATATTCAAGGCCGCGCTGCGTAGCCAAATCCATCCACAGAGACCTGCCATGTCTTCTTCGCACCAACCCGTCTCACGTCGAACCTGGCTTCAGTCGACCCTTGCCGCCGCGGGCGGCTGGTCCGTCCTGTCTTCCCAAACACTGTCAGCCGGTGACGGTCGCCCTCCGGTGACTTCCCCCCGGGCCACTTCGGGTGACGTCGCCTTCGAACCGAATTGGGACGAGCGACTCACCGTGACCGTCGGTCCCAAAGAGGCCCAGCTCGTGGGGACCGACGACAAAGTGATTCAGGCCGCCGTCGACTACGTCGCCCGTCTCGGCGGTGGAACGGTCCAACTCCTCCCGGGAACCTATCGGCTGCGGAACGCCGTCTGGATGGCGTCGCATGTCCGGCTCCAGGGAGCAGGGGCCGAGACGATCCTCATCAAGGAACCATCGGTCCGCACGAAGATTGCCGCCGATTCCGACTGGTACGACCAGGAGATCACGCTCTCGGATGCGTCTGGGTTCAAGGTTGGCGACGGAATCTGCATTCAGGGCAAGAACGCCCACTCCAACGCCGCGCTCGTCATCAAGCGAACGCTCGTCGCCCGTTCGGGCAAGCGGTTCAAGCTCGATCGGCCGCTGCGTGAAAACGTCTGGAAGCTGGCCGACGCCAGCGTTGTCAGTTCCTTTCCCATGGTAACCGGCGAGCACATTCACGACTTCGCCATCGAGAACCTCGCGCTCGACGGCAACCGCGCCAACAACGAACTGCTCGATGGCAATCATGCCGGGTGCATCTTCCTGCAGGACTGCCGCAACATCGTCCTGAACAAAGTCGATGCCCATCACTACCACGGCGATGGAATTTCGTGGCAGATCTGCCACGACGTGCAGGCGATCGACTGCATCAGCCGGGAGCATTCCGGGTTGGGTCTGCACCCCGGCTCCGGTTCACAGCGGCCGCTCATGCGCGGGAACCGCCTCGAAAACAACGACATCGGCATCTTCTTCTGCTGGGGCGTGAAGTTCGGATTGGCCGAGAACAACCTCTGTCTGGGCAATCGCGGCAGCGGCATTTCGATCGGCCATCGCGACACGGACAACATCGTTCGCAACAACGAGGTGCGCGGCAGCGGCAAGGTCGGAATCCTGTTCCGCCCCGAACGCGGCGAAGGGTTTTCCGGGGACCGGAACCTCATCGAAAAGAATACGGTGATCGATTCTGGAGCCGACGATGGCATCGCCATCGACGTCCAGGGCTACACGACCGCCTGCCGCCTCGAAGGCAATGTCCTCAAGGAGACGCGTGCTCCCATGCAACGCGTGGGCGTCCGCTTCGGCGAGCACGTGGGCCAGATCGACCTCGCCGGAAACAGCCTGGCCGGCTTCGGCAAAGAGATAGTCGACCTCCGCAAGGCGTAACGTCGGCAGGTCCAAGCCGGATTTCGTCGTAGCGGAACGCGTGAGCGTTCCAACACCGCACTACCACCGAAACGGCGTTCCCGGCTCTTTCGTCGCCTTGGCAGCCAACTCCCGGCAATTGAGCAACTCATTCGGGATCAGCAGGTCGTCCAAAACCCGACCGCCCACAATCGTCTCGTCCACAATCCGGTCGACGTCGTCCAACCGCACCCCGCCGTACCAGATCCCCTGGGGATAAATCACCACGACCGGCCCGACCTCGCACTGCTCCAGGCAGCCCGCACCATTCGCCCGTACCAACGCTCCCGCCCCCGGCTTGTCCAACCCGCGCGCCTTCAACGCCGCCTTGAACGCGTTTCGCAACGCATCTGTCCCCTCCGGGTTACAACACCCGCGAGGACTGTTTGGCGGCCGCTGATTGCCACAAATGAATAGGTGACTGGTAAACGCTGGCATGGTCGCGGTCAGGTATCCGGTGACTCTTCGTGGAAGTGGCGAATCCCCCTGAACAAAGAGCGTAGCGACCCTTGGCCAATCAGACGATGCTGACGGCCTCAATCCGCCCGACGGTGCCTCAACTGGCACCGCTTCGGACTCGAACGGGGCCGCTCCGCTCGGTGCGATGCGCCTATTCCGCCGAACTCCCAGCCCCAGCCGAGAATGCGGGCGACTGAAATGCATCGTTCGAGACTTCTCCGGGAGCACGCCCGCCTTTTCCGGCCAAGAGATCAAATGCGGCTTCGTTCGTCCCCGTTGCCGCGACCGTAATCCGCAAGGTTGTTTTGGCTTCACTCTGGAAATCGGCGGGAATCGGCTTGGGTGGCGCACCGGAAACATGCGACCGCACGGTCACCTTGTATTCGCCAGCCGTCGCCCCATCTCCCTTCTTGAACGAAGTAAACTCCACCTTGCCATCGGCCGACACGACGCCCACGGCCGCGCGACCCGTGCTGCCTGCGGTGGGATGGAGCATCACCATGCAGGGGCCAAAGGGCTGTCCATCCATCCGAACCACAGCGGTAATGGGATACGTCGGGGGGAGCGATTCCCCTCCACACCCCGTGAGAGCGAGGGACATCAGCCCCGTCAGCGCGACACTCCAGACACAACCTTGCTTTGTGACAACTCCCGACATCGGTGTTCCCTATCGACTGTTCAGCAATTCTGGATCAGTTCTCCGAGCGGAGTGTCCAGAGCGCTGTTGCGGAGAATTCTAACTTACCCAAACCACTCGACAGCCAAGTCAAACGGGCGCGTCCGTCCCAGCCAGAGCCAGGCGCGACCAAGGCCTCAACGATGCCACCGGCCAGAATCTGTTCGATCTGGCCGGTGGCTGTATTCTCAGCGTGATCAGCGAAGCGGTTTGGGCAAATGCCAACCACTCACGCGTTACCATTCGCCGGTCGTTTCATTGCCCCAGGCGGTGTTGACATCGTTCCAGAGCGCCCACGACATGTTCTGGCTGACGAATCGCACCGCCCCATCCGCCTGCAACGTATGCACGCCGCCCGTGTGGAAGCTGCTGACTCCCGGCCATTCCGAGTTAATCCCGTGCGCGGCGATGTAGGTGGGCACGTAGAGGTGCGCCCCGGCGCGGAACCATCCGGCGATTGGCGTTCCATCGGCCTGCACAAACACCAGCCCTTGAGCCGTCTGTCCGCCTTCGTTCAGCGCTGAAGAGTGAGTCCCCGCGACAAACGCCGAACGGAACACCGATTCGCCGCGTCCAATGCGTCGTCGTCCGGTGCCGTTCGTAAAGATCGGTCCTGAAGCAAAATTCACCAAATCGGTCTCAGCCACAGCCACCGTGTTCGAAGTTCCATCCACGACATCGCGAAGGGACGTGCACTGCAGCGGGTCAAAAATGCCGCCAAAGTGATCACTGCCCGGCGCCCCCATGTGGAAGCCCCGGCTCCACCAGTCGTAGCCGTTGCTGCCCGCGTAGCTGGTCGTCGCGAACCCGTGCGTGTCGCGGACCGGCTGCAAGCCCGACCCTTCCGATGGACATGAGAACGCGGGAAGCTGCTTGTTCACGTGGGCCTGGCCTAAAGCGGGGCCATTGAAGTTCACCCCGTTGTACATCGGGGCCTGGTCCACATACGGCAGAATCGCCGTCAGCCAGGTGTGGTGGAACGGCGTGTGGGCCGTTCCAGCAGCATTCCTCACACCCCAGATCGCCCCCATCGGGAACTTTTGGAAATTGTCATGGTAGTTGTGCAGCGCCAAACCAATCTGCTTGAGATTGTTCCGGCATTGCGAGCGGCGTGCCGCCTCGCGGGCCTGCTGCACCGCAGGCAAAAGAAGGGCGATCAAGATCGCGATAATCGCGATCACCACGAGCAACTCGATCAATGTAAAACCACGGCGGCGCATGCGGAGTCTCCTGTGAAAGGAACGCCAAAACTACGAAAACAACTCGATTCAAGCCCAGCGGAGTTTAGCCAATGGCATGGCCCGAAAGGCCACACCTCAAGCCGAAAACCCTGCAATTGAATGAGATCTGCTGACTGCGATGGTCCCCGAAAGGGGAAAGTCAACCCCTGGACCGGGGCCTAAGATTATCGTAAAATCGATCGTCCGGAATGCAAGGCCATTAGCGATAACCACTTAACATATGTGGCTGACCGCATGCGTCTCTGGAGCGATGTCACCTCGTAACCGACCCGGAAAGGCGTTCCCGGGCTGGCAGACGATCTTAAGCGCCGTCCCCAATGTTTTGGAGAGGCCGCATTCTTGATCGCCGCGGCGAAATGACGAAGCGAGCGAATGGGCGCGATTGGTTCCAGGCGGGGACTTACCCACCGCCTCCAACCGACGGACCTTCATTCCCCGCCAATAAACGTGCCACTCATCAGTGTATCGACCGGCGAATACGCATCGGTCAACGTGATGGCAGCGTCCGCCGAATGGGTCAACAGGGCCTCGACATCCGCATTAGACAACATTCTGTCGCGCGTCGTGCCCAGGATCTCGCCCCACTTCGAATCGGCTTCCGACCGCATCTCGTTCGCACTGGATTTACGACCCGCCAGAATAAACAGACTGCGGCTGCCATCCTGTCCATGATCGCGAAGGGCCAGCACTCGCACATCGCCGAAACTCCCCTGCATCGTTCGCAGCGCGGCCGGCAGGAACCGCCCCGATGACACCGAGTCGATCACGGTCAGCAGGTAAACTCCATCATCCGCCAAAGCATTCCGCACCAGGTCGTTGTACTCGCGGGTCATCAGGTGATACGGCACGGAGAAATCGTTCACCGCATCCTGAATGATCATTCCATACCGCCCCGGCTTCGCCTGTTTGACGAACTGTCGCCCATCGAGATTGAAGCTCCGGATCCGCGTGTCACGCGACAGCCCCAGCTCGCGGTAAGCAATCTCGGTCACGCCCGGATCGATCTCGACAACATCAATGCCCACCTGGGCCAGATCCGGTTGGTGCTCGACCCATTTCGGGAACGTGTAACCTCCGCCCCCAATGACCAGCAGTTCGCGGGGAACGTCCGTCTGGGCCGATCCATCCAACAGGTTCCGCGTCATCTCTCCCTGGGTCTCTTCATGCTTGTAACCCAGCCAGGACGGATCCTTCAGATCCACCACCGAGTGAACCAGTCGATCGAGCACCAGCTCTTTCACCGCTCGCCCTTCACGAACACCGTCCAGCACCGCGATGCTGAAGTACCGCGTTTCGAGAGCGTATGGGGAGCGCATCTGCACCAGGTAAGCGACGATGACCAGACTCGCGACCAGCCCTTTCCAGGCATTCCGTCGCACCAGCGGACCGATCGATTCCTTCGACGCGAGCACGAGCAGCGGCAGCAGACTGAAGCCGCAGGCCATCACCAGTCGCTGCACCCCAAGCCATTCAATCAGGCACCACGCCGTCGCCAGAATCCCCGCCACGCAGCCCACCGTGGACCACGCATAGAGCAGCCCCGCGACTCGCCCCGCATCTTGCGTCTTCGCCACGGCCAGTCGAATCACCTGCGGCGAAATCATCCCCAACAGCAGGCTCGGAACGAAAAACAGCAGGAACGACCAACCCACAATCTTTGGAATCAATGGCCACGAGTCGAGCAACCGGCTTTCCAGCGTGTTTCGCAGCAGCGGGACAATGAGCAGTGTTGCCACCGCCGCCAGGCCGACGGTCCATCGCAACGCATGGAAACCTCCCTGCCGATCGGCCACTCTCCCGCCCCAGTAATTCCCCACCGCAATGCCACACAGCACGACCCCGACCACGCCCGTCGACAGATAAATCGAGACTCCCACCAGCGGTGCGAGAATACGGAACGCCGCGCTTTCCAGCGTGCCAGACACAAAACTGCACAGGCCAACGATCGTCGCCGCCAGCACCAGACGCCCGGCCAGCGGGGCGTCGGCCAGACTCAAGTCATCGCGGCCTGTATCACCCCTTCGTACGCGCGCCAATCCGTCCGTTTCCACGATCGCGTTCGTGCGAGTTTCCAATGCCAGGCCAGTTGATGTTCCCGGAACAACCAGCGCGAGCATCCACAGGCTGGCCGCGATCATCAACACAATCTCGCCCACGGCAAACTGTGGAATCATCCAGAACCCGGTCGCATAGTTTCCAATCAGGCTGCCCACGGTTCCCAAAGCATAGATCAGCCCCGCGGCTGAACCCGCCGTGAGTCGTTCACTCATCACCGCGCGCACGGCGACAGGGGTGAGCAGACTGAGTAGAAACGCGGGCAGAAAACAGACCAGACCGGCCGCAGTCAGAATCTGCAGGGTGAGGGGCCATGCGGCCATCCATGTTGAATGTTTCAGCGCTTCGCTGACCCAGACCATTCCCAGGGAACTTCCACAGCCAGCCAGCAAACCCCAACGCACGAGTCTCGCCGAGGAGTACCGGTCAGCCAGATGCCCTCCCACGGCATTCCCGGCCGCAATCCCCAACAAGAACACGCCGACGATCGTCGACCAGGTCTCCAGCGAGGAGCCAATCACCGGGGCGAGCAGACGGAACGAAGCCTGTTGCAACACCAGCAGCGCCAGATTCGACCAGGCCGACACCAATCCGAACCGGACTCTCGGCTGAATGAGCCATTCGCGAGACGTTCCTTTCGAAATCGCAAGCCGTTTTCCGATCACACCTTGCGACGATGAAAGTTGACGAATTGCAACAGCCGACATGCTGGCTCACCCTGTTTTAAGGCCGAGAAACGTTCAAAACGGTCAGTCGCAACAGCGCTGAGTTCAGGTGGATTTCAACAAACGCCCTGTTTGTTTGGATTCCGAAAGTCCATGACTTTTCAAAACGTTCGCCATAAAGCGTCCAATCAATAGTTTCTTTTTCGCCTCATGGCTGAATGAATCCTTGCGGTTCGCACAGAATACGGCTCGCCGTCCTTCCCATGGTCACGGATGGATCGCCACCACCGGTTACTCGCGATCTCCCGGTTGAGCCGGGTTTTCCAGCGCCGGGGCACTACAATGGTTTCGTCCCCATGTCCCGGAGAGGCCTCACAGATGAGCGACGGAGCGAAGCGGCAGAGCGATCGAATTGGCGTGATTGGTGCCGGGCTGGGAGGCTTAGCCGCCGCCTGCACTCTCGCCGCGCGGGGTCACAAGGTCATCCTCTTCGACAAGAACGACTGGCTCGGCGGCAAAGCCGCAGTCTTGAAAGGTGACGGCTACCGGTTCGACATGGGGCCGACCATCCTCACGATTCCCGCGGTTCTCAAACGCATTTTCGACGAAGCCGGCCGGAACATGGCCGACTACCTCGACCTCGTCCCCCTCGACCCGCAGTGGCGGTGCTTCTTCGACGATGGCACGCAGCTCGACCTCCAAGCCGATGTCGCCAAAATGCGGGCCGCGATCGATCGCTTCACCGGGGACAATCGCTCGGGGGACGGCTACGGAAAGTTCCTCAACGTCTCCGCCCGGCTCGACGAGATCTCCAACGACGTCTTCTTCTGGAAGAGCGTGGGTGGTGTGTTCGACACGTTCGACTCGTCGAAAATGTTCGACCTGGCCAATCTGAAGCGCTGCCTCGAACTGCGGCTGGGACGCACCGTTTCCGGTCTCGTCCGGCAGCACATCCCCGACGCCCGCGTCGCCCAGATGGTTGACCATTTCGTCCAGTACGTCGGCTCAGCCCCCGACCAGTCGCCCGCCGTCCTCTGCAGCATCGCCCACATGCAGACGGAACAGGGCGTGTGGTATCCCATGGGGGGGACGGCCGCCGTACCCAAAGCCCTTACGAAGCTCGCCACCGAACTGGGCGTCGAGATTCGCTACTCGACGCCGATCAAGCAGATTCTCGTCGAAGGCAAAACGGCACGGGGCGTGGTCACCGAGGCGGGCGAAACGATCCCGCTTGCGGCCGTCGTTTCCAACTCGGATACCGTTCGCATGCATCGGGAACTGCTTGAACCGGCCGTCCGCAAGTCGTTCGAAAGCCGCCGCACCTACGAACCGGCCTGCTCAGGCGTGGTCCTCTACCTGGGCCTCAAAAAGCGGTACGAGCAGTTGCTGCACCACTGTTTCGTCTTCTCCCGAGACCCGCACGAAGAGTTCGACGCGATCTACCGCCAGGGCATCCCCGCGCCCGATCCCTCGGCCTACCTTTGTGCCCCCGCCATCACCGAGCCAGGCGTCGCCCCGCCCGGCGGCGATGCACTCTACGTGCTCGTCCACACCCCCTACATTCATCCGGGACAGGACTGGACCAAGCTGCTCCCCGATTACCGGCAGGTCATCCTCGACAAACTCAAGCGGACGGCCGGCCTCATCGACCTGGAAGAGAACATCGTCTTCGAGCGGGCTCTCACTCCGGCCGATATCGAGCGCCGGTACCACACGCTGCAAGGGGCGATCTACGGCCTCGCCAGTCATGGCCGGTTCTTCGGCGCGTTCAAACCCGCCAACCGGTCCAAGGAGATTCGCCAGCTCTACTTCGCGGGTGGCACCGCCCACCCCGGCCCCGGAATGCCGATGGTCATGATGTCCGGCTGGATCGCGGCCGACACCCTCGACAAAGACCGCGCAGGGACGCGGTTTTAGGACGAATCAAGGAGATAATAGCCGGGTGAACCAAGCCCCATGCTGCCACGGCCGGGTTTTCCAAAAGTGCAGGTGGGACGCTGGACTCGTTTCGGTCGGTCACAGCGCTCGTGAAAACAGGTCGACCGCAAGCTCCATGCAGAGGGCGGCCGCGGCAGGATCGTAGCGCGCGCCCTCATCACGCAGAAAGGCGTGGGCCGCATTGAACTCGTGCCAGGTGAACCACGTGCCCGCCGCCTCGAGTGCGGCCTGGATCGTCCGGCGGTCTGCAAGGGGAACGTGGGGGTCCTGGCGACCAAACACCATCAGCAGTTCTCCCCGGATTTCGGCCGCGCGAGACAGCGTGTCGGTCTGACCGCCGCAGAGGATTCCGCCGGTCAGATCGGTCGGGTAGAAGCAGGCCGTGGCCAACACCTCCGGTCGCAAAGCGGCCCGGAAGGCCAGATGTCCTCCAAGGCAGATTCCCACGACTCCAATCCGGCCATTGCAGGCGGGATGGGCCTGAAGTGCCGCCACGAGCGCCCGCGAGCCCTCATCAAAATCCGACGCGGGGGTCTCACGTTTCAGATCGTTGCCCCGGTTCTTCCCGATGTCGTCGTAACCCAGCACCGTGCCGGCCGGAAGTCGCGTGTGATACACCTCGGGAACCATCACCACGTAACCGCGGCCTGACAGTTGAATTGCCAACCGCCGGACTGGTTCGGTCTGCTGGAAGATCTCGGAGTAGAGGATCAGTCCCGGGTCTTTTCGGGCGGGGCGGTTCGCTTCCGTGGGGTTGTAGACATAGGTCCGCATGGGACCGCTGGGCGTCTGAAGATCCAGGAACGAGTCGGAGACGATCACAGCGGACTCCAAAGTGCGGGAGATCAAGCCAAAGACGTCTGTCGCGTCTTCACCCCGAGAATAACCACGTTCGCCGTGCCGCGGGGTCCTTGTGACGCTGGAAACCGCCCC
>JAIXZD010000326.1 GCA_027489895.1 Planctomycetaceae bacterium
CATTGCCCGCATGGTCCGGCCGACGCCTGTCGCTGTCGGAAACCTGGGATCGGGATGTTTGAGCAGGCTGTGGCCGCGCTGGAGGAATCGCCGACGGTTCGGTTCATGGTGGGGGATCGCGAGAGCGATCTCCAGTTCGGGCGTAACATCAACGCCCGAACGATTCTGCTCCGAACCGGCTACGGAGCGTCGCAAACAGCAAAGGCAGAGTCGCTCGCCGATCTGGTCTGCGATGATCTCCTGGCGGCGTCGGTTTGGATCGCCAGCGCGCTGGCAGAAACGCTGTAGGGTGGGCCCTGCCCACCAACGCTCACCAGGATTCGAGCATCAATCGGTATTTCGAAACGCGGGTTGGCGAGAACTGGTGAGCAAATCGAAATGATGATTGGTCAATGATCGCCGGTGAGCAACGGTCGGCAGTGCCCACCCTGACGTCTTCCGATGGAAGCTGGCGCCGTACTGTCCGACGATCGTCGCAGACCGATTTCCCACTCAAAGAAGCAACAAACCCTCCCGGCCGAGGCCGAAAGGGTTTGCTTGAATTCTCGCCCGGTATTCGCCAAGAGCCTCACTCAATCGAGGCTTGGAGAAAACCGTCTCTGGTCGCCTGAACTAGGCGGCCGGAGCCGGGGCAGCGGCCGGAGCCGGAGCCGGGGTCGGGGCAGCGGCCGGAGCCGGAGCAGCGGCCGGAGCCGTCACCGAGCAGGCGCCCGAAGCACACGGAGCGGCGCACGACGGAGCAGCGGCACACGCGGCCGGAGCAGCGCACGTCGGAGCACACGTCGAACACGGAGCGGCGCACGTCGGAGCGGCCGGGGCACACGTCGAGCACGGAGCGGCGCACGTCGGAGCGGCGGCGCAGCACGTGGTCTTCGGGGCCTTGCAGCACTTCGTGCGGACCGGCTTGCAGCACTTCGCCGCTTCCGCCGTACCGGCGAACGCGAACACCACAGCCAAAGCAACCATTCCCAAAACCTTGCTCATGTCTCTCTCCTGAATTTTTCCAAACGAGATCGGGGCCGCTTACACTTGCGTGACCCAGAGAACCTGCGATCAGCTGTTCCCAGACCCGACCGCCCTCACTTCGTCACCCGAAGCGTCCTTATCGACGCTACGGATTGCGCAGTTCGCGCCGTCTGTTCCGTGAACGCCGAACAAATTAGCAGGTCGTTCCTGACTGTCAAACTCGGTGAGCATGGAAATTTGAAGATTTCCCCACCTGTTCCTGCGGCTGTTTGTCGCAGGTGGCCTCGCAACAGGGCCGCAAGCCCCCGGACTTCCGGGGCTTGAACTTGAGGTTTCTTTGCAACTCCGCGCCAGCCAACGCCTCAACCCGGCTGATTTCCGCATTTCGCGATGTGGCGTTTTGACAACAGCCGCCCGTGGCCTACGTTTGAGCAGGTGGACGTTCCCTGTCGTTGTACCGACCGGGATCCTGTCTCCCCATCGCCCCCGCTCTTCCCTCCACCCCCCGCGGAGTTTCGCCATGCGCGCGTTGCTGAACGCTTTCTGGAACGACGAAAAAGGCTTTGTCGTCTCCGCCGAACTGGTCCTGGTTTCCACGATCTGCGTGATCGCCCTCGTGGTGGGCCTCACCCAGGTGTCGCAGGCCGTGAACAATGAGCTGCGCGACGTCGCGGCCGCGTACTCGAATGTCAATCAGTCGTACTACGCCGGCGATTCGCAGTTCACCGACATGCTCGACCACACCCCCGGCAACAACTGGTCCACCGGCAGCTCGCCCGAAGATGGCAGCGACATCGGCGGCTAATCCGCCCGCCGAAAGCCATCGCCAGAACCTGCTCGCGAGAGCGCCGCCTCCCCAGGCCGCGCTCTCGCGGCGCTCTTTGGCGACCGCAGGGCGGGCAAAAGTAAGGAGCAGGTTACGCGCGCCTGACACCCTCACTTTTGACTTGTTCCTTTTGACTTTTGACTTCGCGCAGCGCCCATCCCTCGTCCCGCAGTCGGGGCAACAGCTGCGGTAGCGCATCGGCCCCCCAGGCCATACCGGGACCGTCGTGCAGCACGACGATCGACCCCTCTCGCACTTGCCTCAGCGTGAACGCCGTCAGCGCCTCGGGCGTGGCCCACTCGACGAAATCGCCCGGCAGCGTGTCCCACATCACCACCTGCTGGCCGCGCTCGGCACACCACACCCGCAGCTTCGCCGTGAAATGACCATGCGGCGGCCGCACCCAGACAGGTCGCGCCCCGGTCAATTCCGCGAGCAGGTCATCGGTCCGCGCCAGCTCGTCCGCAACAACCGGGAAGTCGTGCATCCAGGCATCGAGGTGCGACCACGTATGGTTCCCGATCGCATGCCCGCGGGCGACAATCTCCCGCACCAGCTCCGGATGCCGCTCGGCCTGCGCCCCCACAAGAAAGAACGTCGCCCGCACCCCGTGCCGGTCCAACTGCTCCAGCACCCGCGGCGTCTGATCGGGCGAGGGACCGTCGTCAAACGTCAGCGCCAGCGATTTTGTTGAGGGGAGGTCGTCCCGCCCGGAAGAGACCGAGTCGACGTCATCCCGTTCCCGAGGCAGTCGCCAGACGATTTCCGGAAAGAACCGCGCCGCGACCCGGGGAACCTTCGTCCCCCACCAATGGACGTTTCGCCCATGTCGGGGCTTGCCATCGGCCCGACTGTGCTTCGCCCGCCACCGGCGGTACCACCCTTCCCCAGCATCGATCAACCGCTGATGCCAGCCCATGGGAACCGTCGCACCGCGGGGACAAGAAGTTTGTGGTGAGGTAAGCCGACCCTGTCACGAACCCGACTTCGGGGCCTGATCGCGGTAGAGCGGGACGCCGGTCAGCTGACCCGAGACGACCATGCGATCTCCCACCAGCCCCTGGAAGTTGAACACCGCCAGCCGGTTTTTGCGCATCGACTCGAGTTTGGCGAGGATGACGAACCGCTCGCCGGGGTAGACCGGCCCGCGGAACCCGACATCCTTCATCCCGCCAAAACCGATGAAGTCGCCCCCCAGCAGCTTGTACTTCTGGGCATAAAACGACGCCGCCTGGGCGGCGATTTCGCACATGATGACGCCCGGCATGAGCGGGAAGCCCGGCATGTGGCCTGCCGTCCAGAACTCGTCGTCGCGGGTGTCTTTGTAGGCGACGATGCCGTGCGCTTCGGTGTCGCAATGGATGATCGCGGTGAGTTGCTCCATCTCGTTCCGCTGCGGGTTGATCCGGCGGATCGCGTCGATGTCATACAGAACCCGCGAGAAATCGAGCGACGCAAGGTCATACAGAAGCGGCGGCGGCATACTCACCCAATCGCGTTACAAACGTCAAACAGGCCCGGCGCTCTGCCCGAACCCCAACTCCACCTCGCATTTGACGCAGTTCCCGAAAACCGGTCAAGACGCGGTGTGCGGCGGG
>JAIXZD010000209.1 GCA_027489895.1 Planctomycetaceae bacterium
GGGACGTGCGTCGCAAGGGAAGCCTCACGGCCTCCGCTACCGCGCGGTTCGACAAGCCCTACAGCCGGCGGCGGTTCGCAAGTCGAACCGAAATGCCCAGGCACAGGGCAGCAAAGGCGACCGTGATCGCCAGGCTGGCCCAGAACGGCGGAAAGTCGAGCGTCGGGGCGAGGCCCACCCCTTGGCCCAGCAACCGGCGGGTCCCGGCAACAAGGTAGGTCATCGGGTTGGCGCGGATCACCCACGCCAGTGGCCCGGCTCCTTCCGCCGGAAAGAACGCGCCGGACAGCAGCCACATCGGCATGAGGACAATACTCATGATCGCGTGAAATCCCTGAGTCGAGTTCATCGGCCAGGCGATCAGGAAGCCAAGCGACGTCAGTGCGATTCCCCCGAGGAACAGAAACGGGATGAGCGCGGGCAGCGCCGTCAACGGAATTGAGACGCCGCCCAAGGGGGCCAGACACAGGAACAGCGAAACCTGCAGCAGCGCGAGCGTGGCCCCTCCCAGCACCTTGCCCAGCACAATTGCAAGCCTCGGAATCGGGGCAGCGAGCACGCCTTGCAGAAACCCCTCGCGGCGATCCTCAATGATCGAAATCGTCGAGAAAATCGCGGTAAACAGCAGGATCATCACCATGACGCCGGGAAAGAAATACTCGGCGTAAGAAAGCGTCGGAGCCCAGTCCGGCGGTCGAAAGCTGCCACGCAGACCCGTGCCGAACAACATCCAGAAGACGACCGGCTGTCCCAGCGCTCCGATGATGCGGGTTCGCTGCCGGAAGAAGCGGGTCAGCTCCCGCCGCGCGAGTGCATAAACCGCCAGCCAGAACACCGCGGCCAGTAGGGACGAACTGGCGGGGCGCCCAGGCGTCTGTCGCGTTTCCGATACCGGAGCAGGCAACGCGGGGACGGCCGAGTCCGTTGATTCGGTGTACGAAGCGCTCATGCGTCACCCCACAAGGTTCGCCCCGTGCGGGCCACAAACAGGTCTTCCAGGGTGGGTTGCGACAGGCTGATCGCGATGAGTTGTGAGCCGAGTCGATCGGCCAGGCGCGCCACAAGCGCCGGCCCGTCGGACACGGAAACACGCCACTGTGGCCCCACGCGCAGGGGCGCGATCCCGGTCAGTTCCTGAAGTACGTGCTCCGCGGCCTCGGCAGGTTGCGTTTCGACGGTGACCACCTGCCCACCCAGCTCGGCCTGCAACTGGCCTGGTGACCCCTGGGCGACAATTCGACCGCGATGCAGCAGCGCAAGTCGATCGCATTTGGCCGCCTCGTCCATCAGGTGCGTGGTGAGCAGCACGGTCATCCCCTCGGCCCGCAGCGTCTCCAGACTGTGCCAAAGGTCAAGCCGCGCACCGGGATCGAGGCCAGTACTCGGTTCGTCGAGCAGCAGCAGTTGGGGACGATGGAGCAGCCCTTTAGCCACCTCGACCCGTCGTTGCATCCCCCCCGAGAGCGACTCGCACAAATCGTCGGCCCGATCGCGCATCGAAACCGCCCCAAGCGCCGCATCGATGCGCGTTGCGAGCGCCGCACCCCACAATCCGTAGAGTTGGCCAGAACAAAGCAGGTTTTCACGAACAGTCAGGCGTCGGTCGAGACTGGCGTTTTGGAATGTCACCCCAATCCGGCTGCGGACGAGATCGGGACGAGTCGTCAGGTCCGCCCCGGCCACGGTCGCCCCACCTGACTGCAGCGGCAGCAACGTGGCCAGCAGGCGAAACAGCGTCGACTTGCCGCCGCCATTCGGTCCCAGCAGCCCGAAAATCGTTCCCTCAGGCACTTCCAGACTCAGATCGTCGAGCGCGGGGCCATCGGACGACGCAACCGCTCGGCCTCGCTGGCGACTTCTGCTGGGGGGGTAACGATAGGTGACTTGCGTCACTTCGATGGCCGAGGTGGTCGTCACAGGTTCCGATCCTGGAGCAAGAACGGCTCCGTGCGGCAGCTCAAACAGACGAATCAACCCGGTCGATTGAACACAGTCGAAGGAGCTGGCGCAACACGTCAGACTGACGATCCGAACAGCGGACAGGGTCAATCACAGCTGACCGCGAACCGCCCCGAACCGCCTACCCCTTGAGCGCCGCCAGAGCCGCGGATTGCGTCGGGTAGTTCTTCCACAGCGTGTCGAGATGCGTGACCGCGAGAATTTCCAGGCAGTAACCCGACAGCCCGCACAGTGCAAACTTACCGCCGTTATCGTTGACGCGGTTCCAGGTTCGGAACAGGACTTCGATGAAAGACGACCCGAAAAACCGCGTGTGCGAGAGATCGATCACCACCGCCTTCGGCACGGGGGACCCCTCAGTAACAGCCAGGATTCGGTCGCGAATCTGGTCCAGATGCACTTCGTCCACCGATTGGAAATCGGCTCCCAGTGCGATGACGGTCACGCCGCTCTCGACCGTAACGGAAAGACCGGAAACCGTACTGGGCGTTGTCGACATAGTGTTCTTGCAAGCCGCGGAAAAACCAGGTCATCGGCTGGGGCGAAAATTTCGAAACGGGCCGAATGGCATTGGAACTCGCCAACACCTCATCGCAGTCACGATGTTCGTCACATGGAGTCGTAGATTATCTTCTACCGTACGATGGCGTCAAACCTCGCAGGTGCGTTCCATGGGGAATGAGTGCGGCACCTACCTCCAGACCACGACTCGACTCACGGGAGCCGGAAGCGTTAGCGCCCGGAGGCCCAGCGACTCCCGCTCGCGGCGAACTCATGATTCAACCCAAGACAACAACCGTTTGCGGGTGATGCTCACCCTTTCGAGGAGAGTATGCGTGCCGTCCCTCGATCACCTGCTGGCAACGGAAGCTGCGGCCGGGCGGGAATGCGCTGGATGCAACGTCTGCTGTGAGTTGCCAGTGGTCATCGAGCTGGCCAAACCCGCGCGAACTCGCTGTTCTCACCTGGGCGGGTGTCTCTGCCAGATTTACACCGAGCGCCCCAAGAGTTGTCGGGCGTTCAATTGCCTCTGGTTGCGGGGCGTGCTCGATCTGGCTCTCGAAAACCGCCCCGACCATTCGGGAGTTCTGCTGGATGCCTACGTCCGACAGCCCGGAAACGAGACGCGAATCGTCGCCACCGAAGCCTGGTCGGGCGCTGCCGACCTGCCGCAGACGCGCCAGACGCTCGAGTCGCTGGCCGCAATCGCCACAGTCATCGTCTACTACCGCGACGGGCGCCAATCGACGATCACATCCCAGGAACGGGGTGATGCCGTGGCACCACGAGTTGAATAGTGAATGACCCCGTCGGCCCGCTACGCAGGCGGGTTACCAAAATCGAGCAGCACCTTCCCGGGGCGGTTGGTCTGCTCGGCCGCGATGACCGCCTCTCGGATCTGAGCGATCGAAAACTGAGGGCCGGGCACCGTCGCGAGTGTGCCATCGCCAACGAGCCGCGCGACACTGCGAACGATGCGAAGCTTGTTCAAAAGAGACTGGCCCCGCATCCACTGGCTGAGCCAGAAACCGCGAATCACAGCCCCAGGCGTCATCAGAGCGCGTGGCGAGATCGCCAACGGAGCATCCGAAAGGGTGCCAAACAGAACCAGTTCGCCCCGCTCCCCCAGACTCGACGCCAGTTCACTCGCAATCTCTCCGCCGACCGGGTCAATCGCCTTGAGAACGCCCTGGGGCAACAGTGACCGCAACTGGGCCGAAAGCCCAGGCCCTTCGGACACCACGACGCGATCGGCTCCGAGGACGCGGAGTGTCTCGGCCTGGTCCTGCCGTCGGACGATGTTGACGGTGTGAAAACCAAACCGCTGTCCGAGGCGAATCACCATTCGTCCCACAGACGAGGCGGCCGCCGATTGCACCAGCGTTTCTCCCGGCCGCACGTTGAGGACGACACGCGTCAAAAGCCAGGCCGTCGCGGGATTGACGAAGAACATCGCGGCCTGCTCATCGGACAGTCGGCCGCTCACGGGGACGACCTGCCGGGCCGAGACGATCGTATGGGTGGCCCACGTCCCCGTGAGGCTGCCCAGAACGGCCACGCGGCGGCCGCTGAGCAACCGGGGCAATAGTCCCGGTCCAATCGCATCGACAACACCGACGCCCTCGAACCCCGGTGTCGCGGGCAGGTGGGGCGGGATCGCGTAGTTCCCACGCACAAACATCAGGTCAGACGGGTTGACCGGGGCCTTGAGCATTCGCACCCGCACTTCGCCCGGCCCCGGAGCAGGCAGATCAACCTCTTCTGTGCGCAGGACCTCGGCCGGTGGACCAGACTCTGAAAATCGTACTGCCTGAATCCGCACGTCAACGCTCTGGAATCTGGAGTCGGTGTCGATGGTCGTGGCGAAGTGGTCCAATCACGACCGGGATTTCACAGCCCGCGGCGATTCCACCGACCGCTGACGCAGTCGGCCCGCCTGATTCAGTCTTCAAAACGACCGGGAAAAGTTCGACGCGGGGACTGCAGACTTAGAACGCGGCACCTGGAGCAGCGCCACCGGTCCCCGGCGCACCAGGCGCTGCAACGGGACTGCTGGTCGTCGACGTTGCCAGCACGCGAACGGTCTCGAGGCTGAGGTCTCGCCGTGGACTGATCTGCTCCGTGGGCAACACGTCGCGTGGGACGGCATAAATGATCAGGACCTGCACCGAGCCTTCCTCTCGCAGATAGAGCGAGAAGTCGGTCGGGATATCGCGCACCGTCGCCGAGAGCGAACCGACGGCGTAATTCTGCTGAGGGAACGGATTATCGCTGCCAGCGGGGAACAGCGACGTGACATTCCGCGGATGCGATTCTTTCACCCATTCATTGGTATGCCGCCCGGGTTGGACTTCAGATTGGAGTGCCTCGGCCAGCAGACGGGCGACATCTTCGGCAAACTGCGCGGGGGTCGACTTGGTCGCCGAAGCCGCGTCGCCGGCCGCCGCGACCGGTTTCGGCGCCAGCCCATGATTGCTGAGCACATAGACGTACGCCGAGTGATTGGCGACCGTGCTGCTCCCCTCGACCGCCGTTCCCACTTCGGCCCGGAAGGCCGCCCGCATGCCAGGCAATTCGATATTCGCAAAGTCGGGCTGGCGCGGGTCGAACACCGGTTCTGGTTCGGGAGCCGGTTCGCCAGGCGCTGCGGGCTTTGGTTTGGGACGGGGGGGCGGAGCCGGGATGGGACGGAACTGCTTCGGCACACGCAGCTTCACCACGCCATCGGCAAACTCGCCACCCAGGTTGGCATCCAGCAATTCGATGCGACTGAACAGCGCCTTTGTCTCGTCCAGACGCTTCTCATACTGCTGCTGCCCGCACCCAGACAGGCCCATCCAGACGACGGCAGCCCACCCCAGGGCGACGATCGACCATCTGCGCCCACCACGGGAGACGGAGCGAGAGCAATTCATAAGGAGTCCTTGAGACGCTGGGAGTTTCGGGACGGGCGACACCGCGGAAGTGACGTTACGGCTCTAAACGGCGAGCAACAACGCAAACCCATCCGGCCGGATGGCACGTTGCCACGCCCTTGCTAGAGTCTAGTCGGAGAGACGGAATCGATACCACCGCGAATCGCGGAAACCCTGTTTCAACCATGGGATAGGCTTCCAGCCTGCCATCCCCTTTCCAAACAGCCAACAACCTCGACAGGCTGAATGCCGATCCCACAAAAGATCACAGCCGCCTCGCAATCGAAGCATTGAACCACGTCTCCTGTTGAATGTCGCCAGTCCCAACCGCGTTCGAAACGCGGTGCGTGTGGATCGTCGAGAGATCGAATTCCTCGTCGGAGTGAGCTGCATGGTTTCCAAACTCGTTTGGCCTCTCATCATCTGTCTGGCTGCTCCGCCGCTCGAACCAGCGTCACCAGACGCTTCGCCGCGCGGTGGGACGACAATCCTCGACGCGGCCGCGTTTGGACTGCCGGTCGATGGCCAAGCCGATGCGACCGAGGCCCTGGTCCGCTGTTTTGAAGAGGCCGAGCGACGCGGTGGCGCGTCGGTCCGCATCCCGCCCGGAACCTATCGACTGTCCGGCCAGCGACCCATTCCGCTCTGTTCCCACCTTTCGGTCGATGCTCGCGGCGCACGATTCATCCTGCCGAACACGTTGCCCGATGCCGCCCGGCTCGTGCTGTTTCACGGACGCGGGGTGACCGATCTGGACTGGACCGGCGGACATTTCGAGGGCCGCTGCTTCGATCCAGCCGAGTTTGATCCCGAGCAACCAGACATCATCTGGCCGCCGAATGCCAACACGCGGGCACTGTTCATCGAGAGCTCGTTCGAGCAGCCAGCCGCGCGGATCCGAATTCGCGACATGACCAGCAATCGCCTCGCCGGCGCAGCGATTACCGTCGAGGGTGTCCGCGATCCGCAGAACGAACGGCTCGTCAAGCAACCGGCCGAGCAGATCTCGGTGGATCACTGCGGGCTGCTGCAGACCGGGAAGTTCATGTGGGATTACGGCTATCTTTGGCAAATGGTCGTCTGGCCCGAGGAGTATTCTCCGCGCGAACGGGCGCTCGCCTCCCGCTACTTCCGCCACGACCTCGTCCGCGGCCCACTTCAGATCGCCGCAGGCGACGACCGCGTGCGCTTCGCAAACAACCCGCCCCTGCCCATCACGGCGGCCCGTCCAGCCCACGAAGCCGACCGAGGCCACGACGCCGTCTGCTTCTTCGGGGACGAGTTGCCACCGGAACTCGTCCGGGGAAAACAGTACTTCGTGGTCGAATCGACACCCGAGTTTGTCCGGGTGGCCGAGACCGTGGGTGGCCCGCCAATTCGGTTCTCAAAGGTGGCCGGCCCCCAGACCAGGCTGATCGCCGATCTGTTTTCGGCGCATCTGGCACTCTATGCGCCGGTGCGCTCGGGGCCTGGCAAAGGGGCTGTCGACATCACCTCGGCCCGGCACGTGCGAGTGACCAACTGCACCCTGAGTGCGCTCGGCGACACGATGCACATTCAGCGCTGCGACGACGTCGTGTTCGCCAGCAATCAGATCACCGGGTCGCGGATGGGGGCGTTCTTCATCGCCGAGTATTGCTCCAACGTGTCGGTCACGGGCAATACAGTCGATGGAACCAATGGCTCCCGGGTCATGAGTGTCGAGAAATCCACCCGCGACATCACCATCACCGGGAACACGTTTCGGAATGGCGGGCGTGGCAGTTGGATCAATCAGCCGGAGAACTTCGTGATGACCGGCAATCTGTTTGTGAACAACACCACGAAGTGCGAACCCTCGTTCGCCAGAGGCCGAAAGACGTTTGTCACCGGCGACTTCGAGCAGTACGCCGAGCTCTACTTCACCACCCATGAACCGGGGGGACGCTACCGGGGTGTGATCGTCAGCGACAACCTGTTCGTCACAGGCCCAGATGCGGCCGCCGCCATTTCCTTCGCTCCAGGGGGCGACGGACTGCTCGTCTCGGACAACATGTTTCGCGGCCAGACCGCGAAGCTCATCATCCCAACCGATATGCAGAACGTGACCGTCCGTGACAATGTCGACCTGACCGCGACCGCGAAGAGCCGGTTGAAGAACTGATCAAGGGCGAATTCGTCGTGTGCCACTGGCTTTGCCAGTGCGAGTTGCTGCGGGAAAACCGCGACTTGTGTATCCGCCCTCTGACGGGTCGTGAGCAGGGACGACTTCTTCAACAAGCTGTCAGTGCTGTGAGCGCCCTCCCGCTACCCCGAGACACGCCCTGTCAGCTCAGGCGAGCCGACTCTGTCAGGGGGCGGTGCCAGTCGCTCCTCAACCACCGACGCACACGTCCCCAAGTGACCGCCGAACAATCCCTACAACCCGATCACTCCCCACGATCGAACTCTTCGCACTGCGCCGCGTAACCCGACGGTCCACCCCGGCAGACGCCTCCAGACCGAAAACCGCTCGGCCAGTCAATTGGTCACCGAAGTCTAACGGGGCGCGGGTCGATCAACTTGAGGTCAGGAGAACTGCGCTCCGAGTACCGGTGCGCTGCGCAGTCGTTTCAGGTCACTCGCCCTCGGGGTGAGTCACACCACGGCCGTCTCTCCCGCAGCCCATACCCTCGAGGATGCCTGAACGGTGCGACGTCTGAATCGCCATCATCGCCTGCCCCACCGCCGCGGATCGATTGTTCCGCTGGTCGCATTTGCGCTGGTCGCGGTTCTCGGTGCGCTGGCCCTCGTGGTTGATCGCCTGTGGATCGACGCGGCCCGCGTCGAACTGCGCCGCGCCGCCGAATCGGCCGCCCTCGCCGGTGCTCGGGCGTTGGCAGATGACGATCGCCTCAAGACCACGGTCACCCCCGAGGAACTCGCCGAAGCCGCCGCCTGGTCCGCCGTGATGATGGCCCGCACGAATCGCGTGGCCGGTCGCCCGCTCGAGCTGTCGTTCGAAGAAGATGTCGCGGTCGGCCAGTACGCCACCAGCGAAACCACGGGCGAAACGCGATTTCTTACCGAAACCGCCGACCCGCGCACCGTTGTCGTCCGCCCCATGCTGCTGCGGAGCCGGAACAATCCGGTCGCACTCCTGGTGACCGCCCTCCACGGCCCCACCGTGGCCGAACTCTCCTTCCGGGTGGAAGCTTCTGTTGACAATCGGGTTTACGGAGTGCGTCCGCTGCTGGACACACGCGTCCCCGTGCTGCCCATCGCAATTCTTCGCCGCGAGACCACCAATGAGCGGCGCCCCAATTGGCAAACGGACATCGTCCAACGCGGCGGCGGAGACCGCGCGGGGTACGACTTGGGCACACGCCTGCCCACCACCGAAGCCGACGGAATCCCCGAAATCGAACTCCGGCCCCAACCAGGCGACATGAATGGCCCCGACACCAGTCGCGGCGACAAGGCAAACGTTGCAATCGTTAACTTCGGCAGCAATCTTTCCTCGGAACAGGTTGTTGATCAGATCCAGAACGGACTCTCGACCGTTCACCTCGACGAGGTCGGCGGCTGGCTGATCCCCGACATCACGCCCGTCACCACGCGAGCACGGTTTCGCCTTTCGGCCACGGAACTCGACGCCCTCACCAAACTCCAGTCGCAGGCACGCCTCGTGCTGCTTTACACCGAACTCAGTTCGGGGCAAACCAGTGACGGTCCGCGCGTGCGTTGCGATGGCCTCGTTGCGGGGCGATTCCTCAAAACAACCACTGATCCTTCGGGCCAGCCGTCCCGTCTCATTTTTCAACCCAGTGTCGTCGCGACGCGAACCGCCCTCGTGGCGGACGAAGCCCATCCCGTCGTCAACCCGAATCCTCACCTGTATCACCTGAGCCTCACCGCCCCGAGGTAAGTCCATGATCGCTGAACTCCCCGCTTCCCGGCTGCCGGTCGATGCCCGCCAGTCGTTCCAGGAGCTGAAGACGCGGTTGCACCGGCAACTGGTCGATGCGATCGACCTGTCCAAGGCCGGGGAACTGCCCGAGGACCAGTTGCGCAACCAGCTCCAGTCGCTGGCCTCCCACATCTGCTCCATTCAGCAGCTCAACCTGTCGACCACCGATCGCGAGATCATGGTCCAGGAGATCATGAATGAGATCTACGGGTTCGGTCCGCTCCAGGCGCTGATGGACGATCCCGAGATCAGCGACGTTCTCGTGAACGGCTCGCAGAATGTCTACATCGAGCGGTCGGGTCTGCTGATGCCGACCGACGTGCGGTTCGCCAACGACCAGCACCTGCTCGAGTTTATCCAGCGACTCGTGGGCCGGGCCGGGCGCCGGATCGACGAAGTCTCTCCCATGGTCGACTGCAAGCTGCCCGATGGATCGCGTCTCAACGCCGTGATCCCACCGCTGGCGCTGCGCGGGCCAACGCTCTCCATTCGCCGATTCAAAACCAAGGCCTTTCTGTTCGAAGACATGGTCCGGATCGGCAGCCTCGCCCCTCAGATGGCGGACTTCCTCAAGGCCTGCGTCAAGGCCCGGATGAACATCCTCATCAGCGGCGGGACCGGGGCCGGTAAGACGACGATGCTCAATAACATGAGCCGGTTCATCTCGCACACCGAGCGGATTATCACGATCGAACAGACGGCCGAACTGCAACTCCAGCAGCCTGACGTCGTCGCGCTCGAAATGCGGCCCGCCAACGTCGAAGGCAAAGGCCAGGTCGACCAGCGCGATCTGCTGCGAAACAGCCTGCGAATGCGCCCCGACCGCATCATCGTGGGTGAGGCTCGCGGCGGCGAAGTGTTCGAGCTTCTGCAGGCAATGAACACCGGCCACGACGGGTCGATGAGCACCGTCCACGCCAACGACACCCGCGAAGCCCTCAGCCGCGTCGAGGTGATGATCGCCCTCTCGGGCATCGATCTGCCTGTCGCCGTCTCCCGACAGTACATCGCCTCGGCCGTCCAGATTCTCGTGCACATCGCCCGCCTCGGTTCGGGGGAACGCAAGGTGACACGCGTCTCCGAGCTGACCGGCTGCGAAGACGGCGTCTACCAGCTCGAAGACGTGTTCGTCTACCGCCAGACCGGGGGAGACCTGCAAGGCAAGTCGCAGGGCACCTTCTACTCGACCGGGTATGTCCCCATGGCGCTGCAGAGAATCGAATCGCTCGGCATTCCGCTCGCGGCTGACCTGTTCACGCCCCGCGAACTGCGGGGCAACCTGTAGTCCCTGGGAAGTTATCCGGGTGAAGCATTTGCCATGAAGTAGCTGACGTGAAGTGAGATCGTGTGAAACAAGCGGTGTGAGGCAGTTGATCAGGGGAGACCAGACTCCCCCCGCGACTGTCTCTCCCAGACTGAGTGCAAACAACGTCAGACCCAGAAATCGCCGTTCCGATGCGGGGCGGTCTGTTTGAGGCCGGCATTATGGCGACCGAACTTCCCACGCTGAGGATCGAACCGAGATCGGACTACGCGGGCATTCTGCGCGACGATCAGGGGTTTGGCACGGGGGCGGGTACGACCGCGGAAGACCGCGTCAACAACGGGTTTGACCAGTTGATGGTTCAATCCGGGATGCGGCTCGACCCGGCCGTGTTCCTGCTCCTGATGCTGCTTTCCGGCGTCGCCCTCGGCGGAATCCTGTTCGTCTGGCAGGAAGACTTCCTGATCACGGCGATCGGCATCGCTCTCGGATTCATGGTCCCGCTCGCCGTCGCCTACGCGCTGCGGGCCCGCCGGCAGCAAAAACTGCTGACCCAGATGCCCGACATGGTCGACGAACTGGCCCGTGCGGCCCGCACCGGGCGCAGCATCGAACAGTGTCTGACGATGGTTGCCCACGACACACCGCTGCCGCTCCGCGAAGAGATGGCCCTGGTCACCTCCCGCCTGGCCCTGGGCTCCAGCCTCAAGCATGCCCTCTCGGGGATTCCCGAGCGGACGGGGCTGGTCAGCATGAAGATCCTCGCGATGGCCCTCACCGTTCATCAGCAGACCGGGGGCGACATCACCTCGGTCCTCGATCGGCTGTCGCGCACCATGCGCGAGCGGATGCAGTACCTCGGCCGACTCCGCGCCGCCACGGCCGCCAGCCGCGCCACCGCGATCCTCATGCTCGTGCTGCCGCCTGGCATCCTCGCGTTCTTCCTCGTCCGTGACCCCGACTATCTCACCCGGCTGTTCAGCTCTGGCTGGGGCCGCGTGATCACGATCACCGCGATCATCCTCGACTTCATCGGCGTCATCTGGACGTTGCGAATCCTCAAGACCAGCCAGAAGACTTAAGTCACGCCGCAATCCTCGTTGTTGCCCCATGGCCAGCGAGTCCAGTTGCCAGCGTGACCTGTTGCCCCGAACTTCGCCGTCGTTTCGATCCGTGAGCAGATTGCCATGACCCGTCTGCAAGTCCTGTGGTTGTTTTACGGTCTCGCGGGGATCGCCGTCGTCTATCTGCTCGTGCGGATGGCGCGGCGACCGAAGTCCGACGACGATTCCCCCGACAGTTACCGTCGCCCGGAAGCCGCCCGCGAGTTTCCCCCGGTCGTCGAACGGCCGATCGTTCGCGCCGTTCCCCAGCCCGCCGCCCCGCGCCCCGAACCCGTTCGCCCCGATCCGGTAACGCCTTTCGCCGCGAACAGCCCGGCCCCGGGCTGGGGTTACCAAGTCCAGCCACCCCCGCTGCCAACCGCCGTCCCCGTGGCGATCTCCTCCACCGCCTCCGTCCATGCCACGGAGATCACTGGGAAGATTGAAGGCGGCGTCTACCGGACCCAGGCGTCGGCCGCAACCGCGACCCCCGCGCTCTATTCGGGCATCGGAAAGAAAGTCGAACTGAGGCCCTCGCCCGTCGACGGTATCGACCCCGAAACCTTCGCCCTCCCCGGTGACGAGAACTTCTCGTATGGCCGGGTCACGCCCATGCTGTCGTCGCTGCTCCCCGACTCCACCGAGCGGCATCGGCAGACGGTGAAAGAGTTGCAGGAGGCCGGTTACTACGAGCGGAACGCGGTCACGAACTTCCGCGCGACGCGCTACCTGCTGATTGTGCTTCCGCTGATGCTCCTCGGGTTGATGCTGCTGTTCGTGCCGCCCCGGTTTGAACTCTACATCCTCGGCTCGATGCTGCTGATTCCCCTGTTGGGCTGGGCCTTGCCCCGCCTGGTCCTCAAGAGCCAGGCCAAGGAACGCATGTTCCAGATCGAGCGGGCCATGCCCGACATGCTCGACATGCTCTCGATGTGCGTTAGCCAGGGCATGACCCTTCCCTCCGCTCTGTCACGCGTCACCCAGGAAATGGAAGACGTCCACCCTGCTCTGCATAAAGAACTGCAGATCGTCTCCGAGCAGACGCGCATCGGCGGCCTCGCCCCGGCCCTCAACAACTTCTCCAACCGGGTCTCGATCCCCGAAGTCCAGTC
Source organism: Planctomycetaceae bacterium (assembly GCA_027489895.1). Lineage (GTDB taxonomy): Bacteria > Planctomycetota > Planctomycetia > Planctomycetales > Planctomycetaceae > JAIXZD01. The sequence continues at coordinate 12,783 of JAIXZD010000209.1, forward strand.
GTTCACCGCACTGCTGACCCAGACCGAGAAGATGGGAACCAGCGTGTCGGCCGCCCTCTCCGACTACTCGGACAACATGCGGTCCAGCCTGAAACAGCGCGCCGATGAAAAGGGGAACCAGGCGGCGTTCAAACTCCTCTTCCCGACCGTGCTCTGCCTGATGCCCGCCGTCTACATGTTCCTGCTGGGCCCCTCGATTCTCGAACTGGCCGAGTTCGCCGGTCGCGACAACTCGACCCTCCGCGAAGCCAACGTCCTCATCCGGCAGACCGGCTCCAGCAACAACTTCGACCCCCGTGGCCGGTAGAGCGTTTAAAGCGACACCGCACGTAAAGGTAGGGTGGGCACTGCCCACCAATGCTCACCAGCGCACCCCCTCCAAACCGCTCTCCCCCGGCTTCAACACAGGCCACCAACCGGAACAGGTCGCGCTCACTCGACACACCCACTTTTGCCTTTTGACTTTTGCCTTGCTCCGCCCCCGGAGCCACCCCCTGGGTTGTGTGTGCTCATCCGGTGACTGACAATCACCGACATGACACCCACCGACTCCTCCACGCCCGTCGATGTCTCCGAAGCCGCTCTTCTCCAGCAGTTGGCCGACGACCACACCCTGCTCGACGACGTGAGCGCCTCGTCCGAGACCGAGTTCGCACTGCAGACGAGGCTCCGCAAGCTCTACCCGCCGGACCTCGTGCGGCTCGCCCTGTTGACAGCCGAACTGCGCCGCAAAGGTCGCACCAAGTTCGACCGCGCCGACCAGATGTGGTTCGACCGCGTCGGCCTCGAACAGGCAACCCCCGAGGCCGTCGCCCGACACAAAGCCGCCCGCTTCGCGCAGGTTCGAGCCGCGTCTGGCGAACCGGTAGTCGACCTTTGCTCGGGGATCGGCGGTGATACCCTTGCCCTCGCCAATAGCGGACCGGTCATATCCGTCGACCTCAACCCCGCCGCACTCTGGCGCAGCCAACGCAACGCCGCCGTTTATGCCGTCTCCCACCACGTTCAGAGTGAACAGTCCGACGCGATCGCCTGGTGGCAGACCCATCGCGAAACGACCGGCTTGTGGCACATCGACCCGGACCGCCGCGCGAAGGCCCCCAGCCGGGCCATGCGGGTCGAGGATTACGAGCCCGGTCTCGACTTCCTGCGGACGCTTATCGCCCAGTCGCAGGGCGGGGCCATCAAGCTCTCCCCCGCTTCAAACTTCACTGAAAAATTTCCCGGCACCGAGATCGAGCTGATCAGCCTATCGGGAGAGGCCAAAGAGGCCACCGTCTGGTTTGGGACACTCCGCCGCGAAGGGCCCTATCGTGCCACCGTCTTGCCCTCGGGCGAGACGATCGCCGGCCACCCGCTCGACTTCTCCGCGCCCCGAGCCCCCTTGGGAGCGATCCTCTACGACCCCGACCCCGCAGTTGTCCGGGCCGGGCTGGTCGACGCGGTCGCCGAACGTCTCGAACTGTCTCGTCTCGATGAGGCCGAGGAGTATCTCACGGGGGACGCGGTGATCACGTCGGGCTTCGTCACGGCCTTTCGAGTCCTCGCCGAACTGCCCAACAACGAACGGCAGCTGCGAAACTTCTTTCGCGAGCACCCGGCCGGCCAGGTCGAAATCAAATGCCGCCACATTCCCATCAAGGCGGAACTCGTCCGGAAGCAACTCCCCTTGGGCGATGGCCCCGCCCGCGTCGTGATCTTCGCCCGCCTCGAAGGCAAAGCCCGCGTCATCATCGCCGAAAGGCTGTAAAGATCGCAGCGTTTCGATCTCCAGACCTCCCGCTTCCAGGAGAATACGAAAACTCATGGGTGGCCCGACCACCTGGTGGTCGGGTCGCGCAGCGACACGAAGCCACACCTTCCACGCACAAACACAAAAACAGGCACATCTCTGGGCCAGACAATCGACCCCGGTTTCTTCAAAGCAAAAAACATGCCCTGGCCTGCCTACTGCTGCCTCATCCTCCGCACCGTCGACGGCCACTTCCTCCTCGAACGTCGTCCCGAACCAGAGCACCTCCGCATCGGCGGACTGACCTGCCTGGGCGGCGGCCGCGAACCCGGCGAGTCGCCCGAAGACTGCCTCCGCCGCGAACTCCGCGAAGAGGTCGCCTGGGTTCCCCCCTACTTCCAGCCCGCCCTCACCTTCACCGTGGCCGGCCAACTCGTTGCCTGGTTCTACACGGCCACCATTCCCCTGGGCCTCGACCTCTCCCATCAGGAGCCAGGCCACTCCCTCGAACTCGTCCCGCCCGAAGCAGCCACCGGCCCCCGCATCAGCCGCTGGCACCGCGCCGTCCTCGACGCCTACCTCCAGGGCCAGTCGCAAGTCCACCTCGACGCCTGACCAAAGTCACGTCGCCCCTGCGGCGCAGCCGCCCCAACCCTTTGCAAGCGATTTTTCGGAACTTTCCGAATCGTTCGCGCGTCTAGTTCCCGTTGCGATTTCGCCACACCCGTCTCCGCGACATGTGGCGGGAACGCCACCGGTACGTGGACGTCCCCAACTCGGTGTTCGGGAATTTGTTCGGTGTTAACAGACCACAACACAACAGGTTGTGTCATTCAGGTCGCGAAGCAGCGGTTGGCCGGAAGTGACCGGCGCGGGACTTGCCTTACATCAAGTTCCCGTCTCCCAGGTGTCGCTTTCTCCAGACCCGCACTCGTTCTCTCCAGAGGCTGCTCGAGCATGGCCGCGACCAAGAAATCCTTGCCCATCAGTGATCGACATGGCTTCTCGGTCCTCGAACTCGGGGACATGGAGATTTGGGACGGGGCCGACCTCTCCCTCCTTCGCGAATGCCTCGTCCGCCTGATCCAGGGACGAAAGGCCCGCCGCGTCGGGGTCGACATGACGCACGTCAAGTACGTTCCCAGCGGCTTCTTCGGCATGCTGTTCGACTGGCACGACGCCGGCATCGCGATCCGACTTTACTCCCCCCAGGAGAACGTCGAGCGGATGCTCTGGTTCAATCGCTTCTTCGAACCGCTCGGTGACGGAGCCTTCCAGCTCTGCCCGTCCCGCCACGAAACGCCCACCGAAGACGCGCCGCTCATCCCCGAGCCCGCCACCCCCGCCAGCGCCTGGGACCGCATCGCCAACGCTCACCCCGCCGCCGTCGTCTCCACCGTCCAAGGCTAAGCGCCCAATCGTCGCCCCGAGCCGTAGCGGAAGCCGTGAGGCTTCCCCAGCGCGGAACCACCAGACCGCTCCGTGCATCCCAGCCGACGACGGAAGCTCAATCACCATCACAAGTCGCCGGAGGCGTCAGCGTCCGAAGCAACGCACCTCCGCCCCGACGACACTCACCGCGGCAGCCAATCAACACGCGGCCACGTCGTCACTCCGGAAACTCTCAATCCAGTCGAACGCGCTGCTTGATGAACTTCCGGTAGTCCAGCGTTTGTTTCACCGGATCGTAATGACGTTCAATGTCTGATCGATCCAGCGTGAAAAATGCCCGAACCCGCTTTAGGCCAGTCGTCGCTTCAGGCAACTCTCCACCCACACGGTAGACCCGCGCGGTCTGGTCGTACACGGCTTCAAAGTACCCGACCGTCACCCACCCGTAGAACACGTTGCTCCGCGTGGTCGTATGGTTCGACACTTTCGTCAGCAGCCGATATCGCGACTGCAGATCCATCTGCTGATAATCCGCCAGGTTCGTATCCAGAGCCGTTCGCGCCTCGAACAAGGTCCTCCGGTCCGGGCGAGGTGCGCTGGACCCATCAATGTCGAGGTTCGGAAAGAACGCGGTCGCCAGCGATCCCTCAAACGGCATCGAACGGAAAATGCTGCTCTCCAGCCCCGAGGCCGGCCAGTTCGCGTTCCGCCCCAAATCAAACGCCGACCGGAACGGTCGCGAGACAGGCAAACCCGGCAGATACAAACCCGTCGTCTGATCCTGCTGGTCGCGGGCCTTCAAAAACTGAGGCCACCATTGACGAGCGGCTTCGACCGTGGAACTGTCATCCAGATCGGTAATCGCATCCGCCAGCAGCGAGTTCTCGCAATTCATCGACAGGTCATCCAGCAAACCCGCTAGCACTTTCACATCCCGAATCGTGTTCAGATTGACCTTCCCGGGCGTCCGAGGCACGCTCGTCGATTGACCGTTCCGCTCCACGCTCGTGTAGCCCGCGATCCCGGGATGGGCATTCTCCATCTCGGGCACTTCCAGCAGCGAAAAGACCCGATACCACCGATTGTCCCGTTCCGGGTTCGACGTGTCCGCCGGGTTGAAGTCCGGCCGGAGCACCTTTCTCGCCGCCGTGTACTCCCGTCCAAAACTTTCACTGAAATCCGTGTCCCGGCTCCGCGCAAAATTCTGCCCCAGGGCCAGAAACTCCGTCAGCCGGTCCGGGCCATAAAGCGGCAGGCTGAGCAGTTCCAGAGGCGAGGTGTAGTCCCGGTCAAACTTGGGCTGCCGAACAGAAAACACCGCACTCCCAGGAACGTCCGTAAACTCGGCCACCGTCCGGGAATTCGTCACGTTGCCAATCGTGTTTCGCACGACTGAAGTTCCCGTCGAATCCACGTGTTCCAGCTCCATCACCGCGGACAGCGTCGAATAGTCTCCGTTCCCGCGCCGCTCCAGCGGTTGTCGTCGCTCGGAACTTCGACTCGCCGTATTCTGCAGTTCCGTGTTGATGCTCGCCGCCGTCAGATCAAACCGTCGGAATGGCCGCTGATCAAAGTAATCCACGACCACCCACGGGTTATCTGCCTCTGTCGAAGCTGCGGCCCGCCCAGGGTGCAACCGACGACTGAGGACAAGCCGTACATCCGCTCCCAGATTCAGCAAATCGTCCAGATACGATGTCGCCACCGCCCCGCTGCCATCCGCAATCGTCGCTCTTCCCAAGTGCCCACCCCACACCAGGTCCAGCGATGCACTCGGTCCGGGATCGGGGTCGCCCGGAGAAAACGCGGGAACCGTCGGGGTCGAGGGCGAAATCTGCGTCACCATCCCGCCCACCTTCGCCCGGAAATCACTCGGTCGTTCCGGGTGCGCGGAACCCGCCGGAGCGGTATCGTTCCCGGTTCTCGCTGCAATCGTGTAGACGCCGCCCGCTGGAACGTTCTGGGTCGTGTCGTTGATCGTCAACCGACGCTGCACGATCCCCGCCGCAACCGTCCCCGTCACCGGCCTCGAGATCACCCGTTCCAGACGCCACACATTCCCCGACATGCTCACCGGCGTCGGCCCCACATTCGCCAGCTCGACTTGCAGGTAATACCTCTGCGTCATCGACGTTTCGTCGAACGTCATGTGGTCCTGGGCTCCCGCGCCCCCTTCAAACGACACGGCCAGCACTTCGTTGATCGCCAGAGCCTGACGTTCAACTCCAAAAACCGTCCCGCGATCGGTCTCGGCAAAACCCGAAATCGAACCAAACGGGTTGTCGTCCAGGTCCCAGCCGTTCTCCAGGTCCTTGTCATACTCGAACATCGTGATGACATCGTCCGGGTCCAGCGCATCCACATAGTTAACCGCGAACTGCGCCATCTCACTTAGCTGCTGCTCCGAGTAGAGCGCTCGCGCGGCATTCGATGTCGTCGCGTAGTTGACATCGTTCCGGCCGCCACCCAACAGATACAGCAGCACGTAGATATCCCGCGCCAGCAGTTGCCGGTCCCGTCGGGCCCAAAACTCCTGGATCGCCGCGCTTGCCGCCGGCTGCAGGTCGTCCGATCCGAGCGCCCCCAGCTCATTCAGGTCGAAGCCCCCCGAGCCGTCGTTGTCGATCAGTCCATTCCCGTCATCATCCGTTCCCGAAATCCCCGGCTGACCGTCAGTCCCCAGGATCGTCCCGACACCTGGAATCGCGGCCGCCCCAGGATCCGCCGGATGAGGCGTCAACAACCGCGTGCCCGTGTAGTACGGACTGGCCAGGTTCGCATGCCGAGGATCCAGCAGCACCCGGTTGATGTTCAGCTTCCGTTGAAACAGCTCGTTATTCCGGAAAAACCCCGGCTGCACACTGAAAAGCTCTCGAACTGCTGTCCGAACAGGCTGCAAACGAGCGCCGATCGCGCTCCCACCGCACCACGGCGGAAACTCCGCACGCTGGTTGCGAGTCGCGGGCGTATACGTCGAGGTCGACGTCGTCCCCATCTGATTCAACTGTTCCATCTCCCAGCCGCGTGCGTTCTGATAGGCCCGTGCGGACACATCCAGATCGCCCGTTGCCGGTGACGTTGTCTGCCGAATCACATGATACTGAGACACACCCATTCCAAACTGCTTCCGATCCCAACTGCTCGTGGTATAGCGAGACCGAATTCCCAGCAGACGCGCGGCCTGTGTCGTCAGATTGCCCGAGCCTCCCTTATCGAAGTTGATGCTCGCCAGTTGCCGCAATCGCGAAGAGGTCGACGCCTTGGGGAAATCCGTCGCCGTCAGGTGTAGCCCGGCCATCTCGTCCACGCCAAAAATCTGGTCGTTGCTCCCCGCCAGTGACGGTTCGGTCACGGTTTCCGCAGGTTCGTCCTGGTTCTGGGCCGTGTTGGAAGTGGCCACAACCGACGTTCCGTACGGCGCGGACGCCCCATAGTCGCTCCCACCCAGAACGTTCGCATAGCGTGCGAATCGATTCGGCCCCGCAGTCACGCTTCCCAGCGTATACCCGCTGCCCGAGTAGATGTTCGGCGTCCCTGCATTCCCGGGGTACAACCGCCCGGCAAACAGCGACTCTCCCACACCACCCCATCCCCGGAAATCACTGGGGTGGTAAAACGCCGGATAAAACCCGGTAAACAGCGGCAGAAAGTAATCCTGCGTGCTCGTGGTCGTCGTGGCCGAAGAAAAAGCCCGGCCCTGTAACAGATTCCCATTGTCATCCACGCCCGGTTGACCCGGCACAGGAAACAACGTCCCGCTATGCAGGAACCCCAGCGGGTTCACGGTCACTCCCATCGACGAGTCGGTGATCGACGACAGCAGCAGATTCAAATCCCCCCACCGCCCCGCCGTCAGATCCGCAATCCCACCCAATGTAAAATTGTCGACGCCCGCCACGGTGTACGGGCCGCCGCCCTCAGCAAACCGCATCCGGCCCCACAGCAGATTCGCCAACTCCAGATTCGCCAGTTGTCGCCGATTCAACGTCGGCCAATGGTCGACCCCCGGATTGCTCCCCGTCGTCGGAAGGTTGTACTGCGCTCGGTACTGTTGCCCTTCTTCCACCGGCACGCCTTCGCTCGGGTCCAGATCGAATCCATACGTCGGGTTGATCTCCGACCGCGAGACCCCATGGTTCGACCGGCTGATCGATCGATTCGCGTTGAGCAGTTCCGTCTTGCTCACGTCCCGCGCGTTCGTCGCACTCGCATAGAGGTTGCCCACTTCGTTCAGATTCATCAGGCCATCGCCGTCCAGAATCGTGAACGAATAGAACGGCACGTAATACCGTCCATCCGTGAGCTGCTGGGCAGGAAAATCGAGGTCCAGCCAAACTCCTTCGGGGCGTCCATCGCCGTCGTTATCGACGTCGAACTCCAGGTTCGATGCCCGCGCGATGGCATCCCCCAGGTTCGTGCCGCTGAACACGCCTTGCTCATTGAATGCTCCGTCACCATCCCGGTCGACCACGAACGGGAACGGCGCCACCTGCTGGTTCGCGGAATTGAACACCACATCAGCCGCATTCACGGTCGGCACGGTGGGCCGGATATACCGAAATCGGGTCAATCCCGTCGGACCGCGGACAACATGCGACGGATGCGGCCTCAGCACGCGGTCCGCTGTCGCCGGGTCGCGGGCCCAGCCCAGAACCGTCCCATCGTCGGGAATACTGTTGTTCTGCGGCACACCACTGTTCAGGTTCCGCAGATACTGTGGCCGGTGAAACGATGGAATCACGACCGGAACGACCGCGCCCGATGTCGGGTGGACCGTCGTCCCGATGTACGCCAGAAACGGATTGTTGAGGTCCGCTGCCGTGTAGTCCACGTCCGGAGCCGGCGGCCCATACGGTTCGCCGCTTTGCGGAAACGTCCCCAGCTCCCCTGCCCCCGACGGAACCAGGTCCGTCGGCACAAACCGGGGGTCCGACAGAATCCGAGTGGTGCCGTTGTTCGCCCGCGAAGACCAGTTCAATCGCAGCAACTGGTCGGCGTTCGTCGGGGCCGGTGTCTGATTTCGATCCAGCACGCCGTTCCGGTCCCGGTCCACACCGAATGCGGCAGAGTCCGCAATTCCATCCGGCGGAGCGGCTCCCACGCCCACATCGGTGACCGAGACATTCACGCCCTCCCCGTTGAAGGGCGACGAATCGAACCCCATCATCGTCGCCACTAGCGAATGCCGTGCCGCCGGTTGCAGGCGATCGGCCGTTCGCCGCGACCGATAGAGGGGCCCCGCAAGTGCGCTCCCGGGCGCATTCTCATCCGCCCCGACAATCACCTGTTGCAGGCCATAGTCCAGAACCAGTTCCGGGTCGAGTTCTCTCGGCCGCTTATTGCCTTCCGAAAAATTCTCGGCGCTCTGATTCTCCTGCGCCGAGAACGTGAAGAACGTCAGCCCCAGCAGGAGCAACAGCCCCAGCATTCCAATCACCACGATCAGTGTCGAGCCGCGGCGACTGGCTCCCACTTTGGCCCCCACGCTGGCTCCAGTGCCGCGCTGTCCGCGATTCAATTTCCGAATGGCCATGATTCTACTCCTCGTCCGAACAGGATCGGACACCAGCCCGCCACGATGGAACCCCACCCGTGACCTGACACGCCTCTCTCACCCTACCACTCGCCCGCACACGTTCGCCCAATCTGGCCCGCCCGTCCCTCTCGCTACGATTGCGGCCTGGTATCCAGGAGCGAATGCTGAATCGTGATGTCTCGAATCAGGCCCGAAGAGACATCCCGCACCCGCACTCGAATCTGGATCGCCCGCATCGGACGCGTCCTCAAGTTCACGTCATCCGTCCGAGGAAATCCCACCTCAATCTGGTTATCCGCGATCTGGTCCGCAGGAGCGGGCAGCGAGTTCGGATTGTTGTCGTTGAACCCACCGCGTCCCGGTTGCTGATCTGGCCCCAGGTCGTAGGCCGTATCATCGGTGCCCGGCCACAACAGTTCCGTCGCGTTGTCGATGATTCCGTCGCCATCGTCATCGATCCCACGTTTCCCTGGTTTTCCATCGGGGCCCGCATCGGGGATGAAGTCGTCCCATAAACCCACTTCGCCCCAGTCCGCCGGCAACGTGTCGGTGGTCGAGTTCCCATCGTCGTCGACCCCCGCCCGTCCTGGTTGACCGTCGGGCCCCAGGCTGACGCCCGATGTCGAACGGAACGGCGGCACGCGTCCCAGATTCACGAACTGCGAATTCGCCGACATTCGCGGATGCCACGTATCAAACACACGGTTCCACGGGTCATCCGACCCAGGCCAGCCCTGCTCGCCAAGGTCGTCCGTCGTCCCATTCCCGTCATCATCCACACCCGCTCGGCCCCACTCTCCATCCGCACCCTGCAACTGGGCGGTCGTCAGTCCCGCCAGATCGATCGGACCAAAGCCCGGCAGCCGATTCGCCCGATGCCCGTAATACCCCGTGCCGTTACTCGCGACATGCCCAACATCGACAAACGCCTGCACGGTGGGATGCTCGTCATACACCTTGATGTCAAACGCCAGCACGTTGGTCATCAGAATGTCTTCGCCCACGCGCGGACCATCCAATCGAACCGTCGACGCGCCCCCCAGCGTGATCACCCCATCTGCCCCCAGCACACTCCCGTTTCGCCGCACTCGGAAGAGTGGGTAGTCGTCGTCGTTGGTTCCAAACTGATTGTCTGGGCCACGGTCCAGTTGCCCCGGATACTGAAACGCCGTGTGGCTCGTCTCCTGATGCGTGAACCGACCGAAGAACGTTTCGAGCCGATTCCCCGTCACCGTCGCCCCGCCATCAGGTGGCACGCCCCCATTCGCAAAACTGATCGGCCGCCCCGAACGCGGATCAAACCCGAACCGATGATTGGGAACCCCCAGCGAAAACGTGGCCGGGGTCGCCGCGTTACTTAACGAGTTCCTGTCGGCACTGATCGCATGGAACACCAGCTCATCCGCCGCCGACGCTGCGACCCCCGCTGGTTCAAAGTGCGCGGAGAAATCGAAGTCATTGAGGAAATTTACGTTCGCCGCCAGTGATCCGGTCGTCTGCCCCGGCACCAGATCATCCACGTCATAGCCCGCCGTTGTGGCCGTGGGCGCCGACCCTCGAATCAGATCATCACCGGCGCCATTCAAGTCAGCGCTCGGCTGCCCCAAGTAAGCCGGTGATGATTCCCGAAGCGGCTTACGGATCAGAACGACCCGCCGATAGAGGGTTCCCCGCCGCAGAAAGTACACCACTTCCGCGTAGGGAGACGATGACACCCGATCCGACACGCCTCCGCTCCCCAAACGTCCATCGTCAAATGCGGGTTGATTCGGATTCCGAAACACACCTGGGAACCCCGTAATCGGCGCCTGACCAGCAATCGTCAGCCCCATCGCGCGGCCGGCATAAGGTGTTGTATCGCCGTCCCGCAGCACCTCGCCCGCATGCACCGTCAACTGCAGCACATCGTCCGTATCGTCGAACGGGTCTCCTTCCGAGATATGCAGGTATCCTTCCCGATTTGCGTCACTCACACCGCTCGTTTGTCCCACAAACGGAATCACATCCCGAAACGTCCGCTTGTCCAGATCGCTCCGCAGCAGTGTGTCCGTCAGCCGCTGCCGCTGGTCGTTCTCGGCCAGGCCCCGCTGACGGGTCATCAGTCCCACGGCCACCTGAAAAATGGACGCGAACATCGTCATCATCAGCAGCACCAGCGCCACCGAGACGAGCATCTCCACCAGGGTGAACCCCTGGCGATGACGGCCCGAATTACGACTGGCCGCATTGCGGCTGCTCATGGTCCGTGCGGCGGTTGTGCGTGTGACTTGCATGACTATCGCTCTCCCAGCGGGAAGACATCGACGATTCCCTGCATGAATACGGCGCTGAACAGATTCGTCGTCGTATCGAAGGGAATGTCCGCCAGTTCATTGCCATCCGCGCGGACCAGCGTCATCACCAAGCCGCTGTCCGAGATGTTCTGGATTCGATAGGCCCGCAGATCGTTCGTCGAGATGCAGAAGCCGCCCCGCTTGGCAAACTCCGGCTTCGTCGTGAACGTCACCTGACGGTTGTCCAGAGGCCCCAGTTGAGTTGCCGTGTAAACCAGCTCTTCATTGCCCGTTCCCAGCGCCGTATCTGCCTGGTAGGCCCGTTTGTGAAACACCACACAATCCGCCTCGACACCCACTGTCGTCCGCCGCAGCAGCGCCAACCACGAGTAGCGCAGGTCAATCGTTTCAATCACCGCATTGGTCGGAACAAATCCCGTCGGAACCAGCGGCGCATTGGGAGTGCTGGCTGTCAGCCCCCACGAAACCACATTGGCTCCCGTGATCCCGATAACCGTCCGCGTCTGACTCAGTCGCCCCGTCACATCCGTCATCACAATCCGGACCGCGGGGTCGGTGGCAGTAAACGTCAGCCCCAGGCTTCCAGAACCTGGAACGACGCAACTCGTTGACGTCACACCGCTCACCGCATCCGAGGAATGCACCACCGTCCACGTGTCACGATTTCCGGCTACACTTGCCGCCGGGACCAGCAGCGAACTCAGTGCCGCCACAGTCGTCGGTTGCGGTACATAGACCAGCCGGTTCAACCCATGCAGCCGCGGGATCGCCGCGGCCCCGGTCGCCCCCACCGGGAACACTTCCGTGCCCAGCGTGGCCACCCCCAGCGGATCGAGCACCGCCACAAACCGATCGTCCGAACCACTGAATCCCGTTTCGTTTGGCTCGTCGGTCACGCCATCATTGTCGTCATCGACGCCGCCACGACCCGGCAGACCATCCACCCCCTGATTGATCCGCACATCATCCAGAACGCGTCGTTGATCGGCCGGTGGCCAGACCACCGTCGGATCCGGAGGCCCCTGCCAGCGGCTGCGATCCAGAAACTCTTCCGCGTTCTTCTTCAGCACTGTCGCCTGCGTCCGCTTCGTCGCCTCGATCGACCGCAGCACCGCCAACGGGAAAAACGTCGCCACGCTCACCAGCCCGATCGACGCGATCAGCAGCGACACCAGCACTTCGCTCAACGTCGCGCCAAGCCGCCCCGCGCCATCACTGGCTGCGTGGCCGCCAGATCGTCGCAAACCAATCTCGGTGCGTGTTCTGTACAGGGAGTTCATCGTCCCGCGACCTCCCCACGCTTGGCAAAGCTGAAAATGTTGTCCGGCAGTCCATCCGCCGGTCCGGTCCCCGTCGTGTTGTTCACGCTGTCCGTCAGGTCGATCGGCGATGTCAGCACCTGCCCCGTGTGCGTGTAGATCGACACGACCAGCCAGTTGCCGCTCGACGACGCGCTTCCCGGAAGGAAGCCCTGATCCAGATCGGACGCGGTGCCCACCAGGAAGTGAATCACCCCGAGTGCCGCTTCCGGGCCGGTAATCGTCCCGCGCGGCGAGAACAAGATGTCCATCGGCGGACCATTGGCCGATAGCGTCCATGTCGATGGCAGATTCGCTCCGGGCAATAGATTCGTCCCGTCCAGCGACAGGGCAACCGCCGCCCCACCCGGTAGCTTCAGCACCTCTTCGCCCGGCAAGAGCGACGGTCCCAGTTCCAACGTGATCCCGCGATTGGCCGATCCCGCGGCATCGGAAGCCCACTCGTAAGCCAGCGACAGTGTGGCCCCCGTATAGGCTGATCCATACACGGGCAGTGGATCCACCAGAACCAGCGCCCCATCATCGGTCGCCGTGTTGGCGGGATCGTCGATTCGTACCGTGCTGATCGGTGACGAATGCACCTCACCCCCAATGCGAATCGTCACGAGATCTCCATCTCGCAACAGACCCAATTGAAACAGCCGCTTGAATTCCGAGTTATGACCCGGCTTGGGGAAATCCACATCGAGGATGTACCCATTCGGGTTACTCATCGCCGGCGGCGGAGTCAGGAAGAGCGCCGGCCGGACAACTGGCGGCGCATAGAGATAAATGCGGCGAATGTCCGACCCTTCGCGAACAAACTGCAGCCCGCTGCTGGCAATAACCCGCGGGTCATCGGTGCGAAAGTTTGGACCTGTCCCCAGCAGGACCGGCTCCGTCGACTGGATGAACGCAAACCCCGTCACCAGGCTCGGGTTGTTGGCGTCGCGCACCAGCCGCACACCGCGATAAACCTTCTCGCGGAAGTTTGCCGCCTTCTGGGCATAGATCGCCCGGTCGCGCGCTCCCAACAGCGCCGACTGCACCTGCCGAGTCGCCGCCCGCAGCCGGTCCGAATCGGCCGTCGCGTTGAACACCGACAGCGTCACCGCCGCCAGGATCAACAGGATCGTGATTACGATCAGTAACTCGATCAGCGTGAAGCCCCGACGCACCGTCCCAAACAGCACCGTCCCAAACAATCGCACCATCCGAGCTGGTGCGGGCCGCGGTTGCGAACGCATGGTTATTGCCCCCCCGCGATGATGTTGTGATTCGAAATGTTGTCCGCAATCGTCGTGTGATCACTCGACAGTGGACGCGCCAGCCGCGCGGTGCCCGTCGCATTCGGCTCGCCCACCCCCAGAATCCCATCCGCCCCAGCCGACATCACCAGCGGCAGCGAAAACGTGGCGATCGTGTGGAAGTCGGTCTCGAACGTGGTCCGTGTGAAGGGTGGAGACCCGATGTCCGTCAGCACATTGAGCAGAGCCGTCGGATCATCGAAGTCGCCGTTCAACTGGGCCGCACTCGTGGGAAGATTGCGAAAGATCAGCCCGGCCAGGCTCGCATTGATGTCTGTGTGGACCGTGTCATCTCCATCATCGCCAGCCGGCTTTACCAGACCCGTCGGCCAGCGGTAGAACCGCAGGGGCTGCTGCCAGCCGTCGGTGAATTCCGAGAATCCGTTGTTGTTGGAGTCGACCACATCCGTCGTCGAAAACGCGTCGGCTCCCGGAGGGTCATATCCAGGAACCGAGGACTTCGTCAGGACGAAGTACAAGACCTCCGAACTCTCCGCAACACGCCCCTTTTCCCACTGCTCTTCCGTTTCGAGATTCAGCCGTCCCGCCGGCGCGGTCCACGGAAACGACGAGGGCTTCGTCGCAGGGTAGATCGGCAAGCTGGAGACGCCCGCCTCCACATGCAGGCTCGAAGCAAATGCTTCATCCCACGTCTGTGGCAGATAAAAGCGGGCCAATGCTTTCTTGGTGATCACGGCCGCCTCACGATTTCGCGCGGCGTTGCCCACATACGCGATCGGCGTGACTCCGAGGCCCGGCATCACGTTTGCCGACCGTCCCGGATTGGCTCGCGACGAGGCCAGCCGCTCCAGCGCCTGCGTTCGCGTTTTGAGCTGGGTATGCACCTTCGTCACCACGGTCTGCGTCGCCGCCCGCCGTGCCGTCGAGATCAGCCCACCGACAACCCGCAGTGTGAGCGCCGCCAGCACTCCGATGATGGCGATGACAATCAGCAGTTCGATCAGCGTGAACCCGCGGCGAGCGCTGGTCCGCAGGCCAGGCTGGCCTCGCCGAGAGTGGTGGGTGTTCAGTTTCATCTGGTTTCTCCGCCCCTGCCCGAGCTGTTCCTGCCGCCCGTGTTCGTTCCCGCCGTGTTCGATTCGTGGCCTGACGGCTGTCCCTCGGGAGAGCCGCATGGCGGTCATCCCACCCGAGTTTCTTGCGCATCCCGACCCCCGGACGGTGGCCCACCCGTCCCAAACAGGCATTTTTCGCTGAGAAATCACCCGTCCCCGCATTGCGCGGCCCGGTCGATCCCAACGCCTGTTATCGCTTCAACCGACCCCCATGGAAGTTGGTCAGGTTGTCGTAGTCGCCCACATCCGCCAGCCACGACAGCGGCTTGTCAGGATTGAACACACCACCTTTCCCGTAAAACCCGTCCACCCCGGGAGAGATGATCTGGAACGTTTGCGGCTTGTGGGCCGGGTAAGCCGAGGAGAACGTCGCTCCTACCCCCGGAGCATTCGGCGTCGCCGTGCTGCTCGTGGGGTTAAACACCCGGTAGACATCGACGAACGTGCCGTCGATCGCGGTTGTCAACGTCTGGTAGCCGCGACCTTCCCGCGAGCTGAAGTAGAGGTACGGCTTGGTCTGCCCCGGAAGATTGTCGCGATACTCGCGCCAGCCCCACACCGCGTTCCCCGCCCCGCTCCCCGTACTGAAATTGCTGTCCAGGTCAACATACCGGGCGGGATCGAACTCGAAGAACGGCCCCTCCCGAGATGCCGCTGTCGACGCCGACAGAAACGGGCGAGCCGGATTCTTCGCAAACCCCTCGGCCGCACCCGTCGAGCGATTCACCACCCCACCCAGGAAGAAGACTAGCGCCTCACCCGCATTCAGGCGAATCTCATCATCGGCGTCGCCATCGCCGGTCAGGTCGCGATTGAAGTTGGTCGCATGGTGGGCCGTCGTAAAATCGTACTGCGGCCAGATCCGCCGAATGAGTGCCCGGCTCTCCGTATCGCCCGTCCATCCGGCCGGCGCTTCATAGATGATGACCCGACTGGGAGGCTCAATCCCATAGACCGCCTTGAACGCAGTCACTGCTGATTCGAGTTGCTTGATCTCGTTGATTACGGCGGCATCACGGGCCGTGCTGAACGCGCCCAGCAGGGCCGGGGCGATCATCGCCACCAGCATCCCGATGATCACCACGACGATGAGCAGTTCGATCAGCGTCAGCCCGCCACGGCGTTGGCCGCGGGCGGGTGGAACTGCGCCAGTGGCTGGCGATGTCGTTTGCATTTGCGCTCTCCCTTGCCTTCTGACTCGTGATGACCTTGGGATGTCCCTTAGCCCGACTGGACGTTTTCAGGGAATTCGAGCTCACCGGGCCGGCGTCCGTTCCCGGCCAGGTGAGTTCATGTTTATTCGTCGGTTACGACAGGTCGTTCAGCAGCTTGACCAGCGGCATGAACAGGGCGATCACGATGAACCCCACGATCAGCCCCAGCACGACCACCATGATCGGCTCGAGCATGCTCACCAACCCGTCCACGAGCACGGCGACTTCTTCGTCGTACACGTCCGCCACCTTGTAGAGCATGTTGTCGAGTGCCCCGGTCTCTTCACCGACCTCGACCATGTTGACCACCATGTCGTCGACGATCTTCGCCTCCTTGAGGGGGATGGCCATGGGCTCCCCTTCGCGGATCGCGCTATAGATGTTCTGGAACGCCTTGTAGAAGACGGTGTTCCCGGCCGTATCTCGCACAATCGAGAGCGATTCCAGGATCGGCACCCCCGAGGCGATCAGGGTTCCCAGCGTTCTCGTCATTCGGGCCACGATCCCCTTTTGTAAGATCTTTCCTAACAGGGGGATGCGTAACGAGAGCCAGTCGACGACGAAGGCCCCCGTCTTGTTCTTTTTGATCAGTTTGATCGACAGCCAGATGGAGAGCGGAATCAGCGGGCCGAGGTAGAAGTAGTTCACCACGACGTCCGATGTCCAAATCAGGGCGACGGTCATCGGTGGCAGCTCGACCCCGAACCCTTCGAAGATCTTTTTGAACTTCGGAATGATGTAGTACATGATGAAGCCGACGATCCCCGTGGCGACGGTGATGACCGCCGCCGGGTAGATCATGGCACCTTGAATCTTCCGCTTCAGGCTCTGAGCCCGTTCCTTGAACTCGGCCAGACGCTGGAGAATGACTTCCAACGCCCCCCCGGCCTCGCCCGCCTTCACCATGTTGACGTAGAGGTTGTCGAAGCACTTGGGCTGCTTGCCCATCGCTTCCGACAGCGTCGAGCCCGACTCGACGTCATCAATGACATCGATCAGCGTGTTTTTCAGTGCGCCAGGCTTGGCTTGGCCTTCGAGAATTCGCAGGCTGCGAAGAATCGGCAGGCCGGCATCCTGCAGCGTGGAGAGCTGCCGGGTGAAGGTACAGAGTGTCTTGGCGTTCACGCCGCCAAACGCGAACGTCTTCTTTTTCTTCTGGTTGGCGGCCCCCTTTTTCTTCTTGGGGTCTTTGCCCTTGTCCTTCTTCCCCCGGCCTTTCTCGACGATGCGCGTCGGGAAGTAGCCCTTCTGACGGATGAGGGTCTGCGCTTCCTGTTCCGAACCGGCTTCGATGGTGTCCTTCACCTCGGCCCCGGCATTGTCCATCGCTTCAAATGCATAAACCGGCATGGCTTACTCCGTCCCGAATGCCCGCGTCCTGTTTATCCCGCGTCTGTCCTGCACTGAGTTCAACTCAGATCCGCTCAACTCACAGCCGCTCTTTTCTGAGACCAGCTCTGGGTTTCACCTGATCCGGACCAAACTGGCCCCGAACCAAACTGGCCCGGACCCGAATCGGTTCGGAGTCTAACGCTCTCCGTGCTCACCTGCGCAACGTTAATCAAACTCTCATATCAGTTAATCAAACTCACACATTGGGCCAGGCCCGACATCGTTCTCGCCCCGACTTCGTTCTCTCCGGGTGCCGTTGTGTCGAATTGCTGACGGGATTTCTCGCGAGCGCGAATCGCTGTCCCTTTTTCCCTTGGCCTTGCGGGCACCGCCGCGTTAATCGCCGCCGTCCAGAATGGTTTCCCGCACGACTTCGTCGATCGTCGTCACCCCGTCGAAGATCAGCTTGAGGCCCGATTCGCGCAGCGTCGTCATCCCCTGGCTGCGGGCCACGTTGCGGATGTCGTCGACCGACGCGTTCTCGCCGATCAGGTCGCGAATGTCGTCCGTCACGTCGAGCAGTTCATAGATTCCACAGCGGCCCTTGTACCCGGTGTTGCTGCACCGCTGGCAGCCGCGGCCGTAGTAGAACTTGTATTTTCGTGCCTGGGCGAGCGGCAGTTGCAATTCCATCAGCAGTTCATCGCTAGGCTCGAACTGCGTCCGGCATTCGGTGCAGATCTTCCGCACCAGTCGCTGCGCGAGAATCGCCTCGACCGTTGCGGTGATCAAGAACGGCTGAACCCCCATGTCCCGCAACCGCGTGATCGCACTTGGCGCGTCGTTTGTGTGCAGCGTGCTGAACACCAGGTGTCCCGTCAGGGCCGCCTGAATTGCGATCTCGGCGGTTTCCTTGTCGCGAATCTCGCCCACGAGCACCGTGTCCGGGTCGTGACGGAGAATCGCGCGGAGGGCACTGGCGAACGTGACTCCAATTTCGTGGTTGATTGGCACCTGCAGCAGCCCGTCGATGTCGTATTCGATCGGGTCTTCCGTGGTGATGATCTTGACCGTGATTTCGTTCAGCTCGTTGAGGGCCGAGTAGAGCGTCGTCGTCTTGCCCGAGCCGGTGGGACCGGTCACCAGCACAATGCCGTTGGGCCGACGGATCATCGACCGGAACTTGTTGAGGATGTTGGGCGCCATCCCGATCTTCGTCAGGTCGAGCTGAACCACCGTGCGGTCCAGCACTCGCATGACGACCGACTCGCCGAACAGCGTGGGCAGCACGCTCACCCGCAAGTCGACCGAGTGCCCCCCGACCGTCAGTTCGATGCGTCCGTCCTGCGGCATGCGGCGTTCGGCAATGTCGAGATTCGACATGACCTTGATTCGGGTGATCAGCGCATTCGCCAGATGCCGGGGCGGCGGCACCATCTCGTACAGCATTCCGTCCGCTTTCACGCGGATTTTGAACTCGTCTTCAAACGGCTCGAAGTGAATGTCGCTCGCCTGGTCCTTGATCGCCAGCAGGAGCACCATGTTGAGCAGTTTGCGAATCGGGGCGGCGTCGGCCATTTCCTCGACGTTCCCGAGGTCGTAGCCACGCGAGTTCTCGTTCAGCTCCTCGTCGTCTTCCAACTCGCCGATGACGTCTTCAATGCTTTCCTGACGGCCGGCGTAAAACCGCTCCATCGCCGCCTGGATATGAACTTCACTGGAAATCGCACCCCGCACCTCGACACCCAGAAAATTCCGGAGGTCATCGAGCGCCGCGAGGTTCTGCGGGTCGGCCATCGCCACGGTGAGCACATCGTTCTTCAGCGACACCGGCATGATCTTGTAGACGCTCGCCATCGTCTCGGGAACGAGTTCGAGCACCTTGGGCTGAATCGTGGTTTCCGGCAGGTTGATCACCTGCATGCCCCACTGCTCAGCCAGAGCCTCCATCACCTGCGCTTCGGTGACCAGCCCCATTCGGCCCGCGACCTTGCCGATGACCTCGCCGGGGGACTGCTTCTGCTCTTCGAGCACGTCCCACAACTGGTCCTCGGTGAGATACCCGAGGTCAACCAGAATCTGACCTAGCTTGCGGCGAGCCATAGGAGGTGTGGTGCAATAAACAGGCGTGAGACGTAATTGGAACGTGCAAAATCAATCGGACAGGACAAATGTCCCAATGATTCAATGCCTAAGGCCTAAAGATTCACCTGTCGGTCTTTAGTCATTAGTCATTTGGACATTAGTCATTCTCACTCATCGTCTTCTTTTTCTTCGTCATCGAAGATCCCCTTCTTCGCGTTGGCGATCCGCGCCCGCAGTTCCCCGGGGTTATTCGACTTGATACAGACCGGGCCTTCGTCGCAGAGGCCGTTCTTCCAGAGGTTGAACAGTGCGTCGTCGAGCAACTGCATCCCGAATTTCTTCCCCGTCTGAATCGAAGACGGAATACGGTAGGTTTTGTTTTCGCGAATCAGGTTGGCGATAGCCGAGGTGATCACGAGCATCTCGTACGCGGCCACCACCCCCTTCGGTTTCTTGGGCAGCAGCGCCTGGCTGAGCACCCCGAGAATCGCCGTCGAGAGCTGTGTCCGAATCTGTTCCTGCTGACTGGTGGGGAACACGTCGATGATTCGGTTGACCGTCCCTTCGGCCCCCGTCGTGTGCAGCGTGCCGAACACCACGTGGCCCGTTTCGGCCGCCGAAATCGCCGACTGAATCGTTTCCAGGTCGCGCATTTCACCGACGAGGATGACGTCGGGGTCCATTCGCAGGGCACGTCGCAAGGCTTCCGCGAAGCTCGGCACGTCGACGCCGATTTCGCGCTGATTCATCGTGCACTTCTTGTGCTTGTGGTAGTACTCGATCGGGTCTTCCAGCGTGATGATGTGGTGGTCCACATTGTCGTTCAGCCAGTTGATCATCGAGGCGAGACTGGTCGTCTTGCCCGAACCCGTCGGGCCCGTCACCAGCAGCAGGCCGCGGGGACGGAGAATCAATTCGCGAATGACCGGAGGCAGGCCGAGCTGCTCAAACGTGAGGAACTCGCTGGGGATTCGCCGCAGCACCATGCCGACATAGCCACGCTGTTTGAACACGGCCACGCGGAACCGCGCAGCATCGCCAAATGCGAACCCGAAGTCGGTCCCCCCGCGTTCCTGCAGCTCCTGTTGATTCCGCTCCGGCGTAATACTTTTCATTAGCCCGATGCAGTCTTCCCCTTCGAGCGACTTTGTCTCCAGGCGGACCATGTGACCACCCACACGCACCACGGGGGGTTGCCCCTGGGTGATGTGCAAGTCACTCACCTTCTGGTTGACCACCGTCTGCAGGAGTTTGTCGATCTGAACGGACGACATCTTCTGACTTCCCTGTGCGAGATTACGCCGCGCATAAATTGCGCAGCTCAAGACGTCCCGGAGGCCATGTCCTGGCAACCGGGATCTGATGGAAGAGAAGCCTGGCCGTCTGGGTGGGCTGCCGAAGCGTCTTTCCGAATCGCATCTGTCTCGGTTGTGGCGAACGCCACGCGATAGATCACCGCGACAAAGGCATTATCCCGGCCGAACTCTCAAAGCACAAATCCGCATCGAGAATTCATGAAGGTCGAAACTCGCGGATGGCCATCAACTTGCGCGAACAGACCGCCAATTGGACAGGGGCTGACCACCCTGCCTCCCCTTTTGGCGGAATCCGCCGGCCAGCGCAAAACAGCACAGACACCCCCGCAAAATGCCGCATTCGCCCGACAGGGATTGCCTGGACAAATTCGACACGGGCCCTGCAATGCCCTCGTGAATGATGCGATATCGGCACAGTTGAAGCGGCTGCTGATATCGGCGCCGAACAGAAACTGACGCCAGAACGACACGCCTTGCCGGTGGCAGATCATTCGGGTGACAGCGACGATCCCATTAGTGGCCAGTGAACAGGTGCATGGCTTCCGGAATCGTCGTAACTCCAAGCACAGCCTTGTCGAGCGCATCTTCGTAGAGCGACTTCATGCCGAACAGGCGAGCTTGTCTACGGATGTTCTGGGCTGGTTCCGAGCGGAACGCCATGTCACGGATCGCCGAGTTCATCATCATCAACTCGAAGACGGCTTTGCGCCCACGATACCCGGTGTGCTGGCAGTGCTGGCAGCCCTTGCCGCGCGACCAGTTGGCGGTTTCCAGCTGCTCGGGCGTCAGGCCCAGCGGTTCCAATTCGCTCGGGTCGGGCCGGAACGACTCTTTGCATTTCGGGCAAATCACCCGCACGAGCCGCTGGGCCATCACCGCCGTGATGCTGGAGGCCACGAGGAATGGCTGTACGCCCATATCGATGAGGCGCGTAATAGAAGCGGGCGCATCGTTCGTGTGCAGCGTACTGAAAACCAAGTGTCCAGTCAAAGAGGCTTGAATTGCCATCTCAGCCGTCTCGGTATCGCGAATCTCTCCGACGAGGATCACGTTGGGGGCCTGCCGGAGCATGGCCCGGATGATCCGCGAGAAGTCGAGCCCGATGGAGTGCCTCACCTCGACCTGATTGATTCCCGGGAGGTAGTACTCGACCGGGTCTTCCGCCGTGATGATTTTCCTGTCCGGGCGATTCAGTTCACCAAGGGCACTGTACAGAGTGGTCGTCTTGCCCGAACCCGTGGGGCCTGTCACCAGAAAGATGCCGTTGGGGCGGCGGATGACGTTTTGAAACCGCCGGTAGTTCTCTTCGCTGAATCCGAGGTTCCGGATCCCGACCTTAATATTGTCGCGGTCCAGAATTCGCATGACGATCGCCTGACCATGGGCCGTCGGCAGGATCGAAACGCGGAGGTCGAAGTCTTTTCCGTTCACGCGGGTTTTGATTCGTCCGTCCTGCGGCCGGCGCTTTTCCGAGATATCGATGTTTCCCATGATCTTGAAGCGGGAGATCAAGGCCCCCAGCAGCCGCTTGGGGGGGCTATCGCGTTCGATCAGTTCTCCGTCGATGCGGTAGCGGATGCGGACGCGGTCCTCGAACGGTTCGACGTGAATGTCGCTGGTCCGCATGCTGACCGCTTCCGTGATGATCAGATTGCAGAGTTTGATGATGGGAGAGTTTTCATCATCTGCGGCCAGCCCTTTGGCGGAGACTTCCGTCTCGGTGAAGTCGATCGCTGTTTCGGTGAATTCCTGGATGAGCGAGTCGACCGACTCGGCCTGGCCCTGGCCGTAATGGCGTCCGATGCAGCCCAGAATCGTCTCTTTGCTGGCGACGATGGGCCGGACTTCGCGATTGATGATAAACCGGAGTTTATCCAGGACCTCGAAGGCCATGGGGTCGTGCATGGCGACCTGAAGCGCGCCGGAATCGTCCAGGGCGACGGGCATGACGATGTTTTCGCGGGCGACGGACTCGGGCACCAGCTCGACGACGGAGGGCGGGATCTTCATGGACGCGAGGTCCATGAAGTCGGTCCCGGTTTCACCGGCCTTGGCTTGCCCAATTTCCCCAGCGCTGGCGTAACCGAGATTGGCCAGGGAGTCTTCGAGGGAGATGCCTTTCCGCGCGGCGTAGTCCCGCGCCTCGGCCACCTGGTCCTCGCCGACCACTCCGTCGGCGAGCAGTCGTTCCACCCAATCCTGAGCCATGACAAGACCTTGCGTTGCGAAGCAGAGACAACCAGTGACCGGATAAGCCCAGTCGGCAAGAGCGCCGCTGACTGGTCGTGGACAGGTCGTCCCGAGAGGGAACCCCGGCCGGAACGACCGGACCCTCAATTCTGCCGGGGGCGAGCGGAGCTTGCAACGCCGGATCGGGGGAACTGGAGAATGGGTGTGCCGGACTCAGGGCCGGGACCGCCCCGAAGCCGCAGAACCCAACTCCCTTCCCTTTGACCAAACACGGCATGCCCGCGGATGAGCTGTTGGCCGACCGGTGAGGGTCGGCCGATCTGCCTGGTTTTCGCCAAGAACTACTTGGCTGCGGGGAGCTTGAACTCGAGGTCTGTCGCGCCATCGAGTCCGATCTTGGCCTTCATCGGGGAGGTCTGCGGGCTACCAAACTGAGGGGGCACGATATCGCGTGCGCCGGACGCCTGCGGACCTCTTTCCTTAGCCATTTCGGGTGTGAAGGGCTGTCCATCGGGCATCACAAACTTGTGGAACGTGACCGCGTACTCCCCCGGCAGAACTCCTTTGAATCCAGTGAGGTCCTTGACCGGTCCGCCGGGCGGGCAGACCAGCGAGAACCGTCCGTCGGCCCCGGTGGTGGCGAATGCCATCCGGGCTTCCCGTTCGGGCTTTCCAGTCGTGCTGACGGGATTGAAGATAACTTCGACGTCGGCGGCCGGGGCATCACCAATCAGCACCACCCCTTCGCCGGGGACGAGATCGGGAGAGTATGTTGGTTCAGCCACTCCGGAGCAACCGCAGAGGATGAGGGCGAAAGAGATCGAAGCAACGGAGCGCAGCATGGTGGGAAGCTCTGACGGAAGGGGCAAGCAGTGATGCAGAATTGCGAAGAGAGCGGAAAAGCGGCGTTTGTCCGGCAACGAGACCGAAACGGGTCAGATTGACCAAGTCAGACGCCACTGTTGGAAGAGCCAACAGTGGCGCGGGGCGATTTGATTCGGCGTAGACACTCAGCGAGGGCGACGAACTAAAACTCGCCGACGATCTGTCCGTCGGCCATTTTGCACAGGCGATCAATCACCGTGGCGTCGAGGTTCTGCGACAGGAAGCGAACGGAACCATCCGCCAGGACGAACTGGGCTCCGCCTTCGTGATAGCTTCCGGAGTAGCTCCAACTGGCCAGCTTGGGATGATTATTAGGGTAGGTCGGCGAGTAGTAGTAGTTGTTGATCCCGAAGGTCGGATCAATCCCGTCCTGGAGCCAGCCTCGGTAAGCCCAAGGGTTCCCATCGCCGTTGAAAATGTCGAACTTCGTTTCCCCAACCATCAGGGTGTTCGAGGTGCCGTCGGTGCAATCCTTGATCGACGCGCGACTGTTGTCGCCGAAGAGCCGGCGACTGGTCGAGGCTTCAACAGACCAGGTGTTGCAGGCGCCATGTTGGTAATACCCCGTGGTAACGAAGTCGTAGTTGGTCTTGTGTCCGCCCACCCCGGCCACGGCACGATAAGTGCCGGCGTTGGTGCAAAACTGGTTCGAGGACGGCTGGCTGGGGCAGATCAGGGTTTGAATCGGCGTGCGGGAGAGGTTCGCGTTGGCGGTGATCTGGGCCGTGGTCCCCATGACGGTCTGACCGCTGAGGCCATCAATACAGGCTGGCGCCGATCCAGCGCCGGTCGAAGCGGCCGTGGCGTCGGCGATGGCGACCGTCAGATTGAACGAGTTGTAGAGCGGAGCCTGGTCGATGTACGGGAGGGTCATGACCCAGCCGTTGGTGTTCATGACGCGGCAATTGGAGCGACCGGCGGCTGTGTAGGCGGCGCAGGCGCCGGAGTTGTAGATCGAGGCGGGGAAAACGTTGAAGTTGTCGTGGTAGTTGTGCAGGGCCAGGGCCTGCTGCTTCAGGTTGTTGCGGCATTGCGAGCGGCGGGCCGCTTCACGGGCCTGTTGCACCGCAGGCAGCAGGAGAGCGATCAGGATCGCGATAATCGCAATCACGACCAGCAGTTCAATCAGCGTAAAACCTCGACGACGAGCATTCATGGCCCACCCCCTCAATCAAAATGCGCTCTAACGAACAAACAGAACGCGTCTCGAATGAGCAGAAAATGCGCCAAGGATCAGTCGTTGTGGATGTGGTGGCGTTAACGTCTTTGCTGAAATGGACTTGCGCTGTGCGCAAATCGAGCCGACCCTGAGTAGTTTCCCTTGCGGCGATCGGATGTTGAGCAGCGTGCTCAAAAGTCGGGCTGCCGGCAGGCTCATTAGAGGACGCCGGGGGCAGCGTATATCGCCTCCCGCTCTTTGCGAGGCCACCGCCGGGGAAGGGGACCGCTTCGGGGGTGTGTTTTTTTGGGACAGGCTTCCCGCCCGTCGAGCTTCCAGGCTTTTCGGAGAGGAAATGACAGGCTGGAAGCCTATCCCACGAAACATCCTGGCCTCGAAGTGGCTCAGCACGGGCGACGACCTAAAACTCGCCGACAATCTGCCCGTCGGCCATTGCGGACAGGCGGATAATGAGCGCGGTATCCAGATTCTGCGACAGAAACCGAACCGAACCATCCGCCAAACAAAAGTGAGCGCCGCCCTCGTGGTAGCTGCCGGCTTGGCTCCAATTGGCCAGGCGCGGATGCACATTGGGGTACATTGCGTTGTAGAAATACACGTTGATGCCACGTTCGGGGTCAACGCCATCCTGCAGCCAGTTGCGATAGGCCCAGGGGTAAGCCCCACCATTGAAGACGTCAAATTTGGTTTCGCCGACCATCAGAGTGTTCGAGGTGCCATCGGTGCAGTCCTTGATGGAGGCGCGGCTGTTGTCGCCAAACAGCCTTCGAGTTGTCGACGCTTGCGCCGACCAGGTGTTGCAGGCCCCGTGTTGATAGCTGGAAAAGGTGATAAAATCGTAGTTGGTCTTGTGACCGCCCACTCCGCTGACGGCCCTGTAGTAGACATCAGTTGAACTGGTGAACTGGCTACCTGACGGCTGGCTGGGGCAGATCAGGGTTTGAATCGGCGTCCGTCCGAGGTTGGCGTTGGCGGTGATCTGGGCAATCGTGCCCATGACGGTTTGTCCGCTGCCGCCGTCGATGCAAGTCGCAGCAGGGCCACTAGATGTGGACGAAGTGGCATCCGACATGGCAACGGACAGATTGAACGAGTTGTAGAGCGGGGCCTGATCCATGTAGGGCAGCGTCATGACCCAGCCATTGGTGTTCATGACGCGGCAGTTGGCGCGGCCGGCGGGCGTGTAGGACGTCGCGCAGACCCCCGCATTGTAAACCGAGGCGGGGAAGACGTTGAAGTTGTCGTGGTAGTTGTGCAGCGCGAGGCCCTGCTGCTTCAGGTTGTTGCGGCATTGCGAGCGGCGGGCCGCTTCACGGGCCTGTTGCACCGCAGGCAGGAGGAGAGCGATCAGGATCGCGATAATCGCAATCACGACCAGTAGTTCAATCAGCGTAAAACCCCGACGGCGAGCACCCATAGTATATCCCCTAAGGTCAAGAAGTGTTCGTAAGAACAAAAACTTCGACTCTACGGTAGAGCAGATCATGCGCCAAGGGGCAGTCGTTCCAGATTCAATGGCATTAAAACGCTTACTGCAGTGGACTTACGCTGTGTACAAATCGAGCCGGTTCTAAGTAGTTTCCCGCTTGGCGATCGGATGTTGAGCAGTGTGCTCAAAAGTCGGGCTACAGGCTGGCTCATTAGTAGATGCCGGGGGCAGCGGATTTCGTCTCCCATTTTTTGCGAGGCCACCACCGGGGAAGGGGGACCGTATTTTCTGGGAGGTTTTTCTGGGACAGGCCCCAGCCCGTCGAGCTTCCGGGCTTTTCAGGAACGACAATGACAGGCTGGAAGCCTATCCCACAGACTTTTTCGCCGCCTCTGAGACTGCCTCGTAGCGGAGGCGGTGACGCTTCCCCCCGCGAAGCGGCCTCTAAACATTGCCCTGCTCGTTACTCGGCCGGACGCTCTTTTTCCGGTGGCAACGGAATCGCCCCGGCGGCCGGCTTGCCTTTCCCCGCGCGAATGTAGGCCGCCCGTCCCGCCGCATACGTTTCCGGCGTTGGCTCGCTCGTGATCTCCGGCTCGCGCCCCTGCGACTCGGCGAAGTACCGCTTGAGGTACGGCACGCACCACCCGCAGCCGGTCCCCGCGCCGCCGCACTCGGCCACCTGGCTCGCCACCCGCGGCTGGTGCAGGCGGATAAAATTCAGCACCTTCCGCTTCGTGATATGGAAGCAGTAGCAGACCGTGTCATCCAGTTGCATCGCCACTGCTCCCGAAACGGGCCACCTCCGACAGACAATCCCGCCAACTCACGTCCCGGTTCGCCGGTCTATCGTTGTGAACGGGTCTTGCCATGGTCTTGGGACCTCGAACTCGCCGGGGGAACTCTCACGAGTTCCGCTACGGCATTCCGTGACCTGCGCTAGGCGGGTTCGAGGATCTGCAGGCCGACGCGGATCACGAAGTCTTTCACCTTGGGGCGGTAGGCCTGCATGTGCGGGGCGACGAGGTGGGCTTCCAGGTGCGCCAGCGATTCCCACTTTTCGATGACCATCACGAGGTCTTCGCGGGCCGGGGCGGTTGGCAGGCCGGTGTTGAGCTCCACGGCCGGGCCGTACTCGATGCAGCCGGCTTCGGCACGCACTGGCGCCACGATCTTGTGGAACTCGGCGAGGAATTGCGCACGGGTTCCCGGGTGCAGTTCGATCGAAGCCAGAACATGAATCACGGCAGCGTCTCCAAAGACCAGAACAGACAAATAGTCGAACAGGCGGACGAAGCATTCCACGCCCCGTCCAATACCGATTGTACAGACTCGCGCCGCACGAGCGATTGCTCCGCCCACTCCTTCTCCGGGGAGCCGGAAGCGTGAGCGCCCCGAGGGCCACCCGACACCCCCCTCGCACTGCGGTTCGCAAGCCTCTTGATCGCTATACTTCCGGGCAACGATCTGAACGGGTTTGATTTTTCTCTCTGCGTGTCTCGACGAGTTCGTTCCATGCCTCAACAACTCACGTTTCTGGGCCACAGCGTGTGGGAGCTGAAAACGCCGGAAGCCCGGGTGCTGATCGACCCGTTCTTCACCGGCAACCCCCAGGCCGCGATCTCTGCGGGGGAAGCCCAGGCCGACTTCATTGTCGTGACGCACGGGCACGGCGATCACATCGGCGATTGCGTCGAGGTGGCGAAGCGGACGGGAGCGACGGTCATCTCGAACTTTGAGATCTGCGAATGGCTCACCCGCCAGGGCGTCGCCAAGACACACGCGATGAATCAGGGCGGGGCGTTCACATTCCCGTTCGGCCGCCTGAAGCTGACGGTTGCCCACCACAGTTCCGGCCTGCCCGATGGTAGCTACGGTGGCAACCCCTCGGGCCTCTTGCTCACGCTCACCAGCGGGGCACGCATCTACCATACGGGCGACACCGCGCTCTTCTCCGACATGACGCTCTACGCCGAGGGCGGCCTCGATGTCGTCATTCTCCCCATTGGGGACAACTATACCATGGGCACGGACGACGCCCTGAAAGCCCTGGAGTGGCTGCGCCCCAGGCGGGCTCTCCCCACCCACTACAACACCTGGCCCGTCATCGCGGCCGATGCCGAGCGATTCGCCCAGACGGCCTCCGAAACGCTGGGGGTGGAAGTGACCGTTCTGAAACCGGGGCAGACCTACGCCTGGTGACTTTCCGATGCCCCTGACAGCGAACCCCGCTTCCGTGGACACAGCCGCGCTGATCGCCGAAGGCCCCGGCCCCGATGCCCGCCACCGCTGGCCTTTGGAAGGCCCCGGCCCGTGGCTCCTCGGGCGCGACGCCC
>JAIXZD010000506.1 GCA_027489895.1 Planctomycetaceae bacterium
GTAGATTCGATCGCATCCTCGTAGCGGAACGCGTGAGCGTTCCCCTCGTCGCCGCCCGCGCTTCGGCCGGTCAATCGAAAATCTCTTGGGCGAATCGGCTCTAAAGCCCCGAGG
Source organism: Planctomycetaceae bacterium (assembly GCA_027489895.1). GTDB lineage: Bacteria > Planctomycetota > Planctomycetia > Planctomycetales > Planctomycetaceae > JAIXZD01. The sequence continues at coordinate 115 of JAIXZD010000506.1, forward strand.
CGGGCTTTTTCGTCCCAGGTTTCTTTTCGGCCCCGGCCGCCCCAGCGGGAGTGTCGGCAGGCTCTTCGGGCTTGCTGCGTTTCGAAGCGAGCACACAGCGAAAACCGACGAACTCGGGCCGTTCGGTCTGGGGGACTCCTTCCCGCGCGGAGACTCGCCAGAGCGGGTCGCCCCCTTTAACGACCCGTTCATTGGAGCCGGTGTTCTTGGCACCCACCGGGTTCTTGACCACCGTGGCACCGGACTTCAACCGAGCGGAGTAATGGTCGGCCGCGTACCAGTCGACGCACCATTCGCGGGCGTTGGCGGCGAGGTCGAACACCCCGAACGGGCTGACATCCGTCGCGAAGCTGCGCACCGGTCGAATCTGATCGACGGTGCGAGTCATTCCCCAAACGGGTGCTCCCGGTCCCCACGGATGCTTGTATCCTGCGGGACCACGTGCGGCCTTTTCCCACTGCGCTTCGGTGGGCAGCGTTTTTCCGGCCCATTGGGCATAGGCCTGCGCCTCGGCGTAGGAGACACCTGTCACCGGTTCATCGGGACTCGTCGCGGTACGGGTCGGATCGGCGATCCGCGTCTTCTTGCCTTCCGCTCTACGGCTGTCTCGGTAGGTCTGATACATGCCTGCCGTCACTTCCTGCACGTCGATGTAGTACGCATCCAGCAGGACGCCATGGGCAGGCCCCGCCCCTGGAAGGGAGTGATCATCGATCCCCTGTGTCGTGGGACCTTCCGGGACGAGGGCCATTTCCGAATTGTCGACCTGACTTCGGATTCGCCATGGTAATCCTTCGGCGGTGTAGCCGGCGGTTTCGATCGCGGCGAATCCGGGGGGCAAATCGACGTTCGGGACAGCGGACCTGGGCAGGGGGGCATCGAAGGGAGGCGGCACCACCGGCAACAGGCTCATCGGCGGTTTGGCAGTGCGACTAACAAGGAACTGCGAAGAATCCCTTCCGGACGACTGCCCCATCGGGGTCAGATAGGTGTCGACGTTTCGCACGCCATACGCCGGATTGAGTTCGTAGAGCGTTCCGGCCTGCTCGGGTGAGACAATCGCGAACAAGTCACCGGAGGAGTCCTGCCCATCGGGTGACCCGTCAGATGGAGTGGCCGCCGGTGCAGCCGCATTCGCGGCAGCGGGTGCCGGAGCTGGAGCCGCCGGTTTGGGCGCTTCGGCCGCGGCCGCCTCGGGAGCAGCTGGTGCAGGCTCAGGAGCTGGACTCCCCCCGCAACCCGGACCGATGACGACCATCAGCCCCATGGCGGCGAGAACGAACGTCGTGTTGAGGAGCGATTTCATCGCAATACCTGTGACCTTGCGGGAGTACATGCATCAGTCTGGTGGACGTCCCAGCGGCAGCCAATGAGCCACGAATCGCCCCAGACGACCCTCTGGGATTGTAACACGCTTCCATGTGTGGATGGCTAATCCGCCCGACTGCCCTCGCGGAAGTTTCACAGGGTTTCGCGACCAAGTTTCCAGCCATCCGTCGAATTCCACACGTCGGAACGGCGGACCGCCGAGCGGGTGTGATCGTTTGACTTTAGCCCGACGCTTCAACGAGGGGATGGGTATCCTGACGCCGATAAGCATGCGAATGGCCGAGTGTTTCACGTGAAGTGAATGCCGGTTTACGTACTCCCTCGTTGACGCGTCGGGCTACGGATGGAATCACAACGTCGACGGAGATGCCGGTCTGTTGAGGAAAGAGCAGTCAGATCCGGCGCTCCTAGGTTTTTCAGCAACGATATGAGAGACTCCAGAAAACGTCTTGACAGGTAGAAGTACCGCAGGCCCGACCAATGGGTGTGGACGGGCGGTCAAGGAGCTCCCGATGTCAGCGTGTCCGACAGTAGCCATCGACGATTTGTGCGTCGGCGTCTGCGCGCTGGATGAACGACTCTCTTTCCGATTGGTGAATTCGGCGTTCTGCCGGATTTTTGGTGGGGACCCGTTGGACTGGCGGGGACAGGCGGTGATCGATCTGGCAAGCCAGATGGAGATCGATCCCTTCCTGGCGGCCTGCAAACAAGCGGCCACGGTTCGAGAACTGGTTTCGTTTTCATCCGTCGTTCGCGAGGGGGGCAACTCGCGTCACGTGAAGGCGCAGGTCATGCCATCGGGCAAAAATGACCTGATCGTGGTGCTCATTGATCTCACCGAGGAGATGACCGCTCGCAACGAGCAGAAGTTGCAGCTGGATCGGTTCCACGCCTTTCTGGATCAGAGCCCGTTCATCGCCTGGGTTCGCGATGCCGAGGAGCGGTACGTTTACATCAACGAGACGTATCGCTCCCACTATCAGCTGCAGCCCAGAGATCGATTGGGAAGGACCCCGTTTGACGTCTGGCCCAGCGAGACCGCCTGGCAGTTCCATCGCAACGACCTCCGCGTGATTGCTGGAGAGGACGCGTGTTCGGTTGTCGAGCATGCTCCCGACCCAGATGGCACCATTCGGACCTGGTTCAACGTCAAATTCCCAATCACGACGAACGACGGCCGGTCGATGATTGGTGGCGTGGGCCTCGATATCACCAGCCATCAGCAGACCCACGAACAGGCCTTTCAGGATCGTCTGGCCCGACAGATCAAGCAGGCGGAAGACAACACCCGTCTGATTCACCTGCAGCAGCTTCAGAGTCTGTCGCTGCTCGCCTCAGGGGCGACACACGACATCAACAACCTTCTGGCCGCTGTCTCCGTTTATTCCGGCTTGCTCGAGGAACGGGTCCAAAGCGATGCGACCTCCCTGGAGTATGTCCAGCAGATCCGGAAATCGTCCGATTCGGTGATCACGCTGTGCAGGCAGTTGCTCAGTTTCTACCGGCGCAGTTCGCCGCCCCAGACCGAGTCGATTGACCTCTCGAAATCTGTTCGGGACATCGCAGCGACTTTGGGGGGTGTGATGATGCCGCCTCATCGACTGCAGTTGTTGCTGCAAGACAATCTGCCACCCATTCGGGGCGACCAGCTTCAATTGCGTCAGGTGCTGCTGAATCTGGTTCTCAACGCAAAAGAGGCTCTTTCGGCGCGTGACAATGGAACCCCGGCCCCCGGAGTGGTCGAGATCAGGACCGGGACGACCTCTCCTGGAAACAGTCGGGGCCAGCAGGTGGAATTGCAGATTCGCGACGACGGCGTCGGAATGAGTGCGGAAACACAGGCCCGTCTGTTTCAGCCGTTTTATACGACCAGGAAGGAAGGGCATGGACTGGGGCTGGCGGCGGTCCGCACCATCCTCAACCAGCTCGGTGCAACGATTCAGTGCGATTCGAGTCTGGGGACCGGAACAACCTTCACCGTCTCGTTCCCTGTGGACGACGCACGATAAAGCCAGTCTGCAGGAACGCGGTCAATCGAACGCACCGCCAACTACCGGGAGCGTCAGCGCCCGGAGGGTTCAATTCGCCCGGAGCCGCACCGCCGGCCATCGACTACGGCGCGGGTTTCAATGCCGGTGATTTCGTCGGCGTGACAGCCAGCGCGGTCGCGAGCTTTCGGAACACGGCCTGAAACTTCGCCGGATCATACTCAGCCAGTGCGGCAAGCATCACGCTTGTGGGTAGCTCGGGAGGCTCGCTGCCTGCAGACGCGACAGCCGCCGGGGCAAGCGCGAGCAAGCTCGTCAGCTCTTCAATGGCCGGTGCCACCTCCGCGGGCAGGCGATTCGATTCCGGCAGGTCGCGCGACACCGCGACAAACGCCCAACCGAGTTGGCGGGCAGAATCGAAATCCCAAGGCTGCTCGAGTGCGGTCTGGGCCAGTGCATCCAGCAGCTTCCGCGAACGCGCGGCATCCCAGCGAATCTCCTGCGAGGCCCGCTGCAACTCCGCGTCCAACGCCAGTCTCGCCTCGCCCGCTTTCACCCGAACATCCGTGGGCACTCCAAACGGACGGCTGGTAAGCGCCGTCTGCAAACCGGTCACGCGGTCGTCAAACTCCTGCAGCGGTCGGTCCATTGCCAGCAGCGTGGCACGGGGCAGAGCATCGGGCCACGCCCGATAAGCCGGACGGCCCGGTTGCGACTTGTACCCCCGCTCCTGCCGCCAGCTCTTCCGCTTCAAATCGTGATGGCAGGCGTAGCAGTCGAACACGGCAAAATCGGGCCAGGTCTCTTCGCGACTGGCCGCCTGGTCGAGCAGGTCGACGGAATGGCGATAGGCAACCAGCCCTCCCAGCACAATCTCTCGGGCGATCGTCCGGATCTCGGGATCGTGGCCCAGAAACTTTTGAACCTCGGGCTTTTTGGCTGTGATCGGCCGCCAATGCGGGGGCATCGCCAATCCGAGGCTGTATGGCTCGACGCTCGGCAGCGGGGGGTGACCGGCCGCATACATTTCGTGCGTAACGAATTTCCCCTGCGCCAGATTTCCCACATGACAAGAGGCACATAAGGCGGTCTTCGCCCCGGCCTCGCGCACATTGATGAAACCGAACTCGCGGGCCTTCACTTCAGGATCCAAGGTTCTCCACTCCGGACGATGGTGGGCCGACTCATACTTCTCGCCGGGACCATGACACGCCTCACAACTGACGCCATCGGCCAACCGATGAGCCCACTTGCCGATCTCCCGTTTGTCGGAGTTCAAGACGAGTGCATGGCAGTTGATGCACCCCGCCGCTGGGCTTTTGACGTCAACCCCCAGCAACTCTCCCATCCGAACCGACCGTGGATTCTCGAGCACCTTGAATGCCTGCGAGTGACGATCCTGCTTCGACCAGACCGTCGCTTCGTTCATCAGGTAGAAGTCCGTGACCGCGAGGCCCGTCTCCGAGTCGGGCCGATTGTCTGCTTCGCGCGGCGACTCATGGCAGCGGACGCAGCCATCGATCCCGATATAGGCAAACGGTGCGGAAGCCGACGCAGCGGGAGCAACCGCGGAAACCTCCGGCTTGGCATCCGGTTCAGCCGCCGTGACAAACGCCTGAGAGATCGCCAACCAGGCGACCCCTCCCCAGAGAGCGACGCTTCGAAAGCCTGTGCGCACGGTGTTCCGACTTTCGCAGCGTTGGTCCATGTCGATCCGCGGTTCAACGAGGAAGGATACCGGGAGCATCGGCCGCTCCCACCGGGGCACTCACGGGCACGGGCTGCAAGTTCGGAGCCAAACGTTTCAGTCCAGATCGAAAGTCCACCGGGCTGAACTGCCGCGGACTGTCGAACAGCACCTCATCACGCGTCTCGAACCGCAACGATTCAATCAGTTCGCGGATCGTCGCATCGGCCGCCGGGGAACGCAACCGCGTATCCATCGCCCCCAGACTCTGGTGCAGAGATCGCAATGCGAGCACCGTCTGTGTGGCGCGGTCCCAGTCCCGAATCGAGTCAGCCGAAGGACCGGTCAGCCAGGCGATACGTGCCGCCAGTTCGTCCGCGGAAACGGGCATCGTTTCGATCTCATCCAACCGTTGAGAAATCACGGCTCTCGCCCGTTGTAGCGCGGCCTGTCTCGTCTCGGCGGAAGCCGCCGGGTCTTCGAGGCTCTCCTCGAGCGCCCTCAAGGCCGTCGTCAACTCCTCGTCTGGTTGACCTGCTGAAGGAGCGACAATTGGCAACAGCGCCGCATGCCATGTTCCCCAAGACAGTCCACCTGGGTTCTTGCCGGAGAACCCCTCGGATTGACGCCAGCCCAGTCCAGGCCCTGTCTGGGCGGTGTGCAAGTCGTGGTGACAGGCGTAGCAATCAAACTCCGAAAGTTCTGGTGAGGGACCAGTCTTTCGGGACAGACGGTGGTCGAGCAGGTCCAGCGATTGCCGGGCCGAGACCATCTGGCCGACCATCCACTGCCGGGCGTCGTTAGTTGACGCTTGCTCCGCCGACTGAGGCGCGTTCCAGTGCTTCGGATAGAGCCGCATGTAGCTCGAAAACTCGAAGTTGAGCCTTGGATGACCGGCCGCGATCAGGTCATGGTTCACTTCGCGCCCGGCTTCCCCCACATGGCAACGGACACACAACCCGGCGGTTTTCGCCGTCGTTGTCAGATCGCGCAGGCCCGCCTCCGCCTTCCATTCGCGAACGCTCGGATTTGTTCGATCCAAGGACTGCCACGATCCTGTCGTGTGCTCGGCCAGCCACTGGCTCGCCGGGCCATGACAGGCTTCGCAGGAGACACCCAAGCGATCATGCGGGCTGGCTTCGAACAGGTCCGGAGATTCGGCTGTCCCCACGTGGCAGGTGAGACAGACCTTGGAGCGATGCGCCGGCTCGGAAAGGCCCAAGAGCTTCGCCATCTGCACCGAGCGCTCATTCAACAGGACCGCATACGCCTGACGATGCGGATCGAGCAGCGCCCAGGTCGTGAACTCGGACCCCTTGCTCCCCGGTTGCCCCAGACCGCCGTGGCAACTCGCCGCCGCGCACGACATCGCCCCCACGGCCGGGTGTCGCCCCGCACCACGCAAATCCGAGACCACGGTGGTCGTGCTTGCCATGCCCGGTTCTCCGGCGCGCAGTGTCCCGAAGCCTCCCAGCAGGCCAAGACAAACGCAGAGGGCAAGACGAACCGGTCGAATCATGACGATGAGACGGAGACCACGGAGACGAAAAAACTCGCGGCGATCAGGCGAACGGATTGCGAGGGAATTTGAAGTACGGCAGGCGGACGTCGTTGAAGAACACCTGGTCGGCCCGGCGAACCGATGACGGGGGCAGATACGGCCGCGAGCCGCCCACGGTCACGACATCGTCCTGATCGACGCCGTCACCACTCACGCCAAACCCGCCCACCAGCGCTTCATTCACATACAGCGGCGTGCTGCCGGGGAAGAACACGATGCCCGACTGCAGCGTGAGATCGTCTGTGGTGTTCCGGAAGTTGCGTCCCACATGTCCGCTGTCGAACCCGAGGACTGTCTGGAACCCAAGCACGGGCACATGACCCGCGATGTTCTCTGCCGTGGCCGGGTTGATCCCCGCTTCATTGAGCGTGGAAAACGGCGGTGGACTCGTGCCATCGATCCCGTTGGGGAAGCGCGGCTGGGCCAGATACCGGAACGTGCGATTGGTGAACGCCGCGCCAGGGTCGACCCCCGGCAGTTGATCCACGGGATTCAGCTCGTCGGCGTCCGCGTAATACTCGGTGTTGCGGGCCTTGGTGACGGCGACGTCGATCGAGAAGACCGTCGCATCGGGCATGCGGAACAGCCCCAGCACCTCGCCCGAACTATCGGCGACCGAGAGCACCATCTTGGTCCGCGTCCCCAGGGGCAGTCGAATCTGGGCACGCACCCGATTCGCTTCATTGACCCCGTTCGTGATGATCTCGTTCACCACACTCGCCGTCAGCGTAGGATCGACCAGCGAACTCTTCGGTGCAACCAGCCAGCCGCTGGGCACCGACGCCCCCACGGTGAACTCGAACGACATCCCCTGTGAGACGGTGACGGGCGCGTTGGTGCCGTTGTTTTTTGACCCGATGGGCAGGCGGTCAACCAGGTCCTTCACGGCGCGGACACCGTCGACCCCCGCGATCGGACCGTAGATCTCCAGCGTAATCCCGACGAGGTCAATCCGCCCAAACGGCAGATCGAAACCCGGAAGTGGCGGCACGCCATCGACTGTTCCGACCGACGCGCCCGCCCCCGAACTCCCTCCGGCCGCGCCGAACGCAATTGCCTCGGCTTCCAGGATCCTCGACGCGTTCGTCCGTTCCGATTCGGTCTGCCCCACGCCCGCGACGAATCCCTGCGAGAACGTTGCATATCCCTTCGGCCCCGGGAAGAAGACGCCAATCCCCCCCACGAGGTCGCCATTCCGATACAGCGGAATCCCGCCAGGCAGCGTCGCAATCCCACGTGACTGGGCCGTGGTCAGCACACCCGAGACATACCCGTACGACTCCGGCGCGAAAATCTCCTGTCCTGGAATGAAGTCCGCCTCGAACCGCGACGTCAGATTGACGTCGTCCGGTGTCCCCTTGATGCCATCCAGCCCCGGCATCAACAGACTGTCGCGATTCGTATGCTCGATCCCGAACAAGTCGACCTGCGGCGCATTCGTGACGCCCGGCGGAAAGTGTCCGCCCACGCCCACGGGCCCCACAAACCCAGGCCCCTTGCGGTTCACATCCGGATCGTTCGGGTTCGATTCGACTTCACTCTGTGTCAGCGTCGACTGGCTGATATGCCGAATCGTTCGCGATGTGAGAGGCGCTTCGTTATTCGAGAAAAACGCCGCCGTCCGGGCCAGTGCGACCGCCCCGTCAATCGAGAAGACGCGATCTTCGGTCGACATCGCCGGCACGTTCGACTGCACCCGCACGCCCAGAATCTTCCCGCCGCGATCAACCACCGCAATGATCGCCTCGTTCGACGCCGACAGGGCCGACGCCCGCTTCAACAGCGTATCGACCTCCGTCTGATCGAGTTGCGTCCCCGTCGCAAACCCCGACGACGCCAGCGGGGCACCCAGGTACCCGAACCCGAGTTGACCATGCATTACCCAGCCCGGCTGGGCGAGGACAACCGCCAGTTCGGCCGCGCTGCCCGAAAAGAAGTGGTCGCCGCTGATCGTGTTGTACAGGTGATTGACGGCTACCGTACCCGCCTCAAACGCGGGAAACAGGAAGTGTTGCGTCCCCTCATCCAGCCAACCGGCCGACACCAGGAAATCCCGCTCACCGGGATTCAGGGTGAGGTAGTGCTGGCCGTTGTTCGGATTGTGCAGTCGCAGGACCGGCAGCGACCCAGGCTCCTGGTTGAGGAGCTGATCGATCCCCGTCCGATTCGAGGCCTCATCGACATGCCCGCGTCGCACCACGACCGAGTGCTCGAACTCCGACGTCGTGTAGAAGTGCAACCCCGCGTTCGGGTTGAATGACTGCAGCAGCCGAACCCGATCTGTGATCGCCGGCTGTGAGGTGGGCGGTGCCAGTTGGATCGACGATTCGGCGACCCCGCCGCTGGACAGCAGCACCCGTACTTCCAACTGCTCTGGCAGGCCCGACGCAAACGTCCGGCGGCGCGCACGGCTGGAAGTCCCCGCGGGACGCCCAAAGGCTGACACAGCGGAGTAGAACCGACCAAGGTAATCGGGCAGAACGGACACGGCAGTCTCCGACCGTCGGGTCGAGGCGAACAAAGTGTCACGCACAGCGGGCCACACCAGAACATCGGCGTACAGGCGGGGTGCCCGCAAAAAGACCCCGCCATTCCGCGTCAATTCATGGGACCAACGCGTGCGACGCGACGTTCATCGCGATTGTAGGGACCCTGAGGGGACTCCTCGCCAGCCGAGTTTCCCGTCAACGCCCGAACTTCCTCACATTTCTCCCCAGACGCTCGAACCCGAACCGGCGGTCCGGTGGGCATTACCTGCCAAGGCTCACGTTCGGGGCTGACTTGCATCCAACGAGACCCGGAAGCGTCAACCCCCGGAGCTTCGCCCTCCGCCAGTCACCTCAGTCGTGCAACAGTTCGCTCAGCGTCATGCGCCCTTCGACCACATCCAGCAACTGATCGCCCGTCATGCGGAACGCCGCATGATGTGGGCAGGCGTACACGCAGCTCGGATCTTCGTCGGGCGAAACAATGTCCCGACAAAGGTCGCACACCGTTGCCTGTCGCGCGACCGTAAGACCGGAGCCGTCGCCTCTCGGGGCCGCTTGGCCGGCGGCCGGCCGATCGCGCATGCTGATGTTGCCGTACGGGCAGTTGTTCGCACACAACCCGCACCCGATGCAGTGATTGTCGATGACGATCTCGAGTGCGCCGGGACGGTCGGGCGTCGACACACGATGAATGGCATCGACCGGACAGCCCACGAGGCAGTAAGGGTCTTTGCAGGACCGGCAGGCACTGGCGATCAGGAACCGGTCGTACCGCATTCCTTCCCGGATCAGTCGCGTTTCACCGCCATGGGTATCCGCACAGGCGCGGGCACATTCATCGCACCGGGTGCAGCTCTCCAGGTCCAGAACCAGCAGCTTCTGGCCATGGTACAGCCCCTGGTCGAGAAAACTGTTGAGCGGCGCCTGACGCTCGACCTTATCGGGGCTCCGCTGCGTGAACAGCCCATTCACATAGTTGGCGAGCGTCTCGGCCAGGTGCGGCTCCTTGCGCACCAGCGCACGCAAGTCGTCTCCCGCAATGCGGACCAGCTCGACATGGTCGAGTGCCGCACAGGTCGCCGTCCGCAACCCGCAGGTTTCGGGCGGGATGAGACCCCGGAGCTGGTCGTACAGGGCCCGCACCGGATCATTGGCCCCCTGCAATCCCCGCCGGTTGGTCAGAACGCCGATCTCGCCAAATTGGCGGTTCGGGCCGAAATAGTCGATCGCCACTTCATTCCCCGGTTCCCCCCGGGAAATCTTCACGTAACCCAGTCGCACAATGTAGAGGTCGTCCGCCGGGTCGCCTTCGCGGAACACGATCTGCCCCGGATCGACATGGACGATCTCGATGCGCTCACGGAGGAAGTCGGTCGCCACGGCGCGCTCCGATTCTCCCAGCTCCTTGAAGAAGGGAATCATCTCCAACTGGCTCCGCAGCGCGCGGACGTTGTACACCTTCTGCAGCGCGGCCCGAGACTCCGGTTTCCGCTGCAGGTAGTAGAGCACGTTACGGTTGATCTCGAGCACTTCGCCCGGGGTGCGGGCCACGATCGTCGCGGTTCGTGGATAATTGTTGAGGCAGGTCATTTCCCCGACCAGCATGTCATCGGGTGTCAGTCGCCCCAGACTGCGCTGCGCTCCCCCTGTTCTCGCCGGCACCTTCGGCCCACTGAAGAACCCCGACAGCCAGCCCTTCCGTTTCGGGGCCGCCTGTGGCGTCTCCTCTTTCCGGGTCGCGAACACCTCGAACTCGCCCTTGACCAGCACAAACGCCGTCGATCCGTATTCACCTTCCTGGCACAGTGTTTCGCCTTCGTTCAGTCGACGGCGACGCACCGCACCCGAATTCCACTCCAGAAACTTCGGCGGCAACGCGCTAAACAGCGGCATCTGCAGCAGTTCCAGGACCGACGGAAACTCATCCGCTTCCGGAGTTTCTCGCGGATTAATTTCCCGTACGACATCGTGAAACGTCAGCGCGTCGGTCGGGCAGGAGACCATGCACTCGCCGCACGAGACGCACGACGACTCGCCCATCGGGCTGCCCAGGTCGAACGCAATCTGGGCGGTGTACCCCTTTCCCGAACGACCAATCACATGATTCTGCTTCACCTCGTTACAGGCCCGAACGCACCGGTCACACAGGATGCAGGCACTGTGATCAATCGAAATCACGGGCGAAGAATAGTCGCGTCCTCGCGGCTTCGGGTTCGTGCGGAACCGGGGAGACTGCTCACCCAGAAAGCGGTTCGCCAGCGTCTGCAGTTCATTATCACCGTAGGCACGCGTCGCCATCCGCGCCTTCTGATGATCGGCGACCAGCAGCTCCGTCACCACGCGCACGTTCGATTCAATGCGCTCTTTCGCCGCGGTATCCGGCGTCCCCACCGTATGCACCACCATGTCCGGCTCGACCCGCCGGGTACACGACGGCACGAGCTGGACCACCTTTCGGCCCTTCCGCTCCTGGTGAATTTCCACCAGGCACACCCGGCAGACTCCCACCGGCGGCATATGGTCCTGGTGACAGATCACTGGAATCGGATTGGCCGCCCCGCCAAACACCAATCGCGCCGCATCGAAGATCGTCGTCCGCCGCGGAACGGGAACGCCGTTCGCGTCGTTCAAAATGTTCCCTTGCGAGTCCGTCGCCGGGACCGCCGCCTTAACCGTTACCGGGCGACCGTCGATCACCAGGGTGACATCGGTCTGAAAGTCGTCCGAGGTCGCCTCTTCAAAGCGAATCAACTGGCCGTCAACAATGCTGCGGCTGAACAGCGCTTCGTCTTCGCGAAGTACTTCGTCGACCACATCGGCCGTCGGGACGTTGTCCGTCGCCATAACCTGAGCTCCTTCGCGGGGCGAAACTGCCCCAGCCAAATCGTCCAATCGAAATCAGGCACCACCCGAATCAGGAACCACCCGGCAGTTCCTCTTTGAAGTAGGTCAGCAGCGTCGACAGCGGGTTCGACGCCACCTGACCCAATCCGCAGATCGAGGTCTTCTCCATCGTTCGCGACAGTTCACGAATGATCGGCAGTTGGCGGGCCATCTCCTCCGGTGCCGGCCCGCCGGCGGCAATCTCCTGGCTGTATTCGGCGATTTTCTGTGACCCCAGTCGACACGGGACACACTTGCCGCAGGATTCATTCCGGAAAAACTCCGAGCAGACACGCGCCTGTTCAACGATGTCCGCGCCCTCGCCGTACACCACCAGCCCCCCGCCCAGCATCAGCTTCATTTCACCCCGCACGAGGCTGAAATCCAGCGGCAGATCGAGCAGATCGAAATGCGTGGCGCCCGCAGGCATCTTTTTACGGACAAAATCTCCAGGAAGAGCGCTCACCGGCAGCTTCGCCGGCAGAAACCCGCACGAGGGGCCAGACGGCGCGAACGCCTTCAGTGGCTTCCCGTCCCGCATCCCCCCCGCCAGTTCAATCAGCTCCCGCAACAGCAATCCATTGGGGACTTCATACACGCCGGGCTTGTTGACATCGCCGCTCAACGAAAAGATCCGTCGCCCCTTGCAGCCCGGACGCTCCTGATTTGCATACCAGGTCCCCGCACCGCGCGTCACGATCGCCGGGACCCACGCAAACGTTTCGACGTTGTTGAGCACCGTCGGCTTGTCGTGCAGGCCGTTCGTCTGCAACTCGGGAGGACGGTTGCGAGGCTCGGCTCGCTTGTCCTCCATCGCTTCGATCAGCGCCGATTGTTCACCGCAGATGTATCCACCGGGGCTGACATACACTTCCAGATCGAACTGAATGTCGGTGTCCGCCAGCCGGTATCCGCAGACGCCCAGCTCGCGCGCTCGTTCAATCGCCTTCCCCACCGCGGCGATCTGTTCTTCGTACTCGTGCCGAATGTAGACGTACCCGCGTTGTGCCCCCACGATCAGTCCCGCGAGGATCATCCCTTCCAGCAGTACTTCGGGCGTTCGCAACAGAATCTCGCGGTCCTTGAACGTGCCCGGCTCACTCTCGTCCCCGTTGCAGACGACATACTTCACCTCTCCCGGTGCCGCTTGCACGTCCGACCACTTCAGCCACGAGCGAGCGCCCGCGCCGCCCATCCCCAGTAGCCCGCCCGTCTCCATCGCGCCCAGCACGGTTTTTACCAGGTCCGCCCGAACCTCTTCCGGCGTCCGAACAGGCACCGACTCGCCCCGTGACGTGATCCCCTGCCGCCGCGCGGAGAGCGCCTGCCGATACTCTTTCAGGAACCGCTCCACCACCCCGTAGAACTTCCCCTCTGGGTACGGATTGATCGTCCAGGGGCAGGCATCGAAGCCATAAGGGCGGTACGCAAGGTCGGTGTCGGGCGCCGGGGGCTTCCCCGCCCGCGCGGCCCGCGCCACATCCAGGAGCGCTGCGACAGAACGTCCGCAGTAGTTCTGTTCATGGTGCGGCGAATCGTGGTGGGCAGAGTCGTGGTTCCCATGGTCGTGCGTTGCGTGGTCCTGTTTGCCAGCCCCCGGCTCAGGTGTCGCGTGATGGCCCTGCGCGAGGCGCATCACGGGCGCCCGGTCACACCGCCCCAGGCACGACACAAACTTCACCTCGACGTCATCCGCCTTTGCGCCGGCAAACTCCTTGTGGAGCGCGTCGACCAGTCCCGCCGATCCCCGCAGCGCACAGGCCATGTCCCGGCAGACGGCGATCTCCAGTTTCGGTGGCGGAGACATCCGGAAGTGCGGGAAGAACGAGGCCACCTCGTGCAGCCGGTGTTGCGGAATGCCCGATCGTCGCGACAGTCGCACCAGCTCCTCGCGGGGAAGATAGCCCCACTGGTCCTGAATTTTGCGAAGTTCTTGGACGATCATGGTGGAGTAGTCCGGATGTTGTCGCGAAGGAATGTTCGAAGTCAGCCAGTCGCAGGGATTCGTCCCGGCTCAGTATCCAAAGTCCGATGGCTCCTCAATCCGGCGGTTTGCCTCGGGGCACTGCTGCATGACCGGCAAGCCCCGCCTTCAGCTCCGTCTGCACCGTTCGGACCAGTTCGAGAAACTCCCGGTCCGTTGGATCGAACCGGATGGGACTGTCCCACGCGGCCACCCGTCGAGTCGGCGTTGAGCCCACTCCGGGGGCGCCTTCGGGTTCAAACTCCAGCCGCAACCGAACTGCGACCAACGCCTCCCTCAGCCGTTGTGACGACGCGGCCGCTCCACCTGGCTTTTGTTCCTTCAACGCCTGCTCGCAAGCGATTGCCGCGAGGTACCACTGCGTCGCAGCATCCCAACTGGCGAATCCCGCCGGTCGCTCTGCCAGCACCACACGCTGCAACGCCCCCCGCGCATCAACAGGCCAGCTGGTGTCCATCAACTGCGACATGTGGCCCGCCTCGCGACTTACCGCCGCCCGATCCGACCACGGTTTCGCCAGTGCCAACCTCAATAACTCCAGCCGCTTCGGTTCGGACTGGTCAGTCAACAGACTATCGACGAACTGCGTGTTCCAAGTCCCCCACGACCACTGCCCCGGACGCAACCCGCCCCGGTTCGCCGCGCCTGCGCCGCGACGGAAGTTGGCAGACGCCACATCATGATGGCAGGCGTAACAGTCGAATTCCGCCAGTTCAGGCCAGTCGCCAGGGAATGTCGCACTCTCGACCCGCTGCCGCACAAGTTCCACAGCCGACTTCGCCACGGCGCGCTGGCCATGCAGCCAGAGTTCGGCCGAGAAACTTCCCCCGGTTGGCGTTGATCGAACTTCATCTTGGGAACGATCCCAGTGCGCAGGCAGTGCCGAAAGGTAAGACGCCAGCTCGAACACCAGCCGGGGATGCCCTGCCGCGATCAGACGATGGTTCACTTCTTGACCAGGCTGCCTACGCCCGCCCGTCGCTCCCGATCGGATTCCCGCCGCTGATTCCGCTTCCGTCATCCCCACATGGCACGCCACGCAGACCTGCGCCCGTACGTTCAGATCGACCAGTTTCGTCAAGCCGGCTCCGCCCCCCGGTTCCTTCGAGTGCGATTCCAGCCAGCCACTGGCACCCCCATGACACGACTCGCAACTCACTCCCCCCGAGAGTACGACCGCCTCTTCCGGTGAAAAATTCCCCGTCGAGTGGCAGTCGATACAGGCTGACTTCAGCACCGCCAGATACTCCGTCGACTGCGGCGCTAACTCGCGACCAGCCAGCAGCGACACCATCCGCTTCGACCGCGGCGTAAACAGATCGAAGTACGCATTCCGGTGCGGATCGGACTGAGACCAGACCGTAAACGACGTTTGCCACGCCGCCAGACTCGTGGCCTGCCCTCCCGCCTGCCCAGTCGATCCGGAAGCCTCGCGACCGTGGCAACCACTCCCGCGGCACGACGAAACCCCAATCCGAGCGAAGGGCATCTCGCTCAGATTCGCTCCTGTTGCGGAGTGAGCTCGAACCTCCGGACTGAGGTCCGCCGCGCGACCGTCACCGGGAAACAGTCCCGCCGCGATCAACACCGCGCCGCAGCTAAGGACAATCCGGATCATTGGTCACGACTCGACTCAAACTGGGAACCGGGCATCTCAAGTCAGTCCGTCGGGGAGGTGCAATCGAGTTGTGGCACGCTCATCTCAACGCGTATCGGCGGGCGGTGGCACGACAGGAAGCGTTGGTGTCGGGGCACTGTTTTCCGGATTCGTTGGGACCGGAGCAGCGCGGTCCCCAGTGGTGTTGACCGATCCAGAGACCCGCGCCCCTTGCCCAGTCGCCTGTCCCAGGAACTCGGGGATCGTCCGGCCCGCCGATCCAAACGTCCCCTCGACGGTGAACTTCTCGCGACCATGATATCGGTGGCACTCCGCACAGTCGGCCCGGGCAGTCCCCTCTGCGGCCGTGAACAGGTCCGTCCACCCTGCCTCGCGGTGACATCTTGCACAGGTCTCACGTCCCGCAATCAGCACATCCGCAGGCTCAGTCGAACTCGTTGCCCGTCCATGACATTCGGCACACGCCACGCCGGTGTGCGCCGCATGACTGAACCACGCCGACTGGAACCAGACAGCCGGGACACTTGCCGGTTCGACTTCGATCGCCGCCAGAGGCCCCGTCGACTTCATCTGATGGCAACTCGCACAGGCCTCCTGCACGACCACCCGACCCTTGTGGCGAGCTGCTTCCAGCGAACTCTCCACCGTCGCCCCATCGCGGTCCACCCCGAGGCCTGGAATCGGATGATCGACAGAGGCATTCGCTGTCGCCGGCGATCGCAATACCAGATCTGACCAATGCCGCGCCGACACCACCTGATCGATAATTGCAGGTGCCGCCGCATGCGGAATCCCCAGTGGCAAATCACGTCCATGACAGGCCTGGCAATGTTTCTCAAACGAGATCGGTGCCATGGCATGTCCCGCGCCCGTCCCACCAGCATTGGCCCCGTCCGGCTGATGGCAGGCCCCACACTCGAGTTTGACCGGATCGGTCGCTTCGGATCCCTTGGGCATCTGGATCGCACTGCCGGGTGAGACATCACTCCACAGCCACGGACGCGTCTTCGAACCCTTCACAAACAGACCCATCGCCAGATGCTGCGCATGGCTGAACCGGACCAGTTTGCCAGGGTCCTTTTCGAGCGAGCGAAACTCGGGGTGCTCTTCTGGAAACCGTCCCACATGGTTGGCGTAGGCCGACTCGGCCTTCGGTTGGCCTTCGCCTGAGGAACCGGGAGATTCCGGTGCCGGCTTCCAATGCTCTTTCAGATTGTCGTGGCAGTGCAGACACCCCGCATCGCTCGACCGGGCAATCGGCTCCGTTCGTCCGCGATGCTCGTGGTGACAGCTTGCGCAACTCGCCGCGTCGACAGCCAGTTCGTGGGCCGGATGATGATCCGTCTGGGCGTGGCAGGCCTGACATTTCCGGTTGGAAACCAGTCCCCACCGCTCCTCCCCACCGCCCGCACCCATCGCACCGGAAGCCGTCGCACCCGAACTCGTTTCTGCGACTTTCGCCTGACCAAACCAGGTTGCGAACCAGTTCGAACTCAGCCCCGCGCCCCAGGAATCCGCACGAATCGGCGTGAACGGCTCGTGGCACACCTCGCACTGGTTCTCCCAGGTCGCATGCGCGGCGGAAACCGGTCCGTGCGTAAACTGCGTGGCCCCGAAATTGGGAATAGCGAACGCTGCCACGATGTACGCCACCGCTGCGCCGCCACACAGCCAGCCGAGCCGCCCTCGCGCCGTGCGGACCGTATCCGTGTGACCGGTGTAGCGGTGATCGATCCGTCCCGTCCGCTTTTTCGCCGTCGAATACATGGGCATCTGCTCTTCCCCCTCTACCAATACTTGAGAGAGACGAACACGTGCAGAAACATGAGCAAGACCAGCGCGATGGAGAGCGGCAGGTGAATCCCCAGCCAGAGGTGCAGCCAGCGATGCAACCGCACCTGCCGATGCATCGATCGGCGATTCCGCACCAGTGACTCCAGTGTTTGCAGGCTGTTCCGGGTACCGCCTTCAACCCGACCTGAAAGCTCTGCGAAGAACTCGTTGGCCCGCGCGGCACTCCGCAGAATGGACACCGCCCCTCCGCGAACACGAGTCGGGGCCTGCTCCAGATACGGGCGAATCGTCCGCAGATACTCCTGCCGGATCAGACCCTGCTGGTCCTTCGGCAGGTCGACTTCAGGACGAACCTCAACCAACAGTTCGCCAATGACTCGTCGACCCTGCCCCGCAGGTGCAAAATCCTCGAGTTCGGCTTCAGGTGTCGCGGCCCCCACCGCGCCACACAGCGATTCCACCAGCAGGTCCGCGTCGCGTAGATCCTGAGCTGCCACCACGTCGATCTGCGAGAAGATCGTCTCGCCGGGTAGATCAATCAGCATCAACCGGGGAATCACCTGTTGCACGACCAGACCAAACACCCCGCTCGCCAACACCGCGATCAACAGCACCGACAGAGTCGTGCTCAGGCCGCCGCCCCAGGTGAACCCGGAATGCAGCCAAAGCAGCGGGATCGTGAGCAGGCCCAGCCACAGATGCGCCCGCATCCAGACCTGCGTTCGTCCCAGAATTCGCCAGGCCCGCACGCCCTTCCACCGACGTGGCCACAGTGCGAACTCAAACAGGATGATCAGCCCGCCCAATACGCCATACACCAGGCCGATATCACTGCTGCCGCCGGGCCAGCTCTCCGCGCCCCGGCTTCGAAGCAGATAGGCGACGACCAGACCCACGGTCGTCAGCAGCGTGAACCACGCCCAGACACGGTGTCGTCGCCAGTTCTCTTGTCCGGTGATCAGCATCTGGCCATGGCGGAAAACGAACGGATCCAACAGAACGGCAATCGCACGACGGGAACTTCAGTCCAAAGCCTCTCGCGCCGCCCTTTTCAGAGACGCCAGACCGCCCCGGCAAACCATTCGCCCCGTAATGCATCGTGTTCTACTGGCCATCCTCGGGACTGTCAAACCGCCCCGCCCTTAAGCGAGGCCCCGCCAGTCGTGAATTTGCGATCCGTGGTAGCGGAACTCGTGAGAGTTCCAGTCCCCCGCGATCTCTCCGCGACCCGCGAATGCCCCAATTCCATCCTCAAAACCGCGCCGACAATCCTTCCAGCAGTCATCCTCACCCAAACACACAGGTCGGGCTCGCCTGACACCCTCACTTTTGCCTTTTGACTTTTGCCTTTTGACTTGCTCCGTTCTCACGCACCCAGATACCAAGCGACGTCCAGAGCGCTAATACAGCAGCACCACTTCCACGAAGTTCGACCACAGCGTTCCCAGCTCCTGGTTGCTGTTGCTGTAAATGTCCTTCAGCCCCGCCGCCGGGACCAGCGCCGCCACGCCACCTGTGATCATCACGTTGTTGTTCAGGAACGGGCGATACTCGATCCCCAGGCTGACGTCCGTCCCGATCTCCCGGCTGATTCCGCTCTGGAACAGGAATTGTTCGAGCGTCTCGGTATGGTCGAACCACAGAAAACTCGTGTTCTGAATCAGTCGTGTCTTCGGAGTCAGGTCGACGTCAAACCCGCCATTGACCAGTGCCAGACCGGGGTTCACAAAGTTACTCTGCCCCTGGAATTTGCTCGTCCGGAGGTTGGGCACCAGGCTGTTCCGATTGACCAGGCTGACGCCAAACAGCGGCACCTGCTGTCGCTGCCAGTAGCTGAACTGACCACCCGCAAACACCGGGTTGTCGAAAATCGTGTCGAACCCCTGGGCCGTGCCGTCCGAGATATCGTCGTCCCCGGTCGAATAGAACACCGAGGTTCGGAACCGGATCCAGTCGCGGTCGTACGACAGTTCGCACGCTGCCATGTGGGCGTTGATCCGCTGGGCCTGGTTGGCAAACGGATTCCGCGAATCGTGCCCGACAACCCAGTAATACGCCTGCGAGATGTTGTACCGCCCGAAGTGACCATCCCCCGCCAGCCCCATGTAGTAGGCGTCAACCTGATGCGGCTGCGCGGTCCCGACTGGGGCAGGCCGGGCCAGGAATCCGTTCTTGTCGTACTTCACCGTCTCCTGATCGCGGTTGTAGTGGAAGCTGGTCGAGGCCGTGTAACCGGGAACCAGGAAGTCCTGCCGATACGCGTTCGCGATGAGCGTGTTCTGCTCGCGATCATCAAACGTGTTCAACTGACTGTTGGTGTCCTTTTCCGTCTGATCGAAGAACGCCAGGTTGAACTGGTTGCGGTTGGAATCGGTGTTCCCGAACAGTCGCACGCCCCGGTTGACGTCACTGAAGATGAATCCGCGGAAGTCACTCGTGAATGGTTGCGAACCCCCTCGAATCGACACGAAGTCGTAGTCGGGGCTCAAGTCCGCCAGTTTCATTTCCGCCCACCATTCCTCCACCGCCACGTAGTTCGCAAAGCGGTCCTGCCCCTTCCGGACGTCCGGATTCACAATCCCCAGTTCCTGCGTCCGCAGGTAGTTCATGTTGAAGACCGGGGCAATGCGCAGCTGCCAGTCCGCCGGTTTGAACGCCGCGTTCCCATGGATCAGGTCGGCTTGCAGGCGGAAATAGTTCGTCGTGAAGAACTGCCGGGGATCTCCGAAGAACTCCGGCGAGAACGGGTCCGCGGTGCTCTCCGAGGGCGTCGTCGCCACTGGCACCGACCGCGGCTCGAACACCGACGTGACCGACCCCGTCACATTCAAAAACGTATGCTGCCCCCGGATCGGGTAGTCACCCTTGAGCACGTTCTGGTTGTAGGGGTCCCACCAATTCCCTTCCATGTACGGGTAATCGTCGACGGCAGGATGCCCCTTGCCATACCGGTCCCACTCCGGGAACCCCGAACGCCAGCGATCTTCCATCGGAACGAAATGGCTGCTCGTCTGTCCCTCACGAGGCTGCACGCTCGTTCCACCGGTGTACCCCAGCGGGGCCTGGGGCGCGTACGACAGCATCGGAATCATTTCATAGAGCGAGACATCCCCATCTGAGAACGGGCCTTCCGGCGCGCCCGGTTCACTCAACACAAACGGACGCGGTGCCTCATCGTTGATCGCACCGCCCTCGTTTTGCCCGGCATCACCGACTGCCTCGCCCACGGGGGCGCTCTCCAGCGGCACCCTCTCTCCAGAACCGGCCTGCTCGGCTGCGGAGGTGTTTTCCTCGTCTTCTCCGGGCGCCGCATCCCCAGGGACTGGCGGCACCGCCAGGATGGGAGGCGGAAGTTCTCCCGCATCGGTTTGGACCAGTCGAATCCCTGCTGCAACGTCTTCGGGAATCCCCCCGGATCCGGTGGAATCCACCGTCGTACGCCACGCCAGACCCCGCTTCGCTGCCAGACGGACATCCGCGTCCGGGTCCCGCGTCGCCGCACGCAGCAAGTCTCGATGACGCGGCCAGGGCGAATCGGCCAGACGAGCCACCAATTCCAGCCGGACATCCCGATCAGGGTCGACCAGTCCGACTCCCTCCTGTACGTCCGCTTCCGAGAACCCGGCGTGCTGCAGCCGTTCCCAGGCCGCCTGCGCGGTCGAGTCTTCGAGCGACACCGCCGCCTCGAGCAGGGCAAGCAACTCATGTGGCGCAAGTCGCGACGACGTTTCCGCCTGCTCGCGAGGCTCCCGGCCAACGACCGGTCGCTGCAGCACCGCAACCGCAGCCACAACGGCCAACAGCAGCACCACGGCCAATCCGGCTCTGGTCGAAACAACCCGACTCATGAACGACCATCCGTGGTCTATTAAGGTGCCGACCCCTTCTCGCGGCCATATCCTCAGGCCGCTACGACGAAGGCCAGCCCCTGGCCTTCATCGATCCCTCACAGGCAACCGAGTTTGGAGTGTCACAACGCTCCGCTGCCCCGTTTGCCAATGCTCTCTCTTAAGTCCTCTGTCGAAAACCCTGGAGATGCATTGCGCATCGCCCTTCAGATATCGGGCGACGCCGAAACGGTTCTCCCCGTGAATCCTCCCGCCAGCCCCCAATCATCGCGTCCCGGCCCAACCTTCAATGAAATGAGGAACAAACCGCACGTCTTGCCAGGCTGTTGCAGTCACTTCTTTCGTTACGACCGGCCATCGTTCCCAGGCGATCAAGTCATCGTCGTTTAGTGCCGCTCGCACCGCACGTGCTGCTACCTCCCGCTGCCGCATCTTGAACGCCGATTACCGCGACTTTGCGACCGATTCGCGATTCCAGACGCTGCTCCACGCCGTTAGTCGATAATCAGAGAACCGGCGTCCGATCGGTTGACATCATGAGGACGGGGACCGTGTCCAACAGAATCAAGGAAGAGCCATGGTTACGACACGCTGGTTCGCTTGGAGTGCCTGTCTCATTCTCGCCGCGGCGACGAACACTCCCTCCGCACAGGCCAACCCTGCGGACACCGATCCCGCCCGTCTCGCGCGGGCCGGTTGCCCTCAGATTCCAGGCCGAGCCGCTGCCCCCTCCATCACGCATCGCAACGCAGGCTATTTCGTCGGGGGTGGCGAGCCACGTGGACGAGGCGGTCGCTGCGTGCAGGACGGGACATGGGGGATGGACTACCAGCTCTTTCCCAATCGCCTTCCCAAAATCGGCCTGGGCTGGCACCACGGCGCGCGCTACCAGGGTGGCCCCGGCGCCTACAAAACCGACGGTCACAAACTGCTCCCGCACTAACGCGGATGCGAAACTCCACGCCGTAGCAAGCGTCGGTAGCGGAAGTCGTGAGACTTCCGCCCCCCCCGCTCACCAGCCCTCAACCTCGTCCCTCCGCCCCCTCCAGCGGCACGGACACCTCCAGCAGATCGACCGCCGGCTTCCGATCACAAAAAATCGTCGCCATCCGGCCGTATGTCACTGTGCCTTCTAGGCAGCCGAAATGGCTCGCCAGTTCCGGCCCGCATTCGATCCGCAGCACCGCGCCCAAATCGATATGCCGTAGAACGTTGTGATTGATCAGCACCTGGCCCAGCGGAATCTGCTCGGCGAGCAGATCGCTGCGCACCATGTCGGTCACGTACCGAAAATCGAAATGGACCAGCCCAAACTGGACCACGGCGCCGGTATCCGCACGACGAAGCAGAATCTTGCGGCGGTAAATCTCGCCCATCCGTGATCGGGCCAGGACTTCGACCGCCATCCGCGCCCCATGAAACCGCTCCATCGCGACCGTCATGTGATGGTCATGTGCGAGCAACTCGCGATACGGCGACGGAACCAGACCCGCCGGGAGATGCTCCACCGCCGCCAGCAGTCGGGCTTCGTCTCCAAACATCCGAAGCAGTTTGTCGAGTTCGCCAAGCGGATTCATTCGCACCTGTCCACGTCGGGGACCAAGTCCGCCGGGCCAGCCCGGCCCGCGCCAATTCCTGGGAAATGAGCATAACCGCCCACGCCGCGTCGCACAGCCCTTCCCGCGTTCGCCGAGACACACCACGCCCGGGAGCCGGAAGCGTCAGCGCCCGGAGAGAAGCCCCACTCCGACGTGGCAACCCCCTCCGCCACAAACGGACTGGGCGAAATCACGCCCATCGGATGGTCTCGCCGCCATCCCCAAGAAACCGCTACGATTCCCTCAGACGAGTGTCTGCCGGCAACTTGTGGGACTGACTCACGCCGAGCCGCCAATGGCATTGGTGCTGTCAACTGTCGGACGTTTGACCTGCTTTGCTCACGACGGTTCCAGCCGGGACACTCGGGCAGAGCCGTAAGAGGATCGAGGCATGAACCGGTACCTGCCCAGAGGTTTTGTCTCGGGTTGCATCTGCCTCTTGGCGCTGACCACCCTCGCTGCCGACCCTCGTCCCCGTCAACCGAATGCCGACCGTGCCTTCGGCTACCTTCAAGACGTTTGCAAGATCGGCCCGCGCTACAGCGGGTCGCCTGGGATGGACGCCCAGCAGCAATTGATCGCCCGGCACTTCGCCAAGTTCCCCTGCAAGCTGAGCTACCAGACGTTCGATCACCCGCACCCCCTCAGCGGCGTCCCGGTCCGCATGAACAACATCATCATTTCCTGGCAGCCCGAGGCGACCGAGCGCGTCCTGCTCGCCTGCCACTACGACACCCGCCCGCTCCCCGATATGGACCCCAACCCCGCCCAGGCGCGGCAGGGCCGCTTCCTCGGAGCGAACGACGGCGCGAGTGGCGTCGCCCTGTTCATGGAGCTTGCCCACCACCTGGCCGAGCTCAAGCCCCGCTACGGCGTCGATTTCGTCCTGTTCGATGGAGAAGAGCTGATCTACGGCAACCGGGGGGAGTTCTTCGCCGGATCAATCCACTTTGCGACCGAGTACAAGCTGCACCCCCCGGCCCACCGTTACCTCGCCTGCGTCCTGGTCGACATGATCGGCGACCGCAATCTCGCGATCTACCAGGAGCGAAACAGCCTGAAACTCGCTCCCAAACTGGTTGAATCCGTCTGGGCCGCCGCAGCGCGGGCCGGCGTAAAGGAGTTCATCCCCAAGCCCAGGCACGAAGTCCGCGACGACCACCTGCCCCTCAACGAGATCGCCGCCATTCCCGCGATCGACCTCATCGACTTCGACTACCCGCACTGGCACACCAGCAAAGATGTGCCCGCACAATGCTCGGGGGCCAGCCTCGCCAAAGTCGGCTCTGTCCTGCTCGAATGGCTGAGCACGCTCCCCGAGCTCCCCCTCCGCTGACAAGGTTCCAATCGCCTTGTACCGAAACGCGTGAGCGGAGACTAGGTAGCGGAACGCGTGAGCGTTCCCCCAGCGCGGCCCCTGCCTGACGCATTCACTTTTTTACCTTGCCCCGAGCAGTTTCCACCCTACAACGCACCGAACGACCGCGCGAGCGTCGCATGGTCAAGGCCGCCGAACCGTTGCGTCCGGCCAGTCTTCACGTTGCAGAACGTGATCTCGCCAGGGCTGAAGAGGTGCGGATCGATCTTGTAGAAGTCACGCCCCGCCTCTTCAAAGATTTCCAGGAACGGGCGGCCATACATCGACGACGCCCCGGCCGGCACCTTGGGCCCCAGCGTCCTCACCAGATCGTCGACATCATCACCCGACAGATTCGGACCGGTCTCGCCACGATCGCTCGGTCCAACATGGACCACGACGCTGCCGCCGTACAGGATGGCATCGTTTGTCCGACCAATCCCCTCCAGATCGTTCGCCGCCACGGGAGCAAACGGGGCCACACCGGAAGCCGATCGCACGGTGCGCAGATCAAACCCGATCTCATGCAGCTTGTGCAGCGCGGTCTCGACCACACGGGCCACCACCTGTAGCGATCCAGCCATTGAGGCCGTCGGCGCAATTAGCAGTGACGTACTCGACGCAGCGACGCCTGTCCGCTCGGCCAGCCACGCAAACACCTCGGACGACGGCAGCTTCCCGCCCTCCAGCACGCCCACGGTGGCGAGCGGCGTTTCGCGGTAGGCGAACTCGCTGAAGATCGCCTCGCGGCCCGCGGCAGCCCGCATCGGTCCCGACCCCATCGCGAAGAACTTCCCCACGCCGATCTGCCAGCCCGCATATTGGCTGAACAGGCACGCGGCCACGGGATGATCGGTCGCGACTTCCACCGTCGGCCAAGCCCGCCCCGCCAGCGTTCCGCTGCCCAGCGAGACCTGCCCGAGATCGGCGAGGCAGACACGGGCCAGTTCCAACCCGGCTTCCAACCCGCCCGGCGCCTTCACGCCGCAATCGACGAGTCGCTCGCCGTTGACATCCTGCACGTCGACCTTCAATTCGAAGGACCGCGCCAGCAGTCGCTCGACTCGCGCGACGGTTCTCTCATTCAACCGACCATCCATAACAGCACCTGAAGGCGGCCTGTGGGCCGCAAGTCAAAAGTCAAAAGGAAAAAGTGAGGTGGCTTTGGCGTCGGATGGCATCACGAGTTGGGACAACGCGGATCAACCAAAACGCCGTAGGGTGGGCACTGCCCACCAGCGCTCACCAACGCGTCCCACCCGACATCTTTTGGATTGCTCCTCGGCGCGATCAACCAAAAGACCATCTATTCAACGTCGGTTGAAGCCGCGGGACAGGGTGTTTGGTAGCAGGCCGCAGGTGAGCAGTGGTGGGCAGTGCCCACCATTGCTCACCCGCCCAGGAAGGCATTGATGCGGTCGAACCCGGCCTTCAGCGTGTCGAGGTTCGTGGCGAACGACAGCCGAACAAAACCTTCGGCTCCAAACGCCTCCCCCGTCACCAGGGCGACATGCGCGTCTTCCAGCAGAGCGGTGCAGAAGTCTGTGGCGTTGTGGACGACCCGCCCCTTCGCACCCAGCGGTCGGCCAAAATGTTTGGTCACATTGAAGAACGCATAGAACGCGCCGCCAGGCGACGGCATCTGGATACCGGGCAGCCCATTGACCCGTTCAATCGCGTACTCGCGGCGTTTGGCGAACTCGACCCGCATCTCTTCAACGGTGTCCTGCGGGCCAGACAGAGCCGCGATCGAGGCATACTGGCTGATGCTGCACGGGTTGCTTGTCTCCTGACTTTGCAGATTGTCCATCCCCGCAGTGATGTCGACGGGAGCGAGCGTCCACCCGATCCGCCAGCCGGTCATCGCATAGGCCTTGCTCACCCCGCTGACGATGATCGTCTGCGGGGCCAGCTTTCCACCCAGCAGCGTCGCGAAGCTCGTATTGGCTTCGCCGGTGTAGATCAGCTTCTCGTAGATCTCGTCGCTGCAGACCCACACGCCCGAGTCGAGCGCGACCTGGGCCAGCGCTTCCAGTTGCGACCGCGAGTAGACAGCCCCGGTGGGATTGCAGGGGGAATTGAGCAGCAGCAGTTTCGTTTTCGGAGTGATCGCCGCGCGGAACTGCTCGGCCGACAGACGGAACCCGCTCTCTTCGCTGGTGTCGACAATCTTGCAGACGCCGCCCGCCAGTTCCACAAGCGCCCCATAGCTGACCCAGTACGGCGCGGGAATGATCACTTCGTCGCCCGGGCCGATCACGGTGGTCAGCACGTTGTGAATCGAGTGCTTCGCGCCGTTCGAGACGACGACCTGGTTCGGCTTGTACTCGAGGCCGTAGTCGCGCTGGTAGGCAGCGCAGATGGCCGCCTTGAGTTCGGGAATCCCGCCGGAGGGTGTGTAATGCGTATGGCCGGACTTCATCGCCAGAATAGCGGCTTCTTGAATGTGCGCCGGCGTGTTGAAGTCGGGCTCGCCCAGGGTGAAGTCGTACACCTTGATGCCCTGGGCTTTGAGCGCCTTGGCCTTGGCGGCGGCGGCGATCGTGGCGGATGGCTTCAGATTGCGTACGGCGGGCGACAGGTCCATGGCGACGAAAAAACTCCTGAGTGCAAAGTCGGCTGAGTACGAAGATTCCAACGTGATCGTCTCGCGCTGGAATCGCGGCGGGTTCACCCGCACCGGTCAAAGGCCAGCGCGTGCTCTTCAAGGGGAACCGGCCACGAGAGTCATTAGACACGTGGATTACCGGCTCGTTTCGGAGGAAATCCCCGAAACAAACCGGAAATAGTAAACCCGTTCACCAAAAAAGACGACGAACAATGCTGTCAAAACGTAACGATCGTCACGGTTTCTCCAGTTATGCCGAACCGCGCGATTGACCCGCCTCCCCCAGCACATTCGGTCGCTGGAACAATCGACGAGTCATCACGGGTTGACTGTCGAAGGTCCCGGTTGAATCCTTCTACTGAACAGGCCCCTGCTCTGAACGCAGGTTAGGGACAGAGAAGGATCGGGTTCCGATCCGACTTAGACACCATACGACCGCTGGAAACAGATTCCCAGATAACGGGTTAGGGTTGACGACACCATCGTAACCCCATACAAGTCCGAATAGATCGTCAACGTAACCCGTCAGGAAAGAATTTCCGACGCGTTCACTTGACGGTTCGAAGAGATCGCGAACCAGTCGGGCGACAGGATGTCGCGTGGCGGTTCGACCTTGAGATGGAAATGAACTCGGTTGCGTTCGATGTCCTCTGGGATGCCGGGATGTCAGAACACCAGAAACTCACAGGTATCCGATCCGTGTAAGACAGGAGCCAACGGACATGGCTGCGAAGACCACGACGACGACGAAGAAAGCCACGACCACGACCAAGGCGAAGGCTGCCCCCAAGGCCGCTCCGAAGTCGCCGAAGGCCAAGACGGGTGCGAAGGCTGCCCCGAAGGCCAAGGCTGGCAAGAAGTAATTGCCCCCTCGTCCGATCGTGGCCGGGATATCCTGGTCGATGCATCGGTCGAGACAACGTCATTCGGCCCAAATCCTTCGATCTGGTCCGAATCGACGGAAACGTTCAGAGCAGGCCGGTTTCCCTCGTGGAAGTCGGCCTGTTCTTTTTCTTTGGGGCTGTCGGGTGGGCAGACGGTCCTCAGAATGTCTTCTGACTATCAAGAAGCAGCGTGACGGGACCGTCGTTAACGAGGCTCACTTCCATGTGGGTCTGGAACCGGCCCGTCCCGACGAGCAATCCTGTCGCCCGACATCCGGCCACGAACCGTTCGTACAGCGGGATCGCGACTTCGGGACGCGCTGCCTGATCAAACCCCGGCCGGCGCCCCTTGCGGCAGTCTCCCAATAACGTGAACTGGCTCACCACAAGCAGTCCGCCGCCCACCTCTCCCAGGGCGAGGTTCATCTTGCCGGCCTCGTCTTCAAACAGACGCAGACCCGTCACCTTGCCGACCAGATAGTCGACATCGGCCTCGGTATCACTGGTCGCGACTCCCAGCAGCACGAGGAATCCGCGGCCAATCGCGCCGGTCTCTTCGACGGTGCCCGTCGCCTCGTCTCGGGAGGTGACCGACGCTCTCAGCACGCGCTGAATCACAGCCCGCATCGCTCGATGTTCCGGCAGGAGGAAACGGATCGGGAAGAACTCAGACGTAGTCAGAGCAGTCCAGCAAAGCAGTCCAGCAGGTTGGCCAGCGAATGGGAAGGACGCCCACCGTCCAGACCAGACTTTTTTGATGCGTTGGTTTAGGATTCTGTCCCGCTGCCGAGTCTTGCTCGTAGCCACACGGTTTGCGCAGCCGGTGGCAACTCGCGTTTTGTCTGCCTGCCTTGCCCGCCAACCTGTGGGGGGGAAGCTGGGTGTCCGTTCGTGTCGAAAGAACTGCCTCATGCCTCAGTCGTTGGTCGGACGGATGCTGGATGACTTGGATACCCCCGCGCTGTGCATCGATCTGGATCGGCTGCAAAGCAACATCCAGGCGATCGCGGGGCTGTGTCAGAAGAATGGCATTGCCTGGCGTCCTCATGCCAAGGGCCACAAATGCCCGGCGATCGCGCACGAGCAGTTGCGTGCGGGCGCGATCGGCGCGACCTGTGCCAAGTTGGGCGAAGCCGAGGTTCTCGCCCAGAACGGCGTGCATGACCTGCTCGTTGCGAACCTGGTCGTAGGGGAACGCAAGTGGGAACGGGCTGCGGCACTGACCCGCTGGGCCGACCCGATCATCACGATTGACCACTTCGTGCAGGCGGAAGGGCTGTCGCGCACCTGCGAAGCGCGGGGCACGCGGATCAGGGTGGTGATTGAGGTGGACATCGGGCTCGATCGCGTGGGCGTGCAACCGGGGCGCGACACGCTGCAGCTCGCCCAGGCGATCGACAAGCTGCCCGGCCTGAAGCTGGCCGGGGTGATGGGTTACGAAGGCCACCTGCTGAAGCTGCCCGATGTGGCCGAGAAAGACCGCAAGATTCGCGAAGCAATCGCCACGCTGGTGAGCTGCAAAGACCTGCTCACCAAGTCGGGATTGAACTGCGAAATCGTCAGTTGCGGCGGCACGGGGTCGATGTTTCACACCGTGGCCTGCCCCGGAATCACCGAGATTCAAGCGGGCGGCGGGATCTTCATGGACGGAATGTACTCCGACAAATGCGGCGTGACCGATCTCGATTTCGCGATGAGCGTCTATGCGACCGTGGTCAGTCGGCCCCGCAAGGGAAAGGCGTACCTCGACCTGGGACGGAAGTCGATCAGCATGGAACTGGGCCCGGCCCGGATTCTCGGTTACCCCGGAGCCGAAGTGCGGGCGATGAGTGCCGAACACTGCGAGGTGCTGCTCGACGAACAGTCGGAGAACCTCAAAATCGGAGACCGGGTGCGGGTGCTCGTGGGCTACCACGACTGGACGGTTGTGCTGCACGACACGTTCTTCGGCCTGCGCGGCGACCGAATCGAAACGGTCTGGCCAATTCTCGCCCGCGGTGCGATGCAGTAGCCCGATGGGGGCCAGATTTCTCGACTCCGATTCCGCCCAATGGAGGAGCCGGAAGCGTAAGCGCCCGGAGTTTCGATTGGGGCGGCTGGAATTCCGCCGTCACCACACTCCGTAAGAACGGCACCGGCCGGTTGTTCCGGTTCCGTTGTCTTCGACGGTTTTCCGCGGGGAGTATCGATGGCGACAGGGCAAGCTCCGGGCGCTGATGCTTCCGGCTCTCTTTGATCGCGATCACTTGGAATGCAATCACCCAGATTGGAATCCGGCCGATCGAGATCAAAGCTTGGAAATCCCTGACTGCGCTCGGTGGCTGTTTCTCCCACCCCAATCGGCTTGCGACACCTTGCCCCAAGGGGTATGATTGGCGATCCGAAGTCGCCGTAGAGGCGGCCCCGGGCGGCTAACTCAGCGGCTAGAGTGCTATCCTCACACGGTAGAAGTCACTGGTTCGAATCCAGTGCCGCCCACCTTTTGACACGAGAAACCCGCAGAAATGCGGGTTTTTTCGTGTTTTCGCGTTTCCGCCTTCATCCATTTTTCCCTGTTTTCAGACCCATTTACGTCGGAATTTACGTCGCCTTGCTGGGCACCTTCGAAGTGTTCCGGCAGCACCTGCAGGTAGTGCGCTTTGGCCACGGATTCCGAATTCCCCAGCCAAGCGCAGACGACGTAACTCGGAAACCGTTGCTCCAGGTCCGTCTGACAACTGGCCCTCATGTTGTGGAACAACCGGGGCCACGGTTCCACGCCAGCCCGCTTGATAATCTTGAGGAACTGCGTCCGCGGGTTCACCGCCTTCCAGCTCGTTGCCGAGAACTGGGCAGTCCGCTGGAGCTTGGTGAACACGTCGGTCCCCTCGGGGGCGACAGCCCAGAGCCGGTCGAGGCATTCCCTCACCTCGGGGAAAAGGGGGATGATCCGCTGGGCCTTCCCGGCATGGTGTTCCGTCTTGGGACTGCGGACCGTCAGGCGTCCCTTCTCCCAGTCCACATCGTTCCACGTCAGCGTCAGGGCCTCACTCGGTACCCGCAGACCACCATAGCGCGACAGTGACACGAGCAGCCGCCATTCGTCATGGGGGCAGGCGTCGAGGATCGCCGCGACCGTCTCCCGCTTGACGTATCGCGACCGTTCCGGGTTCGCCTTCGGACCAGCACCGACACCAGAGAACGGGTTCTCGGGGATCAGCTTTCGCCTTTGGGCGTCACGGAAGATTGTCCGGGCCGCGATACACCGCCGGTTGACGGTGGCTACGGCCAGCCGCTTGAGGGGCTTCGTCGAGTCCCGCTTCGCCCTCTCCCCCTTCGGGTTCTGGCGTGATGCATCATCCCCACCCAGCCACCGGCGAAAGTCGTCGGCATGGCCGGGCGTGATGTCGTCGAGGCGACAGTCTTCACCGAAGAACCGCTTCAGGTTCTCCACCGTGTGAGAGTAGAACACCAGCGTCTGCGCCTTAAGGTCGGTCCGCTTGGTGACGTAAGAATCAACGAACGGGCCGAGTGTGATCGCCTCGGGTTTCGCCCGCGGATTCACCAGCCCCACCGCGACCATCTTCGCGTGAGCGTCGTCGCTCAGGTCGTTGATCCGCTTGGCCAGCGTCGGGGACAGCTCCGCCCCCACGTCGGCCGCTTCGAGGATTCCCTCAACCAGCCGCTTGATGTCGTCCGCACCACGGGCCGACATGCCGCCCAAATAGAGCGTGTGCCGCCGCCCGTCGAGTCCCTTGAACTGCACCTTGCGGTTGCCGCTTGAGTCCGTCGATAAACTTGCCATCGAGATCACCACCTTGTGGAAGGCGTCCCCCACGGTGACCGGCCACCCCTTCCACAGGGCAGCACGATCACCGGGGGGACAAGGTTGTTGGAACGTCACCCTAACAAAATGAAACTGGTCGGAGGAGAGCAGAACCGGACCGAACCCAGCGAAGATTCTTTCGCCGCGGGTCCTCCCGGCGCGTTTTTCGCTCCCGATATCCACGGGAACTGTCCA
>JAIXZD010000233.1 GCA_027489895.1 Planctomycetaceae bacterium
CGTCGGCCACCATCTCTTTCGCCGACGATCAACCGGTCGCCCTCGCCCTGATGCGCCGCGGCAGTGATCGACCCGGCCTGCAGGTCGTCGTCCATCAGGAACAGGGGCTCTCCCCCGCAACGCTGTTTTGGGCCGAGCACGAAGCCTGACGAGAACGATTCATCCCGGCACGTCAGGCGTCTCTCCAATTTACTAACCCCATTCGATTGACCAGTCCTTCCATGACCGACCAGCCCTCCTCTGCCAGCTCGCCCTCCGAAGAAACGATTCACCTCGACCAGTTCCTCAAACTGCAGGGGCTGGTTTCGACGGGTGGCCACGCCAAAATCGTCATTCAAGGCGGCGAGGTGAAAGTCAACGGCCTCGTCGAGACCCGTCGCCGTCGCCAGTTGCGAATTGGTGATGTCGTCGAGGCGATGGGAGAAACCATCCCGGTCGAGAGCGACGAGGACGATCCGCCGGCGTAGTGCTCCATCCATCGATCAATGTCAGGCTGCCTCAGCCCGGAGCAAGGCAAAAGTCAAAAGTGATGGTGTCGGGCAGGCCCGACCTGATCTTTTGACTGACATTGATCGGTAGTCAACTAGTAGGGTGGGCACTGCCCACCAGCGCTCACCCGCACGGCCCACCGAAACGCATTTCGGATCGCCAACCAGCGCCTGCCATCAAGAAAGTCTCCAAGACAATCTGTGGAAGCAGGAAGAACAATCGTTGGTACGAGTGATCTGGTGAGCATTGGTGGGCAGTGCCCACCCTACCTCAAAGACCACGTGTTCTTCTGAGAGCCGGAAGCGTTAGCGCCCGGAGCCGGTGCCGAGTCGCCTCCTCCGCACATTCCAGCCGTTTGTCACCGTTCAACGGTTGGAACCGGTCGTCGGTCGCGATAGTATTTTTGAACGCTCACTGCTCTTTGGGTTTTTACCGTTTCGTGCCGGTCGCGCTGGCTCCGTCGTTCTCACGGAGGTCTGGCTGCGATCCACGGATCGTTTTTCCGAGGCCGACCGCTGGTTCAAGGACTGATGTGATGGCGACCGACACGTTGAACGAACTCGCCCTGCGCAAGCAGGCGATCCGTATGCAGGCCCATGCCGACCGCAACGCACAGGAACGGAAAGACGAGCTGAGCGCCGACATCGTCGACCGCTTCATGGCCCTTCCCGCCTACCAGACGGCTCAGGTCGTCATGTTCTATGTCGATGTCCGGTCGGAAGTCCGCACGCGGCAGGCTCTGCCCCTCGCCCTCACCCATGGCAAGACGATCATCGTCCCCTGGTGCAACGCGGCCGGCGAACTGGAACTGTTCCGCCTGGAAAGCATGGATGACCTCGCCGTCGGCATGTACAAAATTCTCGAACCCCGTGAAGAATTGCGGCATCTCCCCGAGCGGCAGGTCCGTCCCGACCAGCTCGACCTCGTGATGGTGCCCGGCGTCGCCTTCACTCGCGAAGGCGCCCGCATGGGGCACGGCAAAGGTTACTACGACAAACTGCTCGAACATGCCCGGCCCGACACCCCGCTGGTCGCCCTGGCGTTCGAGTGCCAGTTGTTCCCGGAACTGCCCGTCGCCGCCCACGACGTGTTCATGGACCTCGTGATCACCGAGAAAACGACCTACACCGGTCGTGGTCGCGGCGAGTAGTTTTTTGGCGCGCCCGCCGCGCGGTCACTCTTCCGTCGCCGTCGCCAAAAGCAGTCATTGACGCGCGTTACGTTAAGGCGAGCCGACTCTGTCAGGGGGCGGTGGGCGCTCTGCCTGCGCCTTCAACTGGCATCGCGGAGTTTCCGAGGGATTGCCGCTGCGGAGGAACTGACCTATCCACAACCGGGAACAGTGTTTATGACACGCGTTTCAGGCGGCGATGGCAGCATTCTTTTTCCGGCGGTTCTTCATGATTCTTGACAGTCTGGCCCAGGCCAATCGCTATCTCGACCTGCATCCTCGGTTCCGGCAGGCGTTTGAGTTCCTGCAATCCCGCAAGGTCGGGGAACTGACGCCGGGAAATCATGATCTCGACGGCAAAAAGCTGTATGTGGCGATCAGCAACGGCATGATGCGCGGGCGCGAGCAGTCACCGCTGGAATCGCACCAGAAGTACATCGATATCCAGTACGTGCTGGAAGGGACCGACGAGATCGGCTGGCGTCCGCGCGGGGCCTGTCAGGTCGTGAAGACGCCTTACTCGGCCGAGAAGGAAGTCGGGTTCTTCAGCGATGCGCCGTGGTGCTGGCTTACGGTTCCCCCTGGACACTTTGCGATCTTCTTTCCGGAAGATGCTCATGCTCCGCTCGCGGGAACGGGGCCGTTGGTGAAGGCCGTTGTCAAAGTGTTGATTGAAGACGAATAGTGTTCTCGCAGCGCCTTTGAAAAACTGGCCGCACGGATTGCGGCATTCCTCTACCGACTCGGAGACGCTCGGATGCGTGTGACCGGCCCCGCGACCATCGTTGCTTCGTTGGCGTTGACCTTGGGACTTCCTGCAATCGGCGCGCTGGCCATGGCGGGACGGACGGCGCCACGCCCCGTTGTTGAACCGGCCCGTCCCGGACTGGCGTTCGACCAATACCTCGTCGATCTCGACGAGATCGCCCCCACCGCGGAGATCACCGCCCGCTTCGGGTTCGCCAATTCCGCCAAGACGCCTGTGCAGATCACCAAGTGGGAACCGAGCTGCGGCTGCCTGAAGCCGTCGCTGCGGAAAACCGAGTATCAGCCGTTTGAATCGGGATTTTTCACGCTCAAAATTCGGACCGCAGGTGAAACACCGGGGCCCCACGAGTACCGGATGGTCGTCTCTTACAACGACCCGGAGCCGCGGCAGACCACGCTCACCTTCCGGGTCAAGATTCCCGAGCAGCAGATTTTCGTGCGTCCGCGCGCGGTGATGGTCTACCAGAACGGGAAACAGGCGACCTCGCACGAAGTGACCGTCACCGACCTGCGTTCAAAACCCGCGACGGTGCTTGCCGCGAAATGTTCGTCGAACCTGGTCACCGCGGAGATTGCGACGGCCGAAACGACGACCGAAGGACACCGCGAACAGAAGGTCAAACTGACCATCGCCGCGAACGTTCCCACCGGTAATCACTGGAGCACCGTGACCCTGTTCACCGACGATAGCCAGTTCCCGGAACTGATTGTGCCGGTGCAGATCATGGGGAATCAGGTGTTTGGCGGTGCCCCGACATCGCCTCTGGTTCGCCGTCTCGGCCGGACCGCAAGCAAGTAACCGACGGTTGGTCCGTAGCGGAACTCGTAAGAGTTCCCCGGCCCCGCCCGCCCTTCTCGCATCACGTCTAAAAAACAAGCCCGCCGATCGAGAGCGACCGGCGGGCGATCTGTGATGACTTCGCGGAGACGATTTCCCTTACGGGTAGAACCGCATCGCGTTCTGCTGACAACTCGTGCAGCCCGAGTAGGGCAGCGACGAACCCGAGACAACCGTCTGCGAGACGACGCGGATCGGGGTGTAATCGCCGGTCCGGTGCTTTTCGAGAATCAGATTCCAGTCTTCCGGCGACAGCTTGTCGCTCGTCTTGGACAGGACATACTTCTGATCGCGGTCGATGACCGCAACATGCGGCAGGCTCGGCGTGCCAAACCGCTGCAGAACGTCTTTACCGGCTTCGGTCGAGCAATCGACTTCCACCACGATGTAGCGGGACAGCAACTGCTTGCGATGCCGCGTTCCATGGACTTCCGCCAGATCGATCGGCCGAACTTCGTCCGCATCGCGGGCGGGGTTCAACACCACGAGCAGTGGCAGGCGTTCTTCCTTCGCCACCGTCCAGGCCTCCCGGTAATCCGAGTAAGCCAATTCCTGGGCGGGTTCGGCTCCCGCGAGAGCCAGTACTGCAACCAACGTCATTGAGGCGAACAAGCGTTCCACTCCTTTCGCTTGAGGTGGTGCCCCTGAAAGTTTGCCTTGGACGCTCGTCCTAAGCGAACTTTCTCACGCTCCGACCAGCCGGGATGCTCGCAAGCGAAACATCCACCGGGGAGAGCGTGGCATCGATCCGTCATAACCAGCGAACTTCGTCGAGGACCCACCCGACGTCCGCCAGTTCCAAAGGGTTCCCAGCCCATGGATCGAAGTGTTGCGAGGCCGAAGGCTGCCGTCAAGTGACTGCTTTCCTGGGATCGGTGAACATCAATGGGTGATGCGTTGTCGAACAGGCACCCCACTGCTCTCGCCTCTGCTCGATGTCGAGGGAAAGGCAGCGGGATGAGACCACGAAGGTCACAACTCCGTGATTACAACTCGGTGTTCATGGCGGCACTCGCAAACACCGAATCGAGCAAGCTGGTGTCGGGCACGAGGGCCTGGGCCGCAGGTCGCGCCTGAGGGCCACGTTGACCTCCCGGCCCGGATCCCGTTTGTCCTGAACCCCCTTGTCCGGGTCCCGTCTGGCCTGGGCCGCCCTGTCGCGGTCCTCCTTGGCCGGGACCGCCTTGACCAGTGCCTCCCGAAGGACGATTCGTGTTCGGCCCATTCGTCCCGGTCCCACCGCCGACGAGTCCGCCGTTTGGACCTGGGGATCCGGTGGTGCCGCCTCCGGTTGACGTCCCGCCGGTGGGGCGGTTGTCGTTCGGGCCATTCTGTCCCGGCCCGCCAGGACCAGGCGGACTGGGTGGCGTCTGCCCTGTCGAACCGGTCCCGGTCGAACCGGTTCCCAAAGAGCCAGTTCCCGTCCCGGCAGCGGTTCCCGTGACGGCGAAGGCGCGTCCCACCACGCCGTGGTCCTGCCACGGATGAGCCTGACCTGTGGTACCGGGGATCGACAGCACGGCGTCTCGGACGGCTGCGCTTTCCGTGAACAGATGACTGCCCGAGAGGCTGTTGTACAGCCGGTACACCGGCGTTGTTCCCGGCGTATCGCTGGCGAAGACGTAGCCTGCGACCCCTTCATTCCGCCAGCCCGTAGTACGCGAGTCGGGGCCTGTGGTCGGTGCGGGAACAAGCGCTTCCAGAAAATCGGCCTCTGCCGCGTTCGAGGTGTAGTAGTGCCGCCCGGTCTGAAGGTTGTAGAGACGGTAGAGCGCAACGGTTCCCGGCTCCTGCACGGCTAGGATCTCGAACCCGTCCGTGTTGGTCGACTCGTCCTGATAGCCGCCCCGAATCGAGTTCTCAAACTCGGCCTGCGAGGCCGTGAAGAAGTGCGATCCGACGGTCGGGTTGTAGGCCCGGTAGAAGCGAACTTTCGAGGGGTGTTCGTTCGCGTCGCCCGATCCGTTGATCGTTTCGTTCGAGCGACCCGCGGGCGGAATCCCGAAATCAACGTGGCCGAACCGCTGCGAGCCGCGAGTCACGTCGATGACGTCGCTCGTCTGGCTGTCCTCGGTCGACCCATCCGCGCCGAGCAGTCGGACGCGATAGGACCCGGTCCGCAGTCCGTCGCGTACATCAAACCGATACTCGCCGCGGGCGTTGGTGGTCGTCTCGTCGATGACGTCGCCCGTCTCCGCGTCGAGCAATTGGACCGTACGTGGGGGGAGGGCCGGACGTCGCGGCCCGCTGGGGCCGTTGCCGCCCTGTCCCGGTCCACCTTGTCCCGGTCCACCTTGTCCCTGGCCGCCTGGCATAGTCTGTCTGGCGCCGACGGGCGATTGGTCTTCGAGGGGTGGCGCGAACTGATCGTCGAGGGCCGCGGTATCGGGCGGCGCGGACGGGTCGACTGGCGCATCCTCGCCAAACAGGGTTCCCGCGGGTGTCCCATCCGGGAACACGCGGCCAGTGATCTCGACCCGGAAAAAGAAGGACTCCTTCTGAATGTTCTCGACGCCCGAGTTTCGGCGAATGATGTCTGACAGCGAGGTGTGATTGATCCGGGCGATCTCGTCCCGGCTCATCTGATTTTCGTACCAGAACCGGTCGCCCGCCCGCAGTCTGCTGAACTGGTCGACCAGGATCGCCCGCAGCGTCTCACCGACGCCTTCTCCCCGGCGATGATCCTCGGCCAGCGCTCCGACCCAGAGGTCGATGTTGTCGACGCTGCCATACTCCGTGCGAAGCTGGTCCTGCAGGGCGACATCGTGCGTGATCTCGCTGAACTCCCGCACGCGGTGCAGGCCATACGCCTCACGCACGCTGTTGTAATCGGCCAGGCCATGATCGCGGCCACGGGTGATGTTGAGGCTGGCGAGGTCGAAGCCGCCGGCACCGGGGGGGCCAAACAGGAAATTGCGGACGCTGTCGACGATCTTGTTGTCGAGGTCTGAGGCCGGGTCGGAGGCCATGAACTTCAGCAGCGGGTCGACGCCGACCTCTTTGAACAGGTCCACGTTGAAGAACGCGTCGCGAAGCGACACATCGGCATGAACTTCATTCCCGTCGTTGTCGAGAAAGCGGATCGTCTCGCCCAGCAGGGTATGCCCCACGCGAAATCCGGCGGTGGCGAACTCGTTCGCGATGCCGGGGTTGACCGTCGCGTCGTACCCTTCGTAGCGGCCCACGCCGTTTCGTCCCAGCAGCGTCGGCAGAAACTCGTTGTACGTGATTGCCTGAATCTCGGCGACGACCCGGGCCCGCGCCCCCTGGTAGATCTGCTCGTCCGACCAGTCGGGGTGCTGCCGGGCGATTTCCGTGGCCTGAAAATTGTGCTCGCGGACCCAGAGTGTCTGCATGGCCGTCAGAACGACATTCTCGTTGACGCGGATGTCGCCTGCGACAAAGGCCTCGTCCCCAGGAATGTTCGGCGGGACAGCGTTGGCCAGCGGCCCGTCGGGAAAGAACGTCGTCGAGTTGAGGGGCAACAGATTCCCCTCGCTCGTCTTCAGCTTGCCACCTGAAAGTGTTCGCAGCGCGGTGGCGCGGGAGATGTCGGAACCATAGACCATTGAACCATCGATGAACGCCGTCAGCGCGTTGGTCTGCTGCCTGGGGTTATCGGCTGAAAGACCCGTCGCCGCGTCGAACACCGAGCGCTGGGTGTTAATGGTCGCGGTTCCGGTTCCCGTGGGATCGAAGAACGGGTCGCCCTGGGGGACGGCGATGGAGAGCGGTTCGGTCGTCCCGGTGTTGGTGAGATCGAGGTCGTGGTCGAGGAACTGGCCCCACGCAAAGATCATGGCCGACCAGAGGTCGCGATTCACTTTCCCGTCGTCACCCTGGTCGACGATCGCGTTACTGATCTCGCGGGCACTGGGGCGGTCGGCCCCGGCCGGTGTCGAGATGCCATCGGCATAGTCCGCTTCCGCGATGCGGACAAACTGCGAGCCCGGAGTCCCCCATTCGGGATGCGAGACGTTGTTGCCCTCGCCGCCAATCGGGCTGGCCGACAACAGGGCTCGCTGTTCCAGAACTTCTGTCTGACCAGACGTGGGCGCGAGCGCCCCGCGACGCCGCCTTTGCTGCCCCAGAGAAAACGCCCGCGCCAACCACGAATTGCCTGCCGAGTTCCGCATGACTCACGCTCCCCTGGGACCTTGCGCCGATCCCACGCGCCTCACGCGGCGCGCAGCTTCAGCGCGGACGAAATCATTTGTTCGCCCACGGAACACGAGGGGTGTTGAGTCGCGGCGGATGGCCAACGACGGAGAAAATCGGAGTAACGCACCGCACAGCGAGCGTCACTCCGGATTCAACACCTCAGGACCTGACAAGGTTCCGCGGGTACTCAGAATTTCTTGAACATCGCACTGAACCGGCGATGCATCGCGGTCACCCAGACCGCAACAGAAGCGTTAAACGCCGGAGCCAGCACCGGCTCAACAGCGAGTTCAAAACAAAGTGATGGGACCGTTCCCCGAACAGAATCGACGCCGCCCTGTCTGGATGCGCAGTCTCAACACCTGTCTCAACACGCGGGCCCGGGAACGTCGCTCATTCCGATTTCAGCTTCGAGAGGAGTTCGATTGCCGTCTCGACCAGCTTCTCTCCCGCGCCAGGCTTCACGATCGAGTTGACGGTTTCGTAGCTGCCTTCCTTGAACGCTTTTTCGGTCGGGATGTAGGCCGGTGAGTCTTCGCTCAGTTCGATGACCGCTGTCCACGCGAAGGGCGACGCCTGCTTGATCGCCAGTCCCAGTTCGACGAAGACCTCGCCCGGCAGAGCGACGACGGCGGCCGAGTCTGACAAGCGATAGGCCTGTACCCGCATCGAAACGGTGCCGTCGGGGCGGTCCTTCTTGCGGGCGGCGATCTCGGCAATCTTCACTGCGGTCACCTGGTCGAGGAACGACAGTTCGCTCGAGCCGATCTTGGCGAGGTTTGCCTGGGCCGCGGCGGTTTGCTCCTGAGTATACTCCTGCATAGGCCAGTCAAATGTACGCGCCGCGAATCCCAGTTTCGGGGCCTTGAGCGGCTGGAGTGCGTCCCATCCGTCGCTCACGGTGGTGCCCAGCGTCACGCCGATTCGAGCCGCCTCGGCCGACCCGGATTTCCGCGCCTCGCCCATGACATCGATGTGGTTGATGTCTCCACAGGTGCCGGTTCCAAACAGCGACACAAACTTCGGGCCGAACCGCGCCTGCAGCGTCTTTTCGAGGGCAAACGGATAGTCGGCCGAGTAGTTCGTGCCGCCCACGGTGTCCAGGTGCAGCGCGAGCGAGGTCAGGCAGGCGATCGGTTCCCCCTGAGCGGTTTGCACCGAGAGGACGGAGACGTCGGGATCGATGGGGCCGGCGACACGCACGATGTCGGGATTGCGTCGTCCCGGGTTGAATCGGACCGTTCCATCCTTCATGTGGAACCGCCGATTGAATGCGATCCCGGGTTGCGGCAGCGTACCCGTTCGCAACACGAGCGGCTGGCGACTGGCATCGGCCAGCAGCA
The DNA here is from genome assembly GCA_027489895.1 of Planctomycetaceae bacterium. Classification (GTDB taxonomy): domain Bacteria; phylum Planctomycetota; class Planctomycetia; order Planctomycetales; family Planctomycetaceae; genus JAIXZD01. The sequence continues at coordinate 8,771 of JAIXZD010000233.1, forward strand.
CCGCATCGACGATTTTCTCCCGGAGGAACTCGGCATAGTCGACGGCCTCGGCGGCGTCCTTGCCGTCCTTCTTGATGGCCCGTTCATGGAAGTACGACCGCATCACGCCTTTGTAGAGCGGCCCGGTGTGGCTGTGCGTCCCGTGGATCAACACACCTTCGATTGGCAGGCCCGTTCGCTTGGCGATCTCTTTCCGCGCCTGGGACGAGACCCAGCGGTCCGGGCCGATGATGTCGCACATGACCCACGCAAAGCCTGCGGTCCCCTGGCGGAACACCAGCGCTTTTGCATAGAGGGGATCGTGAACGCCCGTGTTGAACCGCTCGTTGAAATACCCGCTCATCCGGTAACCGGCTGGCGGCGTGATCTCGACGGTCCCCACGCCC
>JAIXZD010000382.1 GCA_027489895.1 Planctomycetaceae bacterium
TGAAGCATGACAAAACCCAGGCGCATGTCTATTTGTGGATGTGGCTGGCCCAGAGCCGGGCGGGGGATGCCCAGGCGGCGACGGCGCTCGACCCGGTTCTGACGAACGCGATTGTTTCTCCCGAATGGGTCCACAAGCTGGCCGAGTTTCTAAAGGGAACGCTGGACGAGGCGGGCCTGCGGGCGGCGGCGAAGACTGGTCCCGAGGCCGGCCTCGACGCGCGAACGTGCGAGGCGGAGTTCTTCGTCGGTCAGAAGAAACAGATTGCGGGCGACGCGACGGCGGCGTTGGAAAACTACAAGCTGGCGGTTGCGACCGAGGCGATTCTGATGGCCGCGCATCGGGTCGCCCGGTACGAGACGGGGGAACTGAAACCGGCTCCGTAGAGCGAACGACGAATCGCCTCCGGGCGCTTGCGCTTCCGGCTCTCCTGGTTCGCGAGCATCGTCTCGAACAGCGCCAGAGCGGTTGAGTGCGGTGGAAAAGTGCTCGCGGCTATCTTCCGGGAGTCGACTTGGCGACAATTGTGCCCCTTGGGAATTCGAACACCTCCGCAGAAACAGATCCATGGCGAACAGCAACCTGAACGATCTCCGCAAGCTGCACGAACTGCTTCGCGACCTCAAGAGCGTGCAGGATGACCTGGCGAAAGGCCCGCGTCTGGTGCGGGTCAAGGTGCAAAACACCGAGCAGAAGCAGGCGGATCTCGAAGCGGGGAAGCAGGATGTCAAGGCGTGCAAGATGCTCGCCGACCAGAAGACGCTGCAGTTGAAGACGCTGGAAGCGAAGCTGTCGGAACTGCAGGGGAAGCTGAACCAGGCGGTTTCGAATCGCGAGTACGACATCCTGCGCGGCCAGATGGAAGCCGACACGATGGCCAAGAGCGTGCTCGAGGATGAGATTCTGGAGACGTTCGAGAAGATCGAAGCGGCGCAGGGACGGGCGAAGCAACTTGAAGCCGACCTGGCGACGGCCAAGCAGGAAGAAGCGGCGATGCGGGCGAAGGTCGCGGCGGCGGAACCGGGACTGATCGAGCGCAAAGCCCAGTTGGAGCTGGCGGTCACGGCGGCAGAGCAGTTCCTGCCGGCCGAGCCCAAGTTGCAGTATCGCCGGCTGGTGACTGCGCATGCGGCCGACGCGATGGCCGAGGTGACGGGGAACTCCTGCTCGGCCTGCTATGTGTCGCTGCCGTCGCAGACGCTGGTGGCGCTGCGGTCGGGAGAGATTCTGTTCTGCCGGACCTGTGGCAAGCTGATGTACGTCGGCATCCAGGCGTAAGTGAGCGGAGCGGCTGAGTGCGGAGGGGGAACGCTCACGCGTTCCGCTACAAGGCTGTCCCACCGGTCTTTCCGCAGCGTCGATTGGCAGTTGGCACGCATTGTCTGCCTTGGTGCCTTGGCGGTTCAAAACGCCGGATCGAACTGCTGTAGCGGCGTTCTTTCCGATTCGGTAGGTTCCGCCGCGCAGGAAGGGTCGCCGTGACGGATCGCAGTGCGTCTGGTCGCGGTGACGATTTTGTAAGTGTGACAATCCGGCCGCCCTTCGGTTTGCAGAAACTGCAACCGGGAGGCAGGGCGAAAGGTTTTGTTTGCCGTGAATGGACGCCGAGGGCTGAGTCGCCCGGAGATTCCACCAGGATGGTGTGGAATTTGCGGAGACCGGCAGGCTTCGTTTGCGGGCAGGGGGCGACCCGCCTCCCCGACAGTCGTCGGGGGTTCGTCCCGCCATTCGGGCCCACATTTTCCAAGGATGGAACATGCGTCTCCCTCGCCGCCGAGGCTTGCTCGGTTCGGTGTTGAACGCCGCGTTGACAGCGGGATTTGGCTGGTTCCTGGTGTGGTCGGTTTCCGGTAGTCCGGTGATCGCCCAGCAGGCAGAACGTCGGCCCGCGCCTGCGGCACGGTCCCGAGTGGGGACGCCTGCGGCGACTCCCGCTGCGGGAGCGACCAACGCGGCACCGGCGGCCCGCACCGCAGCCCCTAAAGCGGCAGGGCCCAAGGCCGCCGCCGCACCGGCTGCCGGCCTGGAACGGCCGGCCGCCGATCCGCTGCGCGTCGATCCGCTGCCCAAGGAACTGCAGGTCATCCTGGAAGACTGGGAGGCGGCCTCGAGCAAGATCGTGGCGCTTTACGGCGAACATCGCCGGTACGTGTACGACAAGACCTTTTCGATCGAAAAACAGGGTCAGGGCAAGCTCTATTACGAGTCGCCCGATCGAGGGCGATATGAGGTTGAGCCGTCGGTCATCCCGAAGGGGGCCAAATCGCGAAAGGTCGATAAAGACGGAAATGAGTACACGCTCAAGCCACACGAACCGGAACTGTGGGTCTGCACCGGGGCCGAAGTGATTCAGGTGAATGAAGACCGCAAGGAATTCGACCGGTATCCGATTCCGCCGGAAGATCGCGGCGAAAACATCATGAATGGCCCGCTGCCCTTCCTGTTTGGAATGAAGGCGGAGCAGGCCCGTCAGCGGTATTTCCTGGCCCTGATGCGGGACGACCAGCAGAAGGGCGAAGTCTGGATTCATGCCAAACCCCGGATGCAGCAGGACGCGGCGCTGTGGAGCGACGCGATCATCATTCTCGACAAAGAGACATTCCTGCCTCGGGCCGTGCAGTTGGTCGACCCGGCGGGCAATCAGACGACCGTGCATACGTTCACGAAGCTGGTGCCCAAGAACGGGTTCGACGGGATTGCCTCGCTGATCAAAGGGAACCCGTTCGAGTTCAATCCCAAGGGGTACAAACAGCGGGTGTATGAAGGCGATGGATCGGACCTGCCGGCTCGTGGCGGCAAGCCAGCGGCCGGGAAGGTTCCTGAGGGAAACATTGTCAACGGTTCGCCCCGCACTGACCCCTCGAAGGGTGGCCAATCGAAGGTCGGCACGGAGGCCGCCCGGACGGCGAATGGGCCGGGCAGCCGGGTCAATAACTGACCCGGTTGCAAGCGGAGCGCCCCTGGACCTCGGCCTCCATGGCACGAGGGGATACGGGACAAACGTATAGACAGTGATCCGCGAAAAAGCGATTTCCGAGGGGCGGGAAGCTGTTGCGAGGGGGCATTAGCTCGGCTAATATCCCCCAACTGCTATGCGTTTTCCCCGGTGATTGAGGTCTCTTGTGACCTGTTCGCGGGGGCCTTGGGCGTCTGGCAGGTGTGAATTGAGAAGGCCGGAGCCTCCCAGGGTGGGAGTCGCCTATGCGTGGCGGTCGGCGATTGGTCTTTTGGCACGAGCGCTTGTTGTGCCAGGGGGAGTGTGGTGCAGTCATCCAGCGTGTATGACGATGGCCTGCAGGAAGCGCTCAGGCACAAATGGATTGAGAGCCAGAAGCGCGGCATGGACCTCGGCTCGGCCGCAATGGCTGAGTGGTATTACCAGTTTTGGGGCATTTACTGCCGCAATCGACTGCTGGAGCACGTTTCGGGTGCCAAGCCGTACACGGAATTCGATTCCGGCCGGTTCGGCCTGATCTCGAAGCTGCTGCACGAGCGGGACCTGCTGCTCGACCGGATTCTCGACCGGGCTCGCGCGGGGAACGAGAACCTCGATATCATCATCTGGGCCCGCGAATGGGGCCTGCCGATGGACCGGGTGATTGCGATTCTTGAACAGCTCGACCTGAATCGGGCGCGCATGGACCCGAATTTTCCCCGCTGATTCGCGGGCGAAATAGAGGACATCGACCAAAACGCCGTAGGGTGGGCACTGCCCACCAGAGCTCACCGGCATGGCCTGCCGAAACGCAACTGGATTGCTCACCGGTGTTGCCAAAGTCTGTTGACCCGGCGGCGGTTCCGTTCATCGCGTCGGTTGAAGCCGGGGGAGAGTGGTTGAGTAGGTGGGGGTTGGTGAGCAGTGGTGGGCAATGCCCACCCTACCCCGCGATCGGGACTCGATTTTTCTGGCAGGATGCCGACCATCGCCGCGGACGAGCCCCCATCGTTGATTCCGAACCCTGGTGCGGCACGCCGGGCGGGTCTGGTGGGGCTGTTTTCCGGGCTGCGGGTTGTGGTCTCGACGACCATTCTCAGCCGGTTTCTGGGCATGTTTCGCGACATGGCGACCGCCTCGCTGTTTGGGCTGGGGCCGGTCATGGATGCGTTCTCCCTGGCCTTTCGGATTCCGAATCTGGCCCGCCGGTTGTTTGGCGAAGGGGCGCTCTCGGCCGCGTTTTTGCCGGCGTTCACGCGGGCGTGGGAGCGCGATTCGGGCGAGTCAAAAGACACGGCGTGGCGGCTCGCCTCGGCCGTGTTGGCGCTGCTGGCGGTGGGGCTTTCGCTGGGGGTGGGGATCGTCGCGGTCAGTTGCTGGTGGCTGCAGCGACTGTTTGAGGCCGGGTCGTCGACGCGACTGTTGCTGGGGCTGACGGCCATGATGCTGCCCTACACGGTGCTCATTTGTCTGGCGGCGCAAGTCACGGCGATCCTGCATGCCCGGGGGGAGTTCCGCTGGCCGGCGATTGTGCCGATCGTGCTGAACGTTGCGTGGATCGCGAGCATTTTCGTGATCGACCCGTGGTTCGAGCCGGACCGGGTCGCTCAGGCCTATGCGCTGGCGGTCTGCGTGGTCATTTCGGGCGTGCTGCAATTGGCGCTGCAACTGCCGGTGCTGGTGCGGCTGGGCTTTCGCTGGCGCGGTGGTTGGGGGGCGGTGGGGGGCGAACTGAGGGAGATCGCCCGGGCGGTCGTGCCGGTGGCGTTGGGGCTGTCGATCACCCAGATCACGACGATCCTCGATAGCGCGATTGCCTGGGGGTTCTCGCATCCGGCCGGGCAACCCGAAGCGCGGATGGCGCTGCCGGGGGCACCCTTATATCCCCTGGCGGAGGGGGCGACTTCGGCGATCTATTTCGGGGAGCGGCTGTATCACTTTCCGCTGGGGGTGTTTGGGGTCGCCTTGGGAACCGTGCTGTTCCCGAGGCTGGCGCGGCACGCCGCGCGGGGCGAGTTCGAGTCGCTCCGCGAGGATTTGAGCTTGGGATTACGGCTGGTGCTGACGATTGGCCTGCCTGCGAGCGTGGGATTGATGCTGGTGGCGGGGCCTCTGACCCAGGCGATTTATGCGCGGGGCGAGTTCACGACGCTCGATGCCGCCCGGACGGCGGGGATGGTCGCGGCTTATTCCGCGGGGGTGTGGGCGTACTGCGCGATTCCGGTGCTGTTTCGGGGGTTTTACGCGGTCGACGAGCGTCTGGCTCCGCTGCGGGTGGGGCTGGCGGCGCTGGTGCTGGATGTGATTCTCAATCTGCTGCTGATCTGGCCGTTGGGCGAGCGGGGGCTGGCGTGGAGCACGGCGATCTCGTCGACGCTGCAGGTGGGGCTGCTGGTCGCGCTGCTCCAGGCGCGGTTTGGCAGGCTGGAGTGGCGGGACATCGGGGCGACCGCGGCCAAAACCGGAGTGGCGACGCTGGGGATGGCGGGGGCGACTTACGGGGTGCTGTTGCTTCCGCCGGTTGCGGTGGGAGGGGTGGCCGTTCAGACGGTTCTCGCTGTGGCGTGCGGAATCGCGGTGTTTCTGGTGGTTGCGAGATTGATCGGGTTGCGGGAGGTTGACGACCTGCTGGGGCGACGGGAGCGATCGGTGTAGACTGTGCAATGCTTGCACCGGCTTTGCGGGGCAAGCATGCGAGCGGCTCACGTCGTTTCGTTGACGAACTCCAGAAGGAGACGCCGGATCCGTTTGTGGGACTCCGTCTGGTGGTTGGCATGCTTGCCCCGAAACGGTGCAAGCATGGCACGGGCGGGAGTGTCAGCGCGTGTGGAACAATGCGAAAGCCCACGGAACTGGGTGGCTCTGCGGTTGTCAACGGCGGCCTCCGGCTTTACAATCACTGGTTCGCTTTTCGGGCGAGCGGTCCGCCTTGCGCCAGGCGTTAAGGGGCCATCCTGTTCACAACCTATTGTGGGTTGAGGGGTTATGTTCGAGTCCATGACACGCGGTTTCGATTCCGCTCTGTCGTTTTTCCGCATGGGCGGAAAACTGACTGAGAGCAATATCGACGGCGGTCTGCGCCAAGTGCGGCAGGCATTGCTGGAAGCCGATGTGAATTATGACGTGGTGCAGCAGTTCACCGATCGGGTGAAGGCGGCCGCGCTCGGACAGGATCTGCTCAAATCGGTCAACCCGTCGCAGCAGTTTGTGCATCTGCTGTATCAGGAGTTGGCGGCCCTGATGGGGCCGGTCGATCACGAGATCAAGCTTCGCAAGGGCGATGTCACCGTCCTGATGATGTGCGGGCTGCAGGGGAGTGGGAAAACCACGACCTGCGGCAAGCTGGCCAAGCTGTTGCAGTCGCAAGGCGTGCGACCGATGCTGGTTGCGGCCGACCTGCAGCGTCCGGCGGCCATCGAGCAGTTGCGAGTTCTGGGTGCCCAACTGGGCGTGCCCGTGCATGCGGAAGACCCGTCGGTGGGGCCTGTGAAGGTCTGCCAGAACGGGGTCGCGCAGGCCCGCAAGCTGGACGTCCAGGTGGTGATTCTCGACACGGCGGGTCGACTGCATGTCGACGCCGCCTTGATGAAAGAGCTGGAAGAGATCGATCGCAAGGTGCTGCCGCAGCAGATCTTCCTTGTGACCGACGCGATGACGGGGCAGGACGCGGTCAACAGCGCCAAGGCGTTCAACGACTCGCTGGAGCTCGATGGCTGCATCCTGACGAAGCTGGATGGCGACGCGCGGGGTGGCGCGGCGCTGAGCATCAAGTCGGTAACGGGCGTGCCGATCAAGTTCATCGGCGTGGGCGAGCAGCTCGACAAGCTGGAGCTGTTCCATCCCGAGCGGATGGCGTCGCGCATCCTGGGGATGGGGGACGTGGTCTCGCTGGTCGAGCGGGCCCAGCAGCAGTTCTCGCAGGAGCAGTTGGAAGAGCAGCAGAAGAAGATGGCCAGCGGCAGTTTCACGCTGCTGGACTTCCAGAAACAGATGGGTCAGATCAAGCAAATGGGCTCGATCATGGACCTTATGAAGATGATTCCCGGGATGGGGAAGATCGCCGAATCGTTTGGGGCGATGAACATCAACCCGGAAAAGGAAATGGGACGCGTCGAGGCGATCATCAGTTCGATGACGCCGAAAGAGCGGCTGAATCCGGACCTGATCGATCACAGCCGCAGGCGGCGGATCGCGCGGGGTGCGGGGGTTGCTCCGGCCGAGGTGAACGGTCTGCTGAAACAGTTTAACGAGATGTCGGGCCTGATGAAGAAGATGTCGGGCATGGGGACGATTCAGCGGTTTCAGGCGATGCGGCAGATGGGCAATGCCGGGTTTTTCGACCCGACGTCCCAGATGGGGATACCGAAGCTGCGGACGGCACCCGAGGTGGGTGACCGACGGGCAGCCGAAGAGAAGAAGAAAAAGGCGAGAAAAGAGGCCAAGGCTCAGCGGAAACGAAACCGCCGGTAGTCTGGGCAGGGCGCACGGGACGAGTTTTCCGGTGCCTGGCTCCGATTGTGGGCCGGCCGGGATGTTGGACTGGAGGAGATTCAAGTGTCAGTTCGGATTCGAATGAAGCGGTTCGGTCGCAAGAATCGGCCGTACTACCGGATTTGTGTGATCGACCGTCGGAAGGCGCGTGAGGGCCTGCCGATTGAGGAAGTGGGCACGTACGACCCGATGGTGTACGACAAGGCGAAGCGGGTGACGCTGAACCTGGAGCGGATCGAATACTGGATTTCGGTCGGTGCCCAGCCTTCGGAGCATGTCGCCACGCTCATCAAGAAGGTGAAGACGAACAGTTTCGGTCAGGCCAAGGCGGCCGCGCCGGCGCTGAAGCCCAAGGAACTCGCGGTCGCCGCGGCTCCGGCCGGTGAAGGCGAAGCGGCTCCGGCCGAAGAAACACCGGCCGCGGAATAAGCACGGCAGAATATGCCCTGTGGAAACGCGGTGTCGGTCGGGGGCGGAGTTGACGGGGTGAGCGGGTTTCGCGAGTCGGTGGCAGGCGATGCGTTTTGATCTCCTGACATTGTTTCCGGCCCTGTTCGACAGTTACCTGGGTCAGAGCCTGCTCAAAAAGGCGATCGATCGAGGCCTGGTCGAGATTCACCGCTGGAACTTCCGCGACTGGACCGAGGACAAACATCAGACGGTCGATGACAAACCGTTTGGTGGTGGTCCGGGGATGCTGATTCGCTGTCAGCCTGTGTTCGACTGTGTCGAGCATGTGCAGGCCCAGGGAGAAGCGCCGGGGTTACTGGTGATGCTGACGCCTGGAGGGCGGCGGCTGGACCAGAGGCTGGTGGAAGAGTTGGCCGGGCAGCGGCGGCTGGTGCTGCTGTGTGGCCGGTACGAAGGGTTCGATGATCGGATTCGAGAGGGGCTGCGGCCACTCGAGGTGTCGGTTGGGGATTTCGTCTGCAATGGCGGCGAAGTTCCGGCGATGCTGATCATCGAAACGGTGATGCGGCTGGTTCCGGGCGTTCTCGGTGACGAGACGAGTGCACGGTACGAGTCGTTCGCGAAAGACGATTGCCTGGAGTATCCGCAGTTCACAAGGCCACGCGAGTTTCGGGGGATGGTTGTTCCCGAAGTGCTGGTCAATGGGAACCATGCGGAGATCGAGGTGTGGCGCGAGGCCCAGTCGCGACTGAAAACCGAGCGTGTGCGGTCGGAGCGGTCGCGGGGCGAAGCGGGTGGTGAAGACGCGGGACGGAATGCAGCGGGCTCCGATGGGAGCCTGTCACTTCCAGCCGGCGGTGAGCGAACAGGTGTTGACGGGAAGCGGAAAAAGGATGAGGTTCATCCCCGGTTGTCGCCGGGCGAAGGGCCACCCTGGATTCTGCGAACCGAGGATGAATACGAGAACGAGTAAGCTGGCGGGGCTGGTTGTGGTCCCGTGAGAAGTGATGTGGGCCGGTGAGGTGAGTCCGGGCGATCGTTGCCTGGTTCGTGAGAGTCTGGCCGGTTGAGCCAGGTTGACTTCACCGGAGCAAGTTCAGCGGAAGCGATTTAACCAGAGTGATTCAAAGAGTGCCGTTCGGCGCGTCTGGCAAGGGAATCGAGAAATGGCCAAGCAAGAACAGAAGAAGACTTTGCTGCAGATCGCCGAAGAGTCGAGCCTGCGGAAGCCGGAAGAGAAGCTGGTGTACGAGATCGGGGACACGGTGAATGTCCACCTGCGAATTCTGGAAGGCGACAAGGAGCGCATCCAGATTTTCAGCGGTGTGGTGATCGCGACCCGCGGGAGCGGAACGCGGGAGAGCTTCATCGTCCGGCGAATCGTGGCGGGTGAGGGTGTGGAACGGATGTTCCCGGTCAACTCGCCGAAGATCTCGAAGCTGGAAGTGGTCCGGCACGGGAAGGTTCGCCGCGCCAAGCTGTTCTACCTGCGTGACCGGATTGGTAAGGCGGTTCGACTGGTCGAACGCCGTCCGAAGGCCGAGATGGCCGCTCGGGCCGCGAAGCTGAAGGCCGCCAAGCCGTCGTAATCGGCCGCGTGTGTTCTTCGGCTGCCTAAGTGCGCAGTGACATCGAAATCGGGCCGGCAACGTTCCTTGCGAGCGTTGCCGGTTTGCTTTCTTGTATGGTTGTGATCTTTTGTGCGATCGGCTCTGGCGCGCTTCGATCCGGGCCGAGTGCGTCGTGTGAATCTCCGTACCGCGTGAGATCGGGATCATGGCGGGCTGGTGGCCAGGTGGGATCGATCGCTGGGTTCGGAACGCGTGGGGCCGGTGGTTTGGGCGCGGGACTGGCACGGCACGCGAGTCGTCTGGCGACTATGGCGAGCGACTTGCGGCGCGGCACCTCGAGTCGAACGGCTTCGTGATTCTGGAGCGTCGCTATCGAACGCGGCTGGGCGAGATCGATCTGATCGCCCGCGATGGCGAGTGGCTGGTGTTTGTCGAGGTGAAGTGCCGGCGCGGGACGGACAAGGGGCATCCGCTGGAGGCCGTCGACGCCCGCAAGCAACGGCGTCTGATTCGGCTCGCGGAGGCGTATCTCGCAGAGCCTCGGAGGCGGTCGCGGAGTTCGCAGGCGTCGCCGCGGATTCGGTTTGATGTGGTGGCGGTCATCGACCGGAGGCCCGATGGGGATCCGGTCGTCGAGCATGTCGCGCATGCGTTTCGCGGGTAGGGTGGGGGAACACTCACGAGTTCCGCTACCGTCGATCTGGAGTGTACGACGAGGGGCGGCTCGCCTGGTTTGTTCGCTGTGCGGGTGAGTCGAAGGTAAAGGGGTGATTGTCCTCCGGGCGCTGACGCTTCCGGCTCCCGGGGTCGAGACGGTCCCTTGAGGGGGGGAATCTGCTATCCTTGGGGTTCTCTTCTGGATCTTCGGAAACTGATTGCCCGAGTCGATCTGGATTGATCATTCTGTCCGCGGTGCGTTCCACCGGCGGCCTGTCCCGATATTGCCTGTTGATACTGCCCGATATGGAACTTCCGAGCCGTTATGTCGTTCGCTACGGAACGACTCGTCATGTGGCAGAGTTTGGCGTTCGCGGCCGCGAGCCATTCGAGCGCGGGCAGTCGGTTGTCGTGCGGTCGGATCGGGGTCACGAGATTGGCGAGGTGCTCTGCCCGGCGTCGGAACGGACCCGGGAATGGCTGGGCACGACCGAATCCAAAGGGCAGATCGTCCGGGTGGTGACCGAGGAAGACCGGCTCAAGGCGGATGAATTGACGCGGAAAGAACGCGAGCAGTTCATCGGCGGCAAGGAGCTGATCGAACAGTCGAAGCTGCAGATGCAGCTGGTCGATGTCGAGCACATTTTTGGCGGGGAACGGCTGGTTTTTTACTACGTGGCCGAGGCCCGGATCGACTTCCGCGAATTGGTGAAAGCTCTCGCGGGCAAGTTTCAGATGCGGATCGAGATGCGGCAGATCGGCGTGCGGGACGAGGCGAAGGTTCTCGCCGACTATGGCGACTGCGGCAAACCGGTCTGCTGCAACACGCATCTGCGGGAGATGCCGCCCGTCTCGATGAAGATGGCGAAGCTGCAGAAGGCGACGCTCGACCCCAACAAGATCTCCGGTCGGTGTGGGCGGCTGAAATGCTGTCTGCGGTACGAGTACGACACCTACGAAGCGCATCGCAAGGAGCTACCGGCGATCGGGGTGCTGGTCGTCACCAAGCAGGGTCAGGGGAAGGTGATCAATCACGAGTTGCTCGCCAAGAAGCTGCTGGTGCAGTTTGAAGACCGGCGCATGCTGGTGATCGACGCCAAGGACGTGCTGACGGTGCTGGGGAAGCCGAAACGCGACGAGCGCTCGGATGAGCGGACGAGCGATGTCGCGAGTGGCGGAGACGGGCCGGAGGGCGTCGCGACGGAAGAGCGCGGGGCGGACGAACCGGGGGCGGCCGTGGCGACTGCTACGGAGTCGTCGGCCACGGACGAGTCAACGTCGCGGACGGCTCCGCCGCCGCGTTCCGATCGCTCGGGGGGCGAGCGTGGTGGTGGGAATCGGTCGGGAGATCGAGGGAATGGCGGCCGGGCTGGTGGTGAGGGCGCGCCGCGTGCGGATCACCGTCGGGGAGGAAGCCGGCCTGATCGTGGGGCAGGTCCCGGTGGGAGGGGGCCTGGGAGCGGGCCGCGCGGAGCTGGTCCGGGGGGAGCGCCGGGTGGAGGGAGCCCAGGTAGTGGGCAGGGTGGTGGGCAGGGTGGGCGACCACCCCGGGGACCGCGCCGGGATGGGGGGCCGAAATCTGGTCCGCCTGCGGATGCGCCGCCAGCACCTCCGGCTCCGCCGGAGAATCGTCGTCCGGAGGAGGACGATGACTTTGGCGCTGGCGTTTAGCGCGGCTTGACTCGGCGTTGCGACCTGCGGTCGTGTCGAGGGTGTTGGCGCGGGTCTTGGGAACTCTCACGAGTTCCGCTACGGACGAGCGGGGGGGCCGCTCCGCGTTTGGACCACCGGCGCAGGATGCGATGAGGCGAAGGCCCTGGGGGTCGACTCGTGTTGCTGTCGAGGGTGTTGGCGCGGGTCTTGGGAACTCTCACGAGTTCCGCTACGGGACCGCTATGCGTTCCGCTACGGGCGTCTTGGAACCACCTGCGTCGAATGCTGCTAGCGCGACGAGACGGCTGACTCGCTCGAATCCGAGAGTTCGGCGATCAGTTCGGAGATCATCCGGATGTCGCCCTCGCGGGTCTGGTCGGGGGGCGCGAGCGGTTCGCGGAAGGCGAGGCGGCGCGAGCTGCGCACGTACCGGAGGCCTTCGAGGATCAGTTGTCGCTGTTGGGTATTGAATTCCTGCATGGCTGTGCTCGGCGGCTGGGCAGGTTGGATCACGGGGATCAACTTGCCGGTGGGTGAATCGGCTCCCATTCCGGACGGGGTAAACGGACGGAACCGTGGGGAACTCCCCCAGGTCGGTCAGTCGACACAGCCCGAATCGTTGGAACGCTCGGCACAATCCCTGTGACGCCTTCGCGCCGGGCGACAAGCCAGGCGTGGGACGAAAGCATTCGCGTCATCACCGGACATCCCGTCCGGCAGCAGGACCACTCGACCTACCCTCATGGTCTCTCCCTCTAAGATCGAATGCAAGCGATCGCGGCTTGCGTTGTTCCCGAGGACGCCAGACAACATGCAACTCCGATGCCACAGGCATTCCGCGTTCGACAGGCGCGGTGGGGCAGGAATTCGACCAAATCGGACGCCCGGGCGGTTGACCAACGCCGATTCGTCGGAATCAGCGGGGGAGTGAGGCGGGCGAGACGGTTGTTTTGATGACTTTCCGGGTGGGGGGCGAGCGGGAATCGGCTGGCCTCCGGGCGCTAACGCTTCCGGCTCCCCTTCAACCCCATTTGGGGCGGGATCAGGCGGAGGGCTGACCGGCACGCAGGTTCCCACTGCGGAATGCTTCTGCCATCGCCAACGGGACTTCCGCTTCGGCGAGCACCAGTTTCGCGCGGTTTTCCTGGGTGAGCGCCTTCATTTCCTGTTCGGTGGCGACGGCCATGGCGCGGCGTTCCTCGGCATGCGCCCGGGCGACCCGGACGTCGGCCTCGGCTTGGTCGGCCTGCAGGCGGGCACCGACGTTGTCGCCCACGTCGATATCTGCAATATCGATGGAAACAATTTCAAACGCCGTCTGGGAATCGAGGCTTTTGTCGAGCACCGCCTTGGCGATCAGCATCGGATTGGCGAGCACCTCTTTGTGCGTCTTGCACGACCCGATCGCCGAAACGATCCCTTCACCCACGCGGGCGATGACGGTTTCTTCCGTCGCCCCACCGATGAGCTGCCGCAGATTCGTCCGCACGGTCACGCGGGCCCGCGCCTTGAGTTGAATCCCGTCCTTGGCGACGCCATCGAGCGTGGCCCGGCCGGTTCGACGAGAATCCGGACAATCGATCACCTTGGGGTCGACGCTGGTCTGCACGGCTTCCAGCACGTTACGGCCGGCCAGGTCGATCGCGGCGGCCGTGTCCCAGTTCAGGTCGATCTTGGCGCGGTGGGCGACAATCAGAGCCTGGACGACGCGTTTGACGTTGCCGCCGGCCAGGTAATGGGCCTCGAGGGCGCGGGTCGTCATTTCGTTGGTCGTATCGAGCCCGGCCTGCTTCGACATGATCTTGGCTTCGACGATCGCCCGCGCGTTCACTTTGCGGAACGACATGGCGATCAACGAGGTCATGCTGACGCTAGCGCCTGTGGTGTAGGCCTGGAACCACAGATTGAAATACTTGAAGAAGATGATCGTCCCGATCAACCCGACAAACAGGCAGAAGATGATCCCGGCGGCAATCATCAACGGATGCATGGCGTCCCTTAGCGTGCGTGCGCGACAGAGTTGACTCGGCGTTGACCCGGGAGATGACCCGCCCGGAAGCTACGCCGCAAATTACGTCAGCGTCGCCCCGTTTGCAAACCGCGACCCCATCCGGTACACGAACAGAGTCTGTCCTTCCCCGATGTCCGGAGCATCCCCCATGAGTGCCGAAGCCCGCCTGGCCGAACTGAAGCTGGAACTGCCCACCCCCCCCAAGCCGGTCGCGACGTATGTTCCGATGACCCGGGTGGGGAATCTTGTGTACGTTTCGGGGCATGGCCCGCTCAAAGTCGACGGGACGTACATCACCGGAGTCGTGGGAACCGACCTCACCGAAGCGGAAGGGATCGAGGCGGCCCGTGTGACGGGGCTGGCGATCCTGGCGACGCTCAAAGCCCAGCTCGGTTCGCTCGACAAGGTGACCCGCCTGATCAAGACGCTGGGCATGGTGAACACCGCCCCCACGTTTTACCGCCATCCTTTCGTGATCAACGGCTACAGCGACCTGATGGTCGACGTGTTCGGTGAGGCGGGCAAGGGCGCCCGCAGCGCGGTCGGGATGGGGCCTTTGCCCAACAACATCTCGGTCGAGATCGAGGCGATCTTTGAGGTGGCCGACTGAGGTTTTGCCGGGGCGGGAGGTTTTGATTCACCACCAAGGCACGTGGCGGGCTGCTCGCCCGCAAAGTCAAAAGTCAAAAGTGGTCGATCGTGGGGAGCGTTGGTTCCACGGGACGTTCCGCTCTTGGCCGAATTCTCCGCGAAATCTGTGGGTCGCCTGAGTATCTCGCCTGAGCGTCGCGTTCCGTGGTCGGGGGCTGCGTTGGTGTCTGCCCTGCTGTCTTTCCTTGGTGTCTTGGTGCCTTGGTGGTGAGTGAAACCCGGTGGTGAGCGGAGTTGACGGACTGAACTTGCCGGGTTGACGGGTTTTCGGGTATTCCGCCGGTCTGGTCGATTTCCCGCTGTCCCTGTTCGAGACCCGTCGGATGTGGTGTCCCAAGTGCCAAGCCGAAGTGGCTGCCGAGGCGTCTGCCAGTGACTGGCGGCTGCTGTGTACGGCCTGCGGCACGGACGTGGTCCGCCAACCGGGGGGGAGTGCGCTCCCCCCGCCCGCTTCGGAATCGACCCGACCGGCCAGAAATCCACGGGAATTGCTGGCGAAATGGGCGGAGGAAGATGCCTCCGACCCGCTGGGCCTTCCCAAACCCGCTAGCGCCCTGCCCCCTCCGTCGCATGCCGATCGTGAGCCGATTCCTTTTCGACCGGCCGGTTCGCCGGGTCGGGAGTTGTGGACGGTCTCCTCGGGCGAGCTGAAAGGGGCCTCCGGGGGAAATCCGGGGCCCGTTTCGTCCAATCCGCCGGTCGCATCCGCTGCGACGCGGGCGCGGCGACCGTTCCATCTGGCGTCGGCCCGACCGGTTTACGGCGATCGCGCCAGGGCCGTGGCGCTGGCAGATGTCGATGATTCTGGTTCGGATCGGTGGCTGCCGCTGGTGGGGCAGATGTTCGCCTACCTGGGGGTGGTGACGCTATTTGTCGGCTCGATTCTGGTGCTGCTGGGCTACTTCGGAGGCGTGGCCGACTACGCTCCCACCGGGTGGATCGTGGCGACGGCGGGTCAGATGCTGCTATTTCTGGGAGTGGTCACGCTGATTTCCGCTGGGTTGCGGGAGACGAGTGAGACGGTGCGACAGTCGCTGGCCGAGTTCTCCCGTCGGGTGGAGGCGCTGGAGAACGAGCTGGCGTATGCTCGAGAGAGCGAACTGGACGCGGACGAACGGCCTGCCCGCGCTGCGTGAGGCGTGGCGGCGCGAGTGGGCTGGGTGAGAGGTGCTGACCACTCATCGAGGGCCGCTGCGCGGGGGAAGCGTCACCGCTTCCGCTACAACGGGGTTAGAGG
The DNA here is from genome assembly GCA_027489895.1 of Planctomycetaceae bacterium. Classification (GTDB taxonomy): domain Bacteria; phylum Planctomycetota; class Planctomycetia; order Planctomycetales; family Planctomycetaceae; genus JAIXZD01. The sequence continues at coordinate 15,618 of JAIXZD010000382.1, forward strand.
CCGACTTGCTTGAGGGCTTCGCCGGCGGGCATGATGTAGCTCATGTAGAACGGTCCGAACTCGGCGTATCGGGCCGAGGCCTGGTCGAACCGCATCGTGTAGACGATCTCCTTGATGTATTCGGGCGTGCGGCCCCAGAGCGTGACGCCCCACTCCCAATCGTCCAGGCCGGTCGAGGCGGTGATCACCTGCGTCACGCGGCCAGCGAACGTCATGCCGCTTTTGCCGTGCTCGGTCATCATCTCCATCCGCTCGCTGTAGGGGAGCGTGTACCAGTTGGCGTGTGGATCGCGGATCTTGTTCATTGGGTAGAACGAGCAGCAGGGCCACTCGGGGAATTCCGGGAACAGCCGCTGCTGGCGCATGACGACTTCGCGGGCCTCGTACGCCTTGAGCTTGGCGGCGAAGGCGGGCGAGGCGGGGTCGGTCCCTTCGAGGCGCAGGCGGTCGCCGTACTGTTCGAGCGTCGGCACGTACTCGGAAATCTCGCTGAGCGAGACGAACGACCAGACCAGTTCCAGGGCCGGGCCGAGGGGCGATTTCCGCAGGCCACTGGCGATGCCTTCCAGCAGGAGCGGGTCTTCGTCCATCAGCATCAGTTGCAGGTCGGCCTTATGCCCGGCCACGACCGAGGTCTGCATCCGCTTCGGCGCACCTGGGCGCGCGGGGTTCAGCCATTCCGTCAGCAGTTCTCTCCCGGCCTGGCGCGTTGCCTCGGGAATCTGCCGCAGCGCGGTTTCGTTGATCCGGTAGAACAGATGCAGGCAGTGCCAGCCTCCGCTCATCTTGACGGTCGGCTCGGGCAGATTGGCGGGGGGACGCGGCGGACCAGACACAGGCAAACTCTCCAACGGACGAAACCAACGCGAACGTATTTGCTAACCACCAAGGCACAAAGGCACCAAGGAAAGGCAGATCAGGGCAACAGGCCGGCACCCACAAAACAAGTTCCACCGACCCCTGACAGGGTCGGCTCGCCAAGGCACTCTCTTTCTTTTCTTCTTGGTGCCTTTGTGCCTTGGTGGTGAACAATAGCGGTCCACCAAAATTCGTGGCTATTTCTTTTCGAGGATCCAGATGTTCCGGAAGTGGACCGGGTCGCCGTGGTCTTGCAGGTAGAGCGAGCCAGGCTTCGATTCGTCGGAAAGACCTCCGCCCGGCGTGAACTTCGGCAGGGGGAGCTTGTCCTGGACGACGACGCCATTCTGCTTCACGGTGACGACCGAGGGGGCCAGCTTGGTGCCTTGGGCATCATAGACGGCGGCCTGGAAATCGACGTCGTAGGTCTGCCACGAGAGCGGGGGAAACGCCATGTTCACGAGCGGCTTGGCGATCTGGTAGAAACCTCCACATTCGTTGTTTTCACCCGTCAGTCCGAACGAATCGAGCACCTGGCACTCGTATTGATCGTTGAGATACATCCCGCTGTTGCCTCGGGCCTGGCCGCGCATCTTCGGCATGAACGGGGTGCGGAATTCCAGGTGCAGGGTGTAGCTGGAGAATTTGCGTTTGGTGCGGGTTCCCACCATGAGCAGCCCGTCGTCGGTGACGCGGCCGTTCTCCCATTCGTCGGTGGTCTTGCCGTCAAACAGCACCAGCGCATTCTCCGGAGCGGCCTGTCCCAGGGTGGGCGAGGTCCGGTCCAGTCGTTTCATCTCGAAGGCGGCGCCATCGCCGGTTCCGCGGAACAGTCCGTCCGCGATTTCCCCAGTAAAATTGGTCCCGGTGAACAGGGTCTTGCCCTCGGCCGTTTTGCCGGTGAGACGGACCTTCGTCTTGCCGTCCCATCCAGCCCCGGGCAGACCCTTGGCGTAGATGACGACATCGAATGCTCCGTCGCCCAGCGCGATCACGTGCGCACCGGCCGGCGTCTTGTCGCCGATTGTCCCCGCGTACTCGCCCTGAATGACGAAGTCGGGACCGGCGGCTTGGGCCGTGAGGAATGCCTTGGGTTCGTCGGCGGCGAAGAGGGCGGTCGTCGTTCCGGACAAGGTCGTCGCCAGGCAGAGGCCGACCAGAATGAGCGGGCGAATCCAGATCATCGAAACACTCCTGAACGTGCGGACTTCGTCTGTGCAGTTCCCGGAGTATGGCCGATTCGCGGCGGACAGGCGAGCAAGGACCGTGCTTGGAGAGATTCGATTACGGGGAGCGTGACGGCACGGTGAAGAGATGTCGTTGGGAGCCGGAAGCGTCAGCGCCCGGAGGGAATCGCTGTCGACTCTGACTCGAACACCCCACCGACCCCTTACAGGGTCGGCTCGCCACTGCGAATCCCCACGTTGAATGCCCACGTCAGCTCGCGCCCCTTAGTCTTCCGCCTGACCGTCGTCGCTCATTTTGACGATCTTCGGGTCGAATCGGGCCAGGACCTCGACCAGGTCCGACTGCTCGGCCATGACCTGTTCGATGTCCTTGTAGGCGTAAGGCACTTCGTCGGCCCCGGCCGAGAGGACTTTGACTCCCTTCGCCAGCAGGTCCTTCCGCACGGCGTTCCAGGTGTACTGCTCGCGGGCTTTTGTGCGCGACATGGCCCGCCCCGCACCGTGCGAGGCGGAGTTCAAACTCTCCGCGAGTCCTTTCCCCGCCACGACATAGGCGGGCGTCGCCATCGAACCGGGAATCACGCCCAGTTCCCCCGCCCCCGCCGGCGTCGCCCCCTTGCGGTGGACGATCACTTCTTTCCCATCGTGCGTTTCCTTCCAGGCAAAGTTGTGATGGTTCTCCACTCCGGCCAGCACCTTCGCGCCGAGCAGCTTCGACACCAGCCGATGGATCACATCGTGGTTCGCGGCCGCATACTCGCCCATCAGGTTCATCGCCGCCCAATACTCCTGCCCGGCTTCGCTCGCGAGGTCGAGCCAGCCCAACCGGCCAAAATGCTGGTAACGCGGAGGCAGGCGCTGCTGGGCGATGGCCGAATAGGTGCTGCAGACCGACGCCCCCGTCCCCCGGCTGCCGCTATGACTGAGTAGCGCGACATAGCGGCCTGGTTCCAGACCCAGCCGCGAGGCGTGCTCGCCCACCGTCAGCACGCCGAACTCGACGAAGTGGTTCCCCGACCCCGACGTTCCCAACTGCTTGCGGGCCTTGTCTTTGTTCTCGCGCGTCACGCGGGTGACGGTCCAGTCGGCGTCGAGGACGGCGTGGTCGTGCGGCCGCTCGTGCGTGCTCCCCACGCCGAACCGCGTCCCCTGCTCCAGTGCCTGCTCGAAGGGGAGCGGCTTCTTGGCGAGCGCGTCGACATCGGCATCGAGGATCGAGAGCTTCATGCGACAGGCGATATCGACCCCGACCGCATACGGAACGACCGCGTTGTCGCAGGCGAGAACACCGCCGATCGGCAGCCCGTAACCAATGTGCGCATCGGGCATCAGCGCACCGCTGACGGCGATGGGCAGCGAGGCGGCGTCGCTCATCTGCTTGCGGGTTCCGTCGTCGATCTGCGAACCCCAGACGCGGTAGGGGGCCGGGGCGCGGGGCGGCTCGGGCGGGGCACCAATTAGCGCTTGCGCCAACGGGCCCAAGGTCGCATCGGCCAGGTAGTTCGAGGGAGCCTCGACGACGGCCTTGAACAGTGATTTCACTTCTTTGCTCGAAAACGCACCGGTGGCGATGCCGTCCTGCAGCGTCTTGATCGCCAGTGGAATCTGTTCGTCCGCGAGGCCCAGCTTGCGCAACTGTGTCGGATTCATGTTCGAGTCCCTCCGAGTCCCAGATCAGACCGCGCGGCCACGTGCTTTATCCGAACGGCTTGTGGTTTCGCGTCAGTGAACGTGGGAGTGAGTTCTTGATTGCAGCCCGACGCGTCAGCGAGGGGAAGTGCATTCCGACACGGCCA